>NZ_JBIRVR010000028.1:0-92350 GCF_044387105.1 Streptomyces sp. NPDC020379
CACCGAGATGATGCTCGCCGCCGCCGGCGCCCTCGCCGACGTCGTCGCCGAAGACGAACTCAACGCGAACTACATCATCCCCAGCGTCTTCAACGCGCGCGCCACCGAAGCGGTGGCCTCGGCGGTGAAGCGGGCCTCACAGGAACTCCGCCCGACGGAGTGAATCCCGGGCTCTGACGCCATGCGGCGCCGCTGTGCCCGACGGTACTTGTCCGTCGGGTACAGCGGCGCTTCGCTTTTTGCGGCCGACCAACTGAACCATGTCGGCAACAGCAACATGGTTGCAGCCGAAGGCTCCTGACCCGGGAGACGGACGCGGGGCTCCGGCAAAGTCGCACAGAGGGCGTCGGTTTTGGGTATCCGGTCGGCAACATGGCAACTGACTCTGTGTTTGAGTGAGTACCATCCCGCAACAACACACCTGCCCAGAAGAGGGAGCGGTTCATGACCGACGGTACGGACGACGCCGGCATCCAGGCCCGGTACGCGGCACGGTTCGCGGCTGATCTGGAGAACAACGAGAAGGAGCAGGAGGCACTCCGCGCCCGCCTCGCGAAGCTGGAGACGGAGCGTGCCTGGCTGATGGGCATGCGGGGCACGGTGGCCAAGGAGCAGGACGCGCCGGGCAAGGAGGCCGGGAAGGCCGAGGTCACCGCGGGTGTGCCGCAGCCGCGCCGGGCGAAGAAGGCGGCCGCCGCACCGGGCCGCCGGAAGAAGGCGGCGCAGGCCAGGGACGCCGAGGCGCCGAAGCCGGCCGGCACTCGCGCCAAGAAGGGTGACGGTCCCACCCTGGGCGAGCTGGTCCTCGGCCTGCTCGGCCGGCACCACCAGCCGCGTATGGTCAGCGAGGTCGTCAACGAGCTGACCCAGGCCCACCCGGAGCGCGTCGCGAGCACCCAGGTGGTGCGCAACACCGTCGAAGCACTCGTCGCCAAGGGCAGGCTGGAGCGCGAGCGCAAGCAGGGATCGGTGTTCTACACCGCGCCCGGGGCCAAGGACGCGGCCGTGCCCGAGGCGGCCGCCCCGGCCCAGGCGTCCGAGGCCAAGACGGCCGGGGAGACCGCGGCCAAGGCCTGACCGGCACTCACCGGTGGCCCGGCCCCGAGGCGGCGGCCGGCTCCCGAGGGAGCGGGCCGGTGACGACATGGGTGCGGGTGACTCCCAGGGCCCCGGCCCGCGGCACGAGGACTCCCTCGGAGCGCGCGGGGCGGGGCCCGGTGTGTGGGCCGCGCACCTGTTGTCTCAGGCGACTTGACGGCGCATCACCTGACGGGGCGTTCCGCGGTGACCGTGAAGTAGTCGAGGGTGCCTTCACGGTAGGCGCGCAAGAAGTTGCGGGGCCAGGTGTCGGGCTTCCACGCGTCGGCCAGCCAGCGGTCCCAGCCGGGCCACACCGAGGCCCCGATGGATGTGACACGGACCCCGCTCAGACCGGCCCGTTCGAGGCTGCCGGTCAGCAGGGGGACGGTGTGCGCGACGTCCAGGCCGGACGCGAAGCTGTCGAGCAGTTCGGCCAGCCGCCCGGCACGGGCCGGACCGGCGTCGGGCACGAAGAAGCCGGCGATGGCGACGCGGCCGCCGGGCCGCAGCACGCGAGCGGTCTCCCGGGCGAAGGCCCCGAGGTCACGGAAGTGCTGGGCGGCTTCGACGCTGAGCACACGGTCGAACTCGCCGTCGTCGAACGGCATGTCCTCGGCCGCGCCTTGCACGAAGTGCAGCCGACCGGGACGGCGGCCCAGCAGGCCGGAGTTGGCCTGCCGGGCGCGTTCGAGCTGCTGGGGGTGGATGTCCATGCCGGTGACGCGTGCGAAGCCGTACTCCTCCAACGCCACCGCGGCGCCGGCCCCCAGCCCGCAGCCGACTTCCAGGGCGCGCAGGCCCTCGGTGGGCACCAGCGCGCCGAGGGCCTGGCGGTACATGGCCAGTTGGCTGCCGATCCGGTCGTCCTCGGTCAGCGACCGGCCGAGGTCGAAGCCCTGCCAGTAGCCGAAGTTGATGAATCCGCCCGCGAACATGGGCATCGAGCCGAGGTCGGCCGGGCCGTACGCCTCCTGGACGGCGGGCGGGATCGGATGCGGGGTCGCGCCGGGGCCTTGCGTCATGCTCCACCTCCGTGACGATGAGCGTGCCGCCGTACGGCGGCCGCACACCCAGCCCGTTACCCAACATCGGCGGCCCGCACCACTCCGCCCGCGTCCGCCCGGGCGTTCGCGTCAGCCGACGGTGAGGCTGCCGCGCCCTTCGAGGTAGCCGAGACCGGCGGTGAAACACCTCTTGACGTCGTTGGTGGGTACGGCGGTGCCGGAGAAGGTGTGGCCCGCCATGAGGCCGGAGGCGGCCTCGCCGCTGAGGAAGGAGTCGACCGGGGTGTAGCCCTGGCCGCCGCCGGAGGCGGGCCGGACCGTGGTCCGGCCGATCACACGCCCCGTGCGGTTCCCCCCGGAATACCAGGTGACCGTGCCGGTGCCCTGGACTCCGGTGGCTCCGGAGCAGGTCGCGAGGCCGCTGCCGCTGAGCACCAGCCGGCCGGACTTGATGCGTGACTGGCGTCCGTCGGGTGAGGTGCAGTCGTCCAGGTCGACCGTGCCGTGGGCGGAGATGCGTCTGGGTGTGCTGGAGACGGCGGGCGAGAAGGTGATGCGGCCGCCCGGCGCGGTGCGCAGGGAGCACTTGAGGGTGCCGCCCGCCCCTGCGGAGGGCTGGGCGAGAGCGGCGGTGGTGCCGGTCACGAGCAGCACGAGCGTCGCCCCGGCCGAGGCCAGTGCGCTGATGCCACGACGCACACGAGCGGTGGCGCCGACGGTGGTGTGAGCCCTGTCGGGCATAGGTCTTCTTCCTTGCGCTGGGGGGTTCTTGCGGTCGCCTGGTCGAGTTCGAGTGACGCAAGCTAGCCGAACCACCTCCCGCTTGCCAGATTCAGCCGGTTTTCCGCACCCACACGGCCTACAGGACATTTGCTCCAGTCACCCCCCTTTCGCCACGATCGCCACGCCGACGAAAGGACCCGCACATGCGATGGCGCCGTTCCGTGCCCGATCCGACAGCCCGTGCGCGGAAGGGCTGTGCGGATGGGGGCGGGGCCGTCCGGTGGGCCGTACGCCGCCCGTGGTGGGTGCTGGCGACGGCCCTGGGGCTGGGCGCGCTGCTGGCTCTCGCCGCGCTCGGCTTCCCCGCCCGCCTGTCGAACGGCGGTTACATCGCGGGCGGCACCGAGGCGAGGCGCGCCGAGAGCATCCTCAAGGAGCGGTTCGACGCGGGCATTCCCGATCTCGTCCTGCGCGTACGGGCCGACGCGCCCGTCACCGCCCCGGCCGTGGAGCGGGCGGGCCGCGAACTCGCCCGCGTGGCGGCGGAGCAGCCGGGGGTGCGCCGGGTGCTGTCCTACTGGACGGTCGGGGACTCCCGGCTGCTGAGCAGGGACGGGCACGCCGCCCTCGTCACCGTCGACCTCCAGGGCGGTGAGCACGTGGCGGCGCGGCGCGCGGCGGCGCTGGTGCCGCGGCTGACGGGCCGGCACGGCCCGCTCCGTGTCACGGCGACCGGCCCCGCCTGGGTGATGGCGCAGGCCACCGAGCTCAGCAGCCGGGAGCTGCTCCGGGCCGAACTGATCGGCGCGCCGCTGGCCGTACTGGTCCTGCTGTTCGCCTTCGGCTCGATGACGGCCGCTCTGCTGCCCGCGGCCGTCGGGGGGCTCGCGGTGGCGGGCACGTTCGCGGTGCTGCGGCTGCTGACGGCGCTCATGCCGGTCTCCGCGTTCGCGTCGAACATCACCACCGCGCTCGGCTTCGGACTGGCCGTCGACTACGGCCTCTTCGTCGTCACGCGCTACCGGGAGGAGATGGCCACCGGCGGCGGACCCGCCGAGGCGATCGCCCGCACCATGCGCACGGCCGGCCGGACCGTGCTGTACTCCGCGGCCACGGTCGTCGTCTGCCTGAGCGCGCTGCTCCTCTTCCCGCTGGGTTTCCTGCGCTCCCTGGCCGTCGCGGGGATGAGCGTGGTGGTGCTGGCGGCGGCGACCACCGCGCTCGTCCTGCCCGCCCTGCTGGCCGTCATCGGCACCCGCATCGACCGGGGTGACGCGTTCGCGCCGCTGCGCCGGGCGCGGCGGGACGGCGATGCCTCGCTGTGGCACCGCGCGGCCCGCGTCGCGACGGCGCGGCCGGTACTGGCGGGCGGCTGCGCGGTCCTGTTCCTGGTGACGCTGGCGTTCCCCTTCGCCCACGTCCGCTTCGGCGTCACCGACGAGCGCGTCCTGCCGGAGCGGGTGGAGTCACACGCGACGGCCACCAGGATCGAGCGCGAATTCGACCTGCCGTGGAACCGGACCCTGGCCGTGCTGCTGACCGGCACCGACGCCGTGGACCAGCGGGAGCGGCTGGACGCCTACGCGCGCCGTGTCTCGGCCCTCCCCGCGGTGCGGGAAGTCGCCACGGCGGGCGGGGTCTACGAGCGGGGCCGGCTCACCTCGGGCCCCACGGTCGGCTCGCTCCTCTACATCACGCGGGGCGCGACCTGGCTGTCCGTGATCGGCGGCGGTCCGCCGGCCCGGGACGAGCACCTGGTCGAGGAGCTGCGCGCGCTGCCGTCTCCCGGGCCGCACCTGGTCGCGGGCCGTCCGGCCCGGGTGCTGGACACCGAGAACGCGGTGCTCGGCGCCCTGCCGGGGGCCGCGGCGATGGTCGTCGGCAGTGTTCTGCTCCTGTTGTTCCTCTTCACGGGTTCGGTTCTCATCCCGATCAAGGCGGTGCTGATGGGGGCGCTGAGTCTGAGCGCGAGTTTCGGTGCCATGGTGTATGTCTTCCAGGACGGCCATCTCCGCGACCTGTTCGGGCACTTCACCGTCACGGGTGAGCTGGACACCGCCATGCCGGTGCTGATCTTCGGTGCCGCGTTCGCGCTCTCGGTCGACTACGAGCTGTTCCTCATCTCGCGCATCCAGGAGGAGTACCGGAACTCGGGCGACCACCGGGCCGCCGTGGTCACCGGGATCGCCCGTACCGGCAGGATGGTCACGGTCGCCGCCACCATCCTCGCGGCCGCGCTGTTCCCGCTGGCGGCCTCCGGCATCACCTTGCTCAAACTCTTCGGCTGCGGGCTGGCGTTGGCGGTCCTGGTGGACGCCACCGTGGTGCGGGGTGTGCTCGTGCCGGCCTTCATGCGGCTGACCGGACACGCCAACTGGTGGGCGCCCCGGCCGCTCGCCGTGCTCCACGAACGCCTGGACCCGGGCCGGTGGCACCGGCCCGGAGCCCAGGGCGCCGAAGGTCTGCCGGGCCCCCGGGACACCTCGGCTACGCCGGTGCCGCCGCCCGGTCACCGGCCTGCGCCCCTGCCGCCGGGGCCGGCACGGCCGTAGCCGTCCCGGTCGTGGCGGTGGTGCCGGGGCCGGTCCCGAGGCCCAGGCGGAGCAGCACCAGATGGGCGACGTCGGTGATCGTGCCGCCGCTGCGCAGGAGTTCCAGCGGCGGGATCTCGACGTCGAACCGCTGGCGCAGCGACACCAGCATCTCGGCGAGCATCAGCGAGTCGAGGCCGTACTCGTCGAGCCGCCGGTGGTGGTCGAGGTCCTTCGCGTCCATGTGCAGGACGCCGGCCAGCAGGTGGGCCAGCGCGTCGGCGACGGCGCGTACCGCTTCCTCGGGTTCCATGGCCGCGAGGGCGCGCAGGATCTCCTCCCGGCTCCGGTCCGCGGCACCCATCCGCTCGGGAAGCAGCAGACGGAAGCGGGGGGCGTCCAGGGCGGGCAGCAGACCGCGCAGGCGGGACCAGTTGTAGCGTCCGGCACCCGCCACCTCCACGTCGCCGCCGAGCAGCCGGTCGAGGGCGGTGAACGCCTGACGGAGCGTGAGGGGTTCGATGCCGACCGAGGCCAGGGTGTGGGTGAGGTCGTTGCGGGCGACGTATCCGGTCTCCCCGATGGCGCCCCAGGCGATGGCCGCTCCGGCGGCTCCGGCGGCTCGGCGTCGGCGGGCGAGGGCTTCGAGGAAGAGGTTGGCGGCCGCATAGTTGGACTGCCGGATGTTGCCCATGAGGGCCGTGCCGGAGGAGTACAGCGCGAAGAGGTCCAGATCGCGCCCGCCGAGGGCGTGGTCCAGTACGAGGGCACCGGCCATCTTCGCCTTCAGGGCGGCGGCGAACCGTTCGTCGGTGAGCTCGGTGAGCAGGTCGTCCTCGAGGTGCATGGCGCAGTGGACGACGCCCCGCACCGGGTGCCCGCCGGTGTCGATCCCCTCGACGAGGCTCCGCGTCGCGGCGAGGTCGGAGATGTCGGCGGCGTACGCGGTGGCCCGTACGCCGCGCTCGGCGAGGCGGTCCAGCAGCTCCGCGGCGCCGGGGGTCGTATCGCCGCGGCGGCCGATCAGGGCCAGGTGGCGTGCGCCCCGGTCGGCGAGCAGGCCGGCGGTGGCGGCGCCGAAGCCGCTGAGGCCGCCGGTGACGAGGTAGGTGCCGTGCGGGTCGAGGCCCGGTGCCTGGGCGGGCCGCTCGACGCGCACGGGTTCGTCGAGCGGGTCGAAGGCGACGACGACCTTGCCGACGTGCCGGGAGTGCTGCATGAGCTGGAACGCCTCGCTGACGCGGGCGGCGGGGTAGATGTGGTGCGGCAGCGGGCGGTAGGAACCGTCGCGTACGCGCTCGGTGACGTCGGCGAACAGCTTGGCGGCGACCCGGGGGGCGGAGGCCAGTGTGGTGAGGTCGACGCCGAAGAAGGCGATGTTGTTGCGGAAGGGGCGCAGGAGGAGTGGTTTGTTCTCGTAGATGTCCCGCTTGCCGAGCTCGATGAAGCGCCCGCCCGGGCGCAGGAGTTCGAGGCTGCGGGTGATGGCCTCGCCCGCGAGGGAGTTGACGACGACGTCCACGCCGGCTCCCCCGGTGAGCTCCATGGTCTCGGCGGCGAAGTCCAGGCTCCGTGAGTCGAGGACGTGGTCGACCCCCAGGTGGCGCAGCAGTTCCCGCTTGGCGGGGGTGCCCGCGGTGGCGATCACCCGGGCGCCGCACAGCCGGGCGTACTGGAGCACCGCGAGCCCGATGCCGCCCGCCCCGCCGTGCACCAGCACCGTCTCGCCCGCGGAGAGCCGGGCCAGGTGGTCGAGGCTGTAGTGGACGGTGGAGAAGACGACGGGCAGGGTCGCGGCCTCGGTGAAGCTCATGCCGTCGGGAATGTGGCCGATGGCCTGGGCGGCGGTGAGGGTGTGCGAGGCGAGGGAGGCGGGGGCCATCCCGAACACCCGGTCACCCGGCCGGAAGCCGGTCACGTCGGGGCCGACGCCGGTGACGGTCCCTGCGCATTCCAGGCCGAGGCCGACCTCGCTGAAGGTGCCTTCGACCGCCTCGGCGGGCAGCAGCCCGACCGCCTGCATCATGTCGCGGTAGTTGAGGGCGGCGGCCCGTACGGCGATCGCGACCTGGCCGGGGCCAGCCGTGACCGGTGGCCGTTCGGACCAGGGCAGTTGGTAGGAGAGGCCGGGGGTGCGGACGTCGAGCGCGAAAGGCCGCGGCCCCGTGGGACTCACCACGCGGTGATCGGCGGGCAGGGCCTTCTCGCGGGGTACGAACCTGCCGCCGCCCGATGTGAGCACGACTTCGGTCTCGGAGTGGTCGGCGAGGAGTTCGCGGGCCAGTCGCAGGGCGTCGGTGGCTGTCTCCCCGCTCCGGTCGAGGGAGACGGTGCGGACGGCCAGCCGTGGTTCCTCGTTGGCCAGGGTGCGGGCCATGCCCCACACGGCGGCGTCCTGGGTGGCGGAGGTCCGTTCGGGGGCCGGGAGCGCGCCGCTGGGCCGGGTCACCACGGTCAGCGGTGTCCGTGTGCCGTCGGGCAGTTGTGCGCAGGCGGCCGAGACGGTGCGCAGGAGCGCCGCGCGCCGGGTGGTGAGTGCCACCAGGTCGTCCGGGCCGGCCGAGGGCGCCTCGCCGAGGACGACGCAGAGGGCCGCGCCCTGCCCGAGCGGCCCGGGCACCCACTCGGCCGCGTCGTCCCCCACGAGCCGCGCCTGGGACTTCCCGCCGTCGGCCGACGGGAGAAGCGCGGCCACCTCCTCGGCGAGCCCCAGTTCGCCGGTGGTCTCCGCGGCGACGACCCAGTGAGCGGGCGCCGTGGTGGCCGGCGGTGGGAAGGTGACGGTGCGTTCGGGGGCTGCGGCGAGGACGACGGAGAAGTCCTCGCGGCAGGGCCCGGCGTCGTCGCCGGTGAGCACGGTGTCCGTGAAGCCGCACCGCGCGAGCAGCTCCGGCCACCGCTGGGCGGGCAGCAGCAGCGAGTCCGGCCGCTCGTCGTGGTCGGTGCGGTCCCAGAAGCTGTCCAGCGTACCGAAGCAGGGCGCGAGGACGTACGGGTCGTGGGACTCGACCGCCAGCAGCAGCCCGCCGGGAGCCAGCAGCGTGGCGACGCGGCGCAGCGCGGCGGCGAGGTCCTTGGCCGTGTGGAGGGCGTTGGCGGCGACGACGATGTCGAAGCCCGCCTCGGGCAGACCCTGCTCCTCGGGGTCGGCGTCGAGGTCGAAGGGGTGGTACGTCACGAAGTCGTACGCGGCGAAGCGCCGTTCGGCGCGGGCCAGGAAGACCGGTGAGATGTCGGTGTAGACGTACCGCGTGCGCTCGGCCGGGAGCAGTGGGAGCAGGGCGGCGGCCGTGCCACCCGTACCGGCTCCGATCTCCAGGACGCGCAGTGGCCGGCCGACGGGCCAGGAACGGACCACTTCGCCCAGGAGTGCCTGGGCGAGGCGGTTGTGGAAGCGCATGATGACGGCGGTGTCGTAGAGCTGCTCGACGTCGGTGAGGCTGCCGTCCGAGACCAGCAGGTCCATGGGGTCGGTGCCGTCACTGGTGAGGACGTCGCGCAGGCCGCGCACGGCGAGGCGGCTCTCCGTGGAGCAGCGCGGGAAGTCCAGTGCCAGCCGGCGCAGCAGCTCCTGGTCGTCGAAGGTGGTCCGGGTGAGCCTGAGTTGTCCGTCCTCCTGCCGTTCCACCAGGCCGTGGCGGTGCAGTTCGGGGATCATCGCTTCGAGGTAGGGCGTGCGCCGGGGTTCCATGCCCGCGGCGAGGAGGGCGGTGACGTCGAAGGGGGCGCGGGCGTCGGGCAGGAGCGCCGCGACGGCCGCCGCGTGGCGGTGTGCGCTCGCCTCCTTGAGTACGGCGACGAACTCCTCGTAGCCGTACTCGTGCCAGCCCGCGCGGAGCGCCGCCACACGGTCGGCCGCCGCTGCCGCGATGCCCGAGGGCGTGACCGGGGGCTTGTCCGTCACCGGCTCCGTGGCGTGCGGTGCCGCGCGCAGCACGGTGTGATGGAGGGTCACCGGTGTGCGGTGGCCTCCGGTCAGACGCCGCTGTCGGCACCGTTCCAGTTCGACGCTGACCGTGCCGTCCTCGTCGGTGACGACGATGTCCCAGCACGCCTCGGTCGCCGACAACGACCGCTCGCGCACATGGATCCAGCCGGAGGCGGCGGGAGTGCGCCACACCCGGGCCGCTCCGATGGCGGCCGGGAGGTACACATCGCCGTCGTTGACCACGTCGGCGATCAGCGGCGCGCCCGCCTGGAGCGCTCCGTCCAGCAGGGCGGGGTGGGCCTCGTGGTCCTCCGAGGGGGCGTCGTGCCGGTAGGCGGCCAGCACCTCGCCGTTCCCCGCGCGCAGTTCCCGCAGCACCTGGAAGGCGGGGCCGTACTGAAGACCGGCGCGCCCGATCTCCTCGTAGTGCGCCTCGCCGCTCACGACGCGCCCGCAGCGCGCGTGGACGGCGGGGATGTCCAGGGGCGCGGGTGCCCGGCCGAGGAGGGTGCGCACCCTCGCCCGTACGTGGGGGCGCGGCTGCCGGGTCTGGGCGTCGGTGCTGGTGATCTCCACCAGCCCGTCGTCGGGGGTCAGGGCCGTCTGGATCCGTACGCTGCCGGCGTCCGCCCACGGCACGACCAGGGGACGGGTGATCTCCAGGGAGTCGACCTCGGCGGCGGCGCCGAGGGTGAGGCGCCCGGCCGTCAAGGCCATGTCGACGTAGGCCGTGGCCGGGACGACGACGGAGCCGGCGAGTTTGTGGTCGACGAGCCAGGGCGTGATCGCCGGTTCGACCGCGCCCTGCCAGGTCGGCAGCGGGGACGGCAGCCGCTCGCCCAGGAGCGGGTGCTCCAGGAGCCCGGTGCCGCTGGTGCGCAGCCATGTCTGCGGGGTGCCGTTCCAGTGGCGCTCCCGCTGCCAGGGGTACGCCGGCAGCGCCGTGACCCGGCCCCGGCGGGGGAAGTACACGCCCCAGTCCACCTGGGCGCCTTGGGCGACGAGGGCCGCCACCGCCTGGCGCATGGCCGTGCGCGCGTCGATGCCGCGCCGCAGGGTGGCCGTCACCGCGGTGGGCGTGCGGGGGCGGGAGGCGGTGATGCGCCGCAGGTAGGAGCGGAGCACGGGGTGGGGTCCGATCTCCACGAGGACGTCCGCGCCCGCGTCGAGGGCGTGCTCGACGGCGGCGGCGAACCGGACGGGTTCGCGGACGTTGCGCCACCAGTAGCCGGCGTCCAGCGCGGTGCCGTCGACGGGCTCGCCGGTGACGGAGGAGATCATGGGGATGCGGGCCGGGCCGGGCCGCAGTCCGTCCAGTGCCTCGCGCAGCGGCTCCTGGATGGGGTCCATCGCGGCACTGTGGAAGGCGTAGTCCAGGTCGAGTTCGGTGCAGGTCACTCCCTGCGGCGGCAGTTCCGCGGTGAAGGCTCTCAGCTCGGCGGCGGGCCCGGCGACGGTCACGTCCCGGGCGCTGTTCACCGCGGCCAGCTCCAGCCCCGGGTGGGCGGCGAGAAGTTCCCGGGCGCGGGCCGGGGGCAGGCCGACGGCGGCCATCCGGCCCGTGCCCGCGGTGGCCGCCTGGGTGCGGCTGCGCCCGGTGACGACCCGCGCGGCCTGCTCCAGGTCGAGAGCGCCCGCGACATAGGCGGCCGCGACCTCCCCCACGCTGTGGCCGAGCACGGTGTGCGCGACGATGCCCGCTTCCCCGAGCATCCGGGCCACGCCGACCTGCACGGCGAAGAGCAGTGGCTGGGCGATCTCGGTGAGCTCCAGGCGGGCCCGGTCCGCGGGTGCGGCGAGTTCCTCGGCGACCGACCATCCCAGCCCGGGGGCGAGGGCCGCGTCGACCGCCTCGACGGCCTCCCGGAAGGCGGGGCTGTGCGCGAGGAGTTCGGCTCCCATGCCCGCCCACTGCGAGCCGTTGCCGGAGAAGACGAAGGCGACGCGGCCGTGTTCGACCGCCTGCGCGGTGGTGCCGATGGCCTCGTCGTCGCGTGGGGAGGGGATGGCCACGGGCTCCGCCGCGTCGGCGGGTGCGGCCTCTCCGGCGAACCGGCGCAGCCGCTGGGCGGCGGTGCCCGCGGTGGCCAGTACGGCCGCGCGGTGCGGGTGCTTCCCACGCCGCAGGCAGGCGGTGTACGCGATGTCGTAGAACTCCTGCGGCGTCGCCTCCGACAGCCGGTCCGCGAGGTCGGCCGCGGCCTTCTCCAGCGCCTGTCGCGTGCGGGCGGAGACGATCACCGGCAGTGCCACGGGCTCCGCGGCCGGAGCGCGCTCCCGTGGAGCGGAGGGCAGGGCCGGGGAGGAGGTGACGATGACGTGGGCGTTGGAGCCGCCGAACCCGAAGGAGTTCACGCCCACCACGGGACGCCCGGTGGCGGGCAGCGGCCCGAGCCGCTCGGCGGGGGCGAGGTTGAGCGCCGCGAAGTCGATGTCCGGGTTGGGCGGGGAGGCGTGCAGGGAGGCGGGGATCGCCCGGTGCCGGAGCACCAGCAGGGCCTTGAGGAGGCCCGCCATGCCGGAAGCGGGCTCCAGGTGCCCGATGTTGGTCTTGACCGATCCGATCGGCAGGACTCCGGCGGTGCGGTTCCTGCCGATGGCGCGGCCGATGGCCACGCACTCCAGCGGGTCGCCGACCAGGGTGCCGGTGCCGTGCGCCTCCAGGTAGACCAGTTCGTCGGGGCCGACGCCCGCCTCGGCGTACACGGCGCGCAACAGCTCTTCCTGCGCCTCCGCGTTGGGCAGGGCGAGGCCCATCGTCCTGCCGTCGCTGTTGGACGCGCTGCCGAGGATCACCCCGTGCACGCGGTCGCCGTCGGCGATGGCGTCCGCGAGCCTTTTGAGGACGACCAGGCCACCGCCCTCGGCACGTACGAACCCGTCGGCGTGCGCCGAGAAGGACGCGCACCGGCCGGTGGGCGAGAGCATGGACGCCTGGCAGAAACCCACATAGTGGTAGGGGCTGAGCAGCACGTTGACGCCGGCGGAGAGCACGGCGCGGCTGCTGCCGTCCAGCAGGGTCCGGCAGGCCCGGTCGAGGGCCACCAGGGACGAGGAGCAGGCGGTGTCCACCGCCATGCTCGGGCCGCGCAGGTCGAAGAAGTGGGACAGCCGGTTCGCGGCGATCGACGACGCCGAACCCGACATCGTGTAGGCGTTGACGGTCTCCGGGGCCATCATCTGCAGTCCGCCGTAGGAGGTGTCCGAAACCCCCACGTAGACGGCCGTGTCCGAGCCCGCGAGGCGGTCGGGGGCGATGCCGGCGTCGTCCAGCGCCTCGACGGCCAGTTCCATCAGCAGCCGGTGCTGGGGGTCCATCCGGGCCGCTTCCTTCGGCGCGATGCCGAAGTATCCGGCGTCGAATCCCATGACGTCGTCCAGGAAGCCGCCCGCGGCCGTGTAGCTCTTCCCGGGGCGCGGCATCGCGGGGTCGACGAACCTGCGTGCCTCGAAACGGTCCGGCGGCACCTCGCCGATCACGTCACGGCCCTGCTCCAGCACCTCCCAGAGCCCGTCGAGATCCCTGACTCCGCCGGGGAACCGGCATGCCGCGCCGACCACCGCGATCGCCGGATCCGAAGCCGCGGTCCTGTTTTCACGCATGTACGAACAGCTTTCCTCTTGGGTCCGAAGGACAGGAACGCCCGACGGGCAGGGCGAGTACGTGCTGCGCGGTCATCGCTCCACCGCGATGCCGTGCGGCCGAGTCTCGGGGATCCAGCCGCACGGCACGTGCGCGAGACCATAACTCATCCGGATATATCGGTTGCGTTCATCTCGCTGTGCCATTCGGGTACCAAGCGTGAAAGCCTCCAGCCACAGCTTTTCCCTTTGTGTGACTGACACATGGTCCGCAACGCACTCCGCCCGCCGGTCGTGGGACCGGCGGGCGGGAACAGGGGAGTGCGGATCAGCCGACGTGGACGCGCGGACGGCGGGTGAGGTCGGGTTCGGCGCGGCGCAGGACCTCACGCGTGACCGGGGCGACCTCGCCGTCACCGAAGACGAGGAACCGCAGCAGGTGGCTGAGCGGGTGTCCTTCGGTCCAGTTGAAGTACGCGTGGGGCACCTGGCCGGTGCGGTCGCGCAGTTCGAGCAGGACCGCGGCGATGGTGTTCGGCACTCCGGCGCCCTGCACCCGCAGGATTCGGATGCCGTAGCACTCCTCGCCCGTGACGGTGACGTCGGTGGCGAAGTCGGAGGAGTCGCGCACGGTCACTTCGAGGAAGAGGACGGGGCCACCGCTCGGGATGTGGGTCTCCTCGCGCTGGGTGTACTCCTTCGCGTGGTACTCGGCCGCGTCGCTCTCCTGCGGTTCGTTGGCGATGACCCGCAGCGGCCCGGAGCGGACGGCGTCGTCGATGAGCCGCGCGGCGGTCTCGTCGAAGGTGACGTCGGCGGCCCGCAGTTCGAAGGCCCGGTGGACCCGGGAAGCCAGCGAGGTCAGCAGGATGCCCACGATGAACAGCGACGCGATCTTCAGGCCGTCGGGACGCTCGATGACATTGGTGACGAAGGTGTAGCCGAAGACGAGGGTGATGAAGCCGAACCCGATCGCGGCGGGGCGGTGGCCGCGGTGGTGGGCGGCGATGGTGGCGGCGAAGGACGCGGAGAGCATCAGCACGAGCACGCCGGTGGCGTAGGCGCCGCCCTGGGCGTCGACGTCGGCGTCGAAGAGGAAGGTGACGGTGAAGGCGATCGCCATGAAGAGCAGGACGAGCGGCCGGACGGCCCCGGCCCACTCCGGCGCCATCCCGTAGCGCGGGAGGTAGCGGGGCACGAGGTTGAGCAGACCGGCCAGAGCGGAGGCACCGGCGAACCACAGGATCGCGATGGTCGAGATGTCGTAGACCGTGCCGAACGCCTCGCCCAGGTGCTGGTGCGCCAGATAGGCCAGCGCGCGCCCGTTGGCCGCGCCGCCCTTCTCGAACTCCTTGGCCGGGATGAGGATCGTGGTGGCCAGGCTGCTGACGAGCAGGAACCCGCTCATCATCAGGGCGGCCGTGGTGAGCAGCTTGCGGGTGTCGCGGATCCGGCCGGCGGGCTTCTCACGGCTGTCGGAGGCGTCCCCGCGGACCTGCGGCATCACGGCGACACCGGTCTCGAAGCCGGACATGCCCAGGGCCAGGCGCGGGAAGACCAGGAGGGCCACACCGATCATGGCGATGGGCGAGGAGTGCTCGGCGGACGCGGCGTGCCACCAGTCGCCGATGGCGACGGGGTGGCCGGCTATCTCCCAGACCGCGCTGACGAGCACGATGACATTGAGCAGGAGGTAGACCGACACGAGCACCACGGCCACGTCGATCGCCTCGCGGAAGCCCTTGAGGAAGACCGCGCCGAGGGCGGCGATCAGCACCAGCGTGATCCACATGCCGCCGCCGTGCATCCAGTGCGGCGCGAAGGGGTTCTCCACGGCGTGCGCGGAGGCGTCGGCCGCCGACAGCGTGATGGTGATCATGAAGTCGGTGGCGGCGAAGCCGAGCAGCACCAGCACGAAGAGCTTCCCCGCCCACCAGGGCAGCAGCCGCTCCAGCATCGCGATCGAGCCCTCGCCGTGCGGGCTCTCCTTCGCCACGCGGCGGTAGACGGGCAGGGCCCCGAGCAGCGTGAGCGCGATGAGCACGAGCGTCGCCATCGGCGAGAGCAGTCCGGCGGCCAGCGCGGCGATACCCGGCTGGTAGCCCAGCGTCGAGAAGTAGTCGACGCCGGTCAGACACATCACCCGCCACCACCGGTTGCCCTTGTGCTCGGCCGGCGGGGTGCCGTGCGGGCCGGGGTGCCGGGCCGACTGCTCGCTCAGCCCCTCCAGGAGCCAGGCCCGCCAGGGGCGGGTGGCTGATTCCGGCTCGGGTGGATTGTCGACCTGTGTGGCGCTCATGGGTGGTCCCCTGTTGGGTCATGCGGGCAAGAGGAGCGAGTATCCACCAGGCCCTCGCCTGCCCACTCCTCGGGGTTCCACAGCGACGGAATGACCGCACCTTCCGGACAGTTGATCACTAAGCGGGACACATTCCGCATAGGGGGCCCGGAGGTTCACGGCCCTCCGGACCCCCATGGCGGGGATGCCGTACGGATCAGGCCGGCGCGATCTCGGCGGCCGCGCCGCCGGGGATCAGCCCCGCCGGCCGCGGGCGCGCGGACGCAGGAGCACCGCCGCCAGTACGGCCGGGGTGGTGAGCAGCATGGTGAAGATGACCACGGAGGTCGCGCGGAGCAGCCTCTTGCCGGCCGACAGGGCGGCGTCGTGGTACGAGGGGTGGCTGCGCCTGGTGCCGGGCGGACGGGTGGGCGGCTTCGGAGCCGAGGTCGAGGGCGCCGAGGGCGGGGAGACGCGAGGCGGCGCCTGGACGATGGGGGCGGCCCCCGGCGGGAGTTGAGCGGGGGGCGCGGGGGCGGCCGGGGCCGCGGGTGCGGCGGGCGCCGGTGGCACGGCGGGTGCGGCCGGCGCTGCCGGTGGCGGGGCAGGCGCGGCGGGAGCCGGAGCCGCGGGCGGTGCGGGGGCAGCGGGGGCCGGGGCGCCGGCCGCCGGTGGAGCCGGAGGCGGTGCGGGAGCGGCCGGGGCGCCGGCCGCCGGTGGGGCAGGTGCGGGAGCGGGCGGGGCGGGCGCCGGGGCACCGGCCGCGGGCGGAGCGGGAGCAGGCGGAGCCGGGGCAGGGGCACCGGCCGCAGGCGGTGCGGGAGGAGCTGGGGCAGGAGCGGGAGCGGCGGGAGCAGGGGCCGGAGCCCCCGCCCCGGGAGCACCGGGGGCCGGGGCGGCGGGAGGAGCGGGAGGAGCAGGAGCCGGTGCGGGAGGGGCCGCGGGGGCAGGGGCCGGAGGGGCGGCCGGTGGCGCGGTGGGCGGCGTCGCGGGGCACCCCCACCGTACGGTGACGTGCGTGGCGAGGCTCGGGAGATCGGCGTTGGCGCGAAGGCAGTCCCGGCCGTTGTCGTCCAACGTCGCGCCCAGGGCCCCGTGCAAGACGTTCGCATCCACGTGGGAAGGCGGATGCGGCCACAGCAGAGGCGGCAGGTGGTGCGCGACGACGGTCTCCGAAGCGAGGCCGTCCACCGCGGAGTCCACCTCCACGTCGTCCGCGGCCGCCTGGCCCGTCACCGTGAGCACGGCAGCCGTGGCCAGCATCACCGCGTAGCCCGCTCTCCTCCACCCCGTCACGCGGAACAGCGTGCACACCCCGCCGGGCATCCATCCCGGGTTTCCGCCAGATTCCTCCGATGGGCGGAAAATTACCTCAACACAACACATCCGTCGGAGACGGGTGCCCAGGGGCCCCGCCACATCATCGACGGCCCGTCAGGAGCCGCTGCCCAGCACCTCTTCGCTCGATCCGGCCGGCCCGCGAGCGCGCGCCCGCACCCGGCGCCGAGCACGGGGGGACCCAGGTGTTCGAGGGCCGAACTGACGTGGTGCAAGATACGTTCTCGCGCGCCGGTCCCGCCCCCGAGGCCCGGCGCAAACTTGATCGTTGGGACAGGCAGGTATTAGGTGACGATTCATTACTCCGGGATTCCGGCGGCGTCCCGCGCCCTCGCTCCGTTCTCCGGAACGGAGGCGGGACGGCGATGAACCACGCTCTGACACTGCACGACGTCATCGTCGCCGGCATCGCGGTGGCCGCCGGCCTGGCCGCGGCCCTCGCCCTGCGGGTGATCCTGCGCTGGCTCGCCGTGCGGGCCGCCAGGACCCGCTGGGGCGGGGACGACATCATCGTCGACGTGCTGCGCACGCTGGCGCCCTGGTCCGCGGTGGCGATCGGCGTGGCCGCGGCGGCCGCGGCCCTCCCGCTGACGCACCGGGTGGGGCACAACGTCAATCAGGTGCTGACGGCCCTCGTCATGCTGACCGCGACGCTCACCGCGGCCCGAGTGATCAGCGGACTGGTGCAGTCCGTGGCGCAGTCCCGGTCCGGTGTCGCCGGGTCGGCCACGATATTCGTCAACATCACGCGCATCGCCGTCCTGGCGCTGGGCTTCCTCGTCATCCTGCAGACCCTCGGCATATCCATCGCCCCGCTGCTCACCGCCCTCGGCGTGGGCGGTCTGGCGATCGCCCTGGCTCTCAAGGACACCCTGGCCAACCTCTTCGCGGGCGTGCACATCCTCGTCTCGAAGACGGTCCACCCGGGCGACTACATCCGGCTCAGCAGCGGCGAGGAGGGGTATGTCCGGGACATCAACTGGCGCATCACCGTGGTCGAACAGCTCAACAACAACCTGGTCATCATCCCGAACGCCAAGCTCGCCGGCACGAACATGACCAACTTCAGCCGCCCCGAGCAGAAGCTGTCCGTCACAGTGCAGGTGGGCGTCGGCTACGACAGCGACCTGGAGCACGTCGAGAGGGTCACCATCGAGGTCGCCGAGACGGTGATGAAGGACGTCGCCGGAGCCGTCCCCGACCATGAACCGGCCATACGCTTCCACACGTTCGGGGACTCCCGGATCGGCTTCACTGTGATCCTCGGAGTCGGCGAGTTCAGCGACAAATACCGCATCAAGCACGAGTTCATCAAGAGGCTGCACCAGCGGTACCGTGCCGAAGGCATCCGGATCCCCTCCCCCGCCCGGACCGTCGCGTTGCAGCAGAGCGGGGACCCGGTGATCCCGCACCCCCGGGCACCCCTCGGCGCCGTACCGGACCACACCGGCTGACCCACCCCTCCGTACACCGTACGGGGTCCGCACGTCGTACACCCGCGCGTACACCGTGCCGCCGGAGGACTATCCTGGGGCCCGAGAAAGAGGAGGCCGCATGCCGATCGCCGAAGAGCAGCCGCAGCAGACGATTCAGTCGGTGTGGACCCGTCCCCAGCGCCGCAAGCGGGAGCAGCCCACGCTCAGCCGTGAGCAGATCGTGACCGTCGCCCTCGAACTGCTGGACGCCGACGGGATCGACGCGCTGAGCATGCGGAAGCTCGGCACCCGGCTGAACGCCGGGGCCACCTCGCTGTACACGCATGTGACCAACAAGGACGAGCTCATCGAACTGGTCGTGGACGAGATCTACGGCGAGATCGAGGTGCCCGACGCCGCCGGGACGCGGGACGAGTGGCGCTCGGCCGTCATCGGCTGCGCCCAGAGCCTGCGCTCCGTCTTCCACCGGCACCCCTGGGTCGTCTCCGCGCTGGGCGAGGCGGGAGTGGTCTCCTTGGGTCCGAACGCGATGCGGCTGTCCGACGGCATGCTCGGCATCTTCGAGGAGGCCGGCTTCTCACTGGAACAGGCCGACCTCGCGGTGAACGCGGTCGTCTCGTACGCCATCGGGGTCGCGAGCACCGAAGCCGCGTGGCTGACCAGGCTCGCCCGCAGCGGGATGAGCGAGCAGGAAGGGGTGGACAGCCTGTGGCCGGCGGCCGAACGGGCCGCGCAGGCGTACCCGCGGCTGAGCAGGCTGTACGCCGCGCGGCGGCACGAGGACTCGGGCAGCACCCGCAACGACAATTTCACCGACGGGCTCGAATGCGTCCTCGACGGCCTGGAGATGCGGCTCCGTCCCTAGGGCTCTCTGCGTTTCTGCCGCCTGATCCCGAGAGCCAGCAGGCATACGACGATGACCGCGGTGTACACACCGGCGAACGACGGGCCAGCGAAGAACGGCACCCCACCGCTCTGGCCGGAGAATTCGTTCATCGTCCCGTACGGGAGCCAGGCAGCGACTTCGAAGCCGAGCAGGGGCTTTCCCGCCGCACCGAGCGCCGGTTCGAGGGCCAAGGGCCACATGACAAGGAGCGTGTCGGCCAGGCCGCCACGCAGCAGGAGTCCTACCGCGACGCCCAGCACACCGCCGATCGCGAAGGTCACGGGCAGGGCCAGCAGCGGCCGCCAGCCTTCGGCGCACGACGGAACCAGGGCCACCGCCGGCTCCACGAGCAGAGCGACACCCAGCGCGGTGGCCTCAACCAGAAGACCCGCCGCCGCTGCGACGAGGGCAACGACTGTCGCCTTGCCGATCAGCAGCCTGTTCCAGGAGGGCACCGCCAAGAAGGAGGACCAGATGGTGCCTGCCCGCAGGTCCTGGCTCACGCTCCGCACACCCAGCAGGGGTATGAGGAGTTGGGTGAACGCCGGGCCGTATAGCGCCTCCTCCAGCCCGGGTGCCCGCCCCTTGCCCGGGCTGTGCACGGCGAGGCCGCTGACGGCGATGGCCAGAGCGGCGATCACTCCGAGAACCACCAGGTGGAGCGGAGCGTGCGCAGTTTGACGAGCTCTGCGCGAAGGACTGAGGTATTCACTGTTCAGAACTTTTCTCGGGACGTACAGCTGGTGGCCGGCTGGAGTACTCGACCGAGTCGGCGGTGAGGCGCAGATACGCCTCCTCCACAGTGCGCCGGCGGGGTGTCAGCTCATGGAGCACCAGTCCTGCCTGCAGGGCGGCGTGACCGATCTCCTCCGCCGAGAGTCCCCTGACGAGGCGGATGTCGGGATCGGCAGGCCGGAGGTTGGGGGCGGCGTCGATCGTTCCTCCCGCTTCGGCGACCACCGTCACGAGACGTTCCTGATCTTTGGCGCGGACGAGCACATGTGTCTGTTGGAGGGCGGTGAACTCGGCCGTGGTGCACTGCTGTAGCAGCCTGCCGCGGCCGATGATGACGAGGTCATCGGCAAGGAGGGCGGTCTCGGCAAGCAGGTGACTCGACACGAGGACGGTGCGCCCGTCGGCCGCGAGGTCGCGCAGCAGCCCCCGCAGCCAGGCGATGCGCTGCGGGTCGAGGCCGTTTGCGGGCTCGTCGAGGACGAGGACCTCAGGGTCACCGAGCATCGCAGCCGCCATGCCGAGGCGCTGGCGCATGCCGAGAGAGAGCGCCGAAGCGCCGGTCGCCCACGGTGGAGAGCCCGACCATCAGGAGCACGGCGTCGACGCGGCCTTCAGGCAAGCCGTTGGAGCGGGCGAGCCAGTCGAGGTGGGCCCGGGCAGTGCGTTGCGGATGCACCCAGCCGGGATCGAGCAGGGCACCGACCGCACGCAGGGGTGAGGGGTAGTCGGAATAGGGCCGGCCGGCGAGAAGAGCGGTGCCGGCGTCGGGCCGGACCAGTCCCACAAGCATGCGCATGGTGGTGGTCTTCCCGGCGCCGTTGGGGCCGAGGAAGCCGGTGACCGTGCCGGGGTGTACGTCGAACGTCAGGTCGTCGACGACCTTCTACCTTCGGTAGCTCTTGGTCAGGCCCCGGACGTTGATGCCGCCCATGGCCTCACATCCTGAGCGCGGAGACGACGGCTGTTGCGGCCGCGGCGGCGAGTAGCGTCACGACCCAGGCAGCTTTCGCCCGGGGCAGCCCGCTTCTCACAGCCCGTCTGCAGCGACCGACGGAGATGACTGCTGCCACCATGCCGACGGTGCCGAGCACGGTGGCGAGGCAGAAGACCCACAGGTGGCTGCCCCAGGTGCGCACGAGGAAGGAAGCGGCAGCCAGGGGCAGCACCGGCCATATGTCACCGCTGGCGGAGCTCGGCGACGGTGTGGGTGGGCGGAGGGAGGGCTGACTGGTACTCATGTGTTCCTTCTCGATGGGCCGGGAGTGGCCAGCGGGGGTGCGATGGAGGGGCGAGGACCCCCGCCGGCCACGACTGGTGGAGCGTTGCGCTCGATTCCCCTGGGTTACGAGACGAAGTCGCGCACGGCCTCGTAGATCTCATAGACGGTGGCACCGACCTCGACAGCCTTGCGGACCACCCACGGGACGTACTTCTCGTACGCTTCCTTGAAGGCGTCGTAGCCCTTCTTGGCCGCGCTGCTGAGCGCGTTCCAGGCCTTACTGCCCACGGCCTTGAGCTTGTCGATGACCCAGCGCAGCTTGCCCGCGCGCTCGGCCGGTTCACTAGTCGGTGCGGTCGCCAGAGCGGTGTTGTCCGCCTTGGTAGTGGACGGGGTGACGACGGTGAAGGCCGTCGGCTGAACCGTCTGGGCGGTGGCGACCGACGCGGACGGCGCCACGGCCGACGCGGAGGGGGCCGCGGCGCCCATGAGGGCACCGGCGAGGACGACGCTCGCGATAATCCGGTTCTTTCTCACGTGTTCTCCAGGACAGCTGTGCCAAACCACTACGGCCTGTTGGCCGACGGTGCACACACCTTGGAAAACGGCCGCCCCCCTTCCTTCCGCGGATGCTCCCGAGAGGTCCCATGGAAGCCGATCATGGACGAAGAATGTCCCGGGCCTGTCCCCGTTCCGTCCCCGGAACTGCCGAACGCTGGCCACGCCGCGTGGCCGGCAGGCGGCGGACACCGCGTCTTTTCTCACCTCCTGGGATCCCCTGGACGAGCCGAGTCACGAACTCTTGGTCCGCTCCTTGATCGGGATGGGCGCCCCCGGCCGGGCCGCGGAGTCGCTGCGGGCCCTCGACAAGCGGCTGCGTCGAGAGCTCGATGTGGAGGCCGATCCCCAGCTCTTCGCTCTGCTCCGACAAAGGTCCTGACGAACCGTCGAGGTCGGACGGCGGCCGTAGGGAGGGGTTTCAGATCATCTGATCGTTGGTCCGGTGTGCCGTTGACGGATGCGCAGTGGGCGCGGATCGAGCCGTTACTGCCGGACCGGACCCCCCAACGGGGTGGCCGGTGACGGGATCACCGTGAGGTGATCGACGCGATCGCCTGGAAGTTCCAGACCGGGTCGCAGTGGGTCCACCTGCCGGAGAAGTACGGCTCGGCGGATCCAAGCCGTTGAACGGTTCGTCCAGGATCAGGATCCGGGGCGAACCCAGCAGTACCTGCGCCAGTCCCACGCGTTGAGCCATGCCCAGGGAGAGTTGGCCGAGACGGAGCGCTGCCTGCTCGAGCCCGACGCGGGCCCCCGCAAGCAAGGGCACGTCAGAAAATACCTTGGGTAAGGCTGGGGCCTTTCGCAGTGCAGGCGTCGGGGGCGAGTGAGCCGACCCGCTGACGGGGCCGGCCCACTGTCATGCCACGTCCCGGAGCCGCGGGACTCAGCTCCACCCCATGCCCACCCCGTACAGCAGCCCCGAGGCCGCGTGCACGGTGACAGGAACGATCGCTCCGTTCCAGGGCCTGCGTTGCTGTACCGCGCACAGTGCGAGTGCGATGGCGGGGCCCGCCCAGCCGAGGACATAGAGAACCACGGTGATCCCGTCGAACCAGTCGAACAGGCTCGCCGTGCGGCCCACCCGCGACAGCAGACACAGACAAGAGAAGACCAGGGCCGAACCCCACAGGTTGGCTTCCAGAGACTTGGGGCCGTGCACCGTTGAGCTGTTGTGACGCGTCATTTCTTTCAGCACGTTCAGCCGAGCAGCTGTCCGACGACCCAGTCGATCGCGTCCGCGCCACTGGCTGCAATGAGGATTCGGACGGGGTGATACCAGCTCAGGCCGTCGGCCCACTTCTTGAAGGAGCCCGCTCCGCCTTTGGCCGCCTTGACCGCTGCGTCAAAGAACTTCGGCCCCTGCTTCTTGATGGCAGCGATTATCGCCTTCCCCGCGCTGCTGGCCGCACCGCGTGTCACGCGGGGAGAGGAATCGCCCTCCGCGACGGCCTCGACCAAGGCCCGGCCCTCAGCGCTGAGCTCCGAGGAAAACTCAGGGCTCTGCAGCAGCTGGCGCGCCTGGGAAGCAGTGAGTTCGGGCTGCGCGACCGACACGGACCGCGTGGTGGATGCACTCTGGGTTCCCGCGGCGTTGGCAGCCGGTGCAGCGATGCCCAGGGCGATGGCGGTCACGGCAGTGGCAACGGCCATACGGATGTGGTTCTTGTTCATATACTCTTTCCCTTTGCGGGCGGCGGGAAGAGGGAATACAGGACTTCCGGAAGGTGCGGAAACTCAACGGCCCTGAGCCTTCTTCCCCTCGGATCTTTCGAAGCCTGCGGTGTGATCACCCCAGCAGGCCAGAACTGACACTAGTTCAACTTTTGAGCAAGCGTCCAGATGAAAAGTCCTGGAAAACGGCCCCAAAATAATGACCCATTCGGCCCATGGCACACACCCGTCAAGCAGTACTGAAGCCTGCCGGTCCCACCGCCACGAGCGACGTGCCCAGCAGGTCAGAGGACAAGGTGAAGACGGTCCTGGCCGACAAAGCGTATTCATCCCGCGCTATCCGCGAACACCTGCGGCGCCGCGGGATCAAGGCCGTGATCCCCACCCCCGCCGACCAGCAGGCACACCGCAAGCGGCGAGGCAGCCACGGCGGCCGGCCACCCGCCTTCGACCGCGAGACCTACAAGCAACGCAACACCGTCGAACGCTGCATCAACCGCCTCAGGCAATGGCGCGGCATCGCCACCCGCTACGAGACGACCGCAACCGTCTACTTCGCCGGACTCCACCTCGCAGGCATCTTCCTCTGGTCAGCACGCTGATCCGAAAGAAAACGGCCTAGCCGGTATCACTTCGCCCTGCCCTCCGGAGGGCAGGGCGAAGTCATGTCATCCTTTGCCGGACTACCAGCCGGTGCCGATCCGGGAGCGGTCGCCCAAGGCGTTGCCGCCGGTGCCCGGGTAGAAGTAGAGACCGCCGGTGGAGCCGGCGGGTGCCTCGACGGCGTCCACGTCGCCCTTGCCGTCACCGTTGAAGTCGGCGCCGGTCAGCTGTCGCATGGTGTCCCAGCCGGTGCCGATCCGGACGCGGCCGCCCAGGGTGTTCGTGCCGTCGAGCGTGCCGCTGCCGGGGTAGGCCCACAGCGTGCCGTCCCGGTCCACCGTCACCAGGTCGGCGATGCCATCGGCATTGAGGTCGCCGGGGCTGGTGAGCTCGGTCATCGGGTCCCAGCCGGTGCCGATCCGGACGCGCTCGCCCAGGGTGCCGCCACCGGTGCCGGGATAGGCCCACAGCGTGCCGTCCCTGTCGACAGCGATGAGGTCGGGCTTGCCGTCCTTGTCGACGTCCATCGCGGTCAGCTCGCGCATGGTGTTCCAGCCGGTGCCGATCCGGACGCGGTCCCCCAGGGTGCTCATGCCTCTGGCGGCACCGGTGCCCGGATAGAGGTAGAGGTTCCCGGTGCCGGAGTCGACGGCGAGCAGGTCGGCCTTGCCGTCGCCGGTGAAGTCGCCCGCGGCGAGCTTGCCCAGACCGCCCCAGCCGGTGCCGATCCGGACGCGGTCGCCGAAGGTGCCGTGCCCGGTGCCGGGGTAGAGCCACAGGTTTCCGGTGGCGGTCTCGACGCCGGCCAGGTCGGCCTTGCCGTCGCCGGTGAGATCGGCGGCGGTCAGCTGGGCCATGCCTGCCGGGGCGGGAGCGTCCGGCCAGGGCATACGCACCACCATGCGCTCCCCGCTGGCCTCGTTGACCATCCACAGCTCGTCGCTGCCCGGCCAGTAGGAGAGGTTCTGGAGGCTCACGCCGGTGCGCGTGGCGAGGCGCACCGGCTCGTCGAGCCGGGCCTCGTACAGACAGCTGGGGATGTCGGCGCCGCCGTCGACGAACTCCGGGCAGGCCGCCGCGAGGGCGAACCGCCCGTTCTTCATGGCGACACCCTGTGTGCCGCCCATCGGGGAGGCGAAGGCGTCCGACGCCTGTACATGTCCCGAGGCATCGGCCTTCAGCCGGCCGGTGGCCGGGTCGATGGGCCAGCGCACGATCGGTGCGGTGGCCCTGCCGAACTTGTTCTCCACGCTGAAGGGGTCACCCTCCGCGGTGACCAGGGCGGGGTCGGTGCCACTGAGGTCGAGCGTCGCCGCGGTCAGGCACGGGCGCTGCGGGACGTCGGCGCCCTCGTACGTTCCGCAGCCCGAGCCCGCGCCGGTGTACGCGTAACTGCCGGTGCGCGGCAGGACGTAGTCGTAGCCGCCGCCGTGTGTCCGGCCCGCCGTGTCGACGCCGACCGAGCTACCGAAGGTGGCGTCGTCCATTCTCCAGATCTCGTTCAGGTCGAACACGTCGAAGCCGCTGCCGATGGCCGCGACATACAGTCGGCTGCCCGCCCACACCACGTTGTTGGCGTGCCCCGCCAGGGCCGCGAAGTTCTTGCTGTCGTCGGACAGCCCGACGAGGAGGGCGTGCCGGTAGCTGATGTGGGCCGGGTCGGTGACGTCGGCGAAGGTGATCCGTTCCGCCTTGTCACCGGACGCGTGCCAGCTGGAGATGAGCACCTTGCGGCCGTTCACCAGGGCCTGCGCCTGAGGTGACTCACCGGAGCCGGCGAGCCCTTGCGGGAACCAGGCGCTGGTGCCGTCGTCCTCGGCCGACCAGCAGAAGCCCTGGCCGCCGGCGATGCCGGCCGAGTGGCAGAGGGGGCGGGCCGGGGTGTTGTTCGCGGTGTCGGCCAGGACGCCGTTGATACCGGTACGGCTCAGCGAGGAGTGGGCGGACTTGAAGGTGGCGACGCGCCCCGCGTCCCGGCCGTTGTCCCACTGGAAGCCCAGGCCGTCGGTGCTGATGCGGGTGACGGCGTTGTAGGTGGCGACCGCGCCGTTGGGTAGGGAGATGGGGGCGGCGACGGCCGGGCCGCCGGCCGCGAGCCCCGCCGCCAGGGACGCCAGCGCGCCCAGGGCCGCGAAGACCGCGCGAGGGCCGCGGGTCGGTCTGGTCATGGCGATGCTTGCCCTTCCGGGAGATGGGGGGAGACCGCCGCCGGACCGTGGGTGCGACGACGGCCCATGAAGATCCTGTCAGGAGTAGCTGTCCCAGCCGGCACCGAGGTCGGTCGGGTCGGTAAAACCACCGTCACCCTTGCCCCAGTACACCAGCGCGTGACCGTCGGACTTACGACGCACCAACAGGTCCGAGACCTTGTTGCCGTTGATGTCACCCACACCCGTGATCACGTCGTAGCCGTCCCAGCCACCACCCAGATCCGTCGGATCGGTGTACGTGCCATCGCCCTTGCCCCAATACACCAGCGCATGGCCGTCCGACTTACGACGCACCAACAGATCCGACACACCATTGCCGTTGAGGTCACCCGCGTTCGTGATCACGTCATAGGCATCCCAACCAGCGCCGAGATCCGTCGGGTCGGTAAAACCACCGTCGCCCTTGCCCCAGTACACCAGCGCATGACCATCGGACTTACGACGCACCAACAGGTCCGGCACACCGTTGCCGTTGATGTCACCCACACCCGTGATCGAGTCATAGGCATCCCAGCCGGCACCAAGGTCGGTCGGATCCGTATAGCCGCCATCGCCCTTGCCCCAGTACACCAGCGCATGACCGTCCGACTTACGACGCACCAACAGGTCCGAGACCTTGTTGCCGTTGATGTCACCCACACCCGTGATCACGTCGTAGGCACCCCAGCCACCGCCCAGGTCGGTGGGCGCGGTGTACGTGCCATCGCCCTTGCCCCAATACACGAGCGCGTGGCCGTCGGACTTCCGGCGCGCCAACAGGTCCGAGACGCCATTGCCGTTGATGTCACCCACGTTGACCAGCGGCGACGTGGTGGAGGCCGCGCCCTCGTCGGGATAGGGGACGGCCTTGTCCGTGCTGAGGCCGGTTCCCGGGGCACACGTCCACGCGCGTGCTCCCTGCTCCTTGAGGATCAGCTCGGCGATGAGTATCTGCTGCTTCTTCGTGGCCAGGTCGGGGCGGGCGGCGTACGCGGTGCCGCCGTAGTGCCGCCAGTTGTCCATGTTGATCTGGAGGCCGCCGTAGGACGTGTGGGTGGAGTTGATGATGCTCCAGTCGCCGCCGCTCTCGCACTGGGCGACCTTGTCCCAGGTGGCGACCGACGCGGCGCTCGCGGGGGTGGCGCCGAGGGCACCGGCGGCGAGGGCCGCGCTGACGGAGAGCACGGTGGCGGCGCGGAGGCGGGCGGTGGAGGGCATACGGGTCTTCTCGGGCATGGGGTTCCTTGCCGTGTGTAGGGGTGGGGTGTCGCCGATGCCAGGGGGCCGGGCTGTGCGGTCGGAGCCCGGCCCCCTGACGGCGAGCGGATCAGGAGTAAATGCCCCAGCCGGCACCGAGGTCGGTCGGGTCGGTATAACCACCGTCACCCTTGCCCCAGTACACGAGCGCGTGACCGTCCGACTTACGACGCACCAACAGGTCCGAGACCTTGTTGCCGTTGATGTCACCCACCCCCGTGATCACGTCGTACCCGTCCCAGCCACCACCCAGATCCGTGGGGTCCGTATACGTGCCATCGCCCTTGCCCCAATACACCAGCGCATGGCCGTCCGACTTACGACGCACCAACAGATCCGACACTCCATTGCCGTTGAGGTCACCCGCATTCGTGATCACGTCATAGGCGTCCCAGCCACCACCGAGGTCGGTCGGATCCGTGTAACCACCGTCACCCTTGCCCCAGTACACCAGCGCATGACCATCGGACTTACGACGCACCAACAGGTCGGAGACCTTGTTGCCGTTGAGGTCACCCACCCCCGTGATCGCGTCATAGGCATCCCAGCCACCGCCCAGATCCGTCGGGTCGGTGTACGTGCCGTCGCCCTTGCCCCAATACACCAGCGCGTGACCGTCGGACTTCCGGCGCGCCAACAGGTCCGAGACGCCATTGCCGTTGATGTCACCCACGTTGACCAGCGGCGACGTGGTGGAGGCCGCATTGTCGACGATCTTGTCGTAGCGACGGGGGCTGAAGGTGCCGTGGCCGGGCCAGTACGGGTAGGGGACGGTGCTGTGCTTGGCGTAGCCGTTGGGTTCGCCGCCCGACTCCTCGTACGCCTCGTACTTCGTGTGCTCGGCGTCGGCCCAGCCGCCGAAGATGGCCACGTGGCCGCTGGCGCCGGCGGAGGGGTTGAGCAGGATGTCACCGGGCTTGAGGGACTCCTTGCTGATCGAGGAGGTGAAGTCCAGCAGCGTGCCGGTCGTCTCCCCGTAGTTGTTCGCGGAGGAGGAGCTGAGGTGCCAGGCCATGGAGACGAAGCCCGAACAGTCGGTGCGGTATCTGCCGTTGGCGTCGGAGCGGTACTTCGTCATGCTGTAGGGGACCGCGATGTCCGTCCAGGTCTTGGCTCTCTGTATGACCTCGTCGCGGCTTATCGTCCCGCCGACGTTGGAATCGCCGGTCAGCGAGTGTCTTTTACCCTTGGGGGCCGCGGCGTCCAGCTGGGCGCGCGTCGCGGTGGTGGGGTTCGGCACGGTCGGGGTGAACGAGTTCAAGGTGCCGCGATCCGCGCCCTTCTTCACGTCCTGCGTGACAGAGGGGGCCTTGGCTTGCGTCGCCGCGAACGTGACGCCGGCGTCCGTGAGTGTCACAGCACCGACCACGGCGGTGGCGAGGGCAACGCGAAGTGGCAGGTTCATGTCATCTTCCTTCTAAAAGGCGAGGGTGCGCGGAAGTTCCGCGCGGCTGCCGAGCGAGCCCCCCGCTGCGAACCGATGGGAACACCGTACGCAACTCCGTACAGTGTTCGCAAGCCCCGCACGCCGTGCGCTCAACCGCACGGAACCGGAACATCCACCACCGCGCCTCGGCTCAGGTGACACCCCATCACCGGCCACGCCGTACGAACTGAAGACCTCTCATTCCGTCAAATCAGTGAAAAACAGCGGGAGTTCACTGACATTTGCAGGCGCCGGGCATGCCTCTGATGTCCCGGCAGCGGTCGGGTACGGCATCGGACCAGGGCGTGACGGCCCCCACCCGTGCAGGAGCGATCCATGGAGCACCGCGCCCGCTCTACCGCCCCCCGGCACGAACCCATCGCGATCATCGGCACGGCCTGCCGGCTTCCGGGCGGCATCACCGACCTCGGTGGGCTGTGGACCGCCCTCGCCGAGGAGCGGGACCTGATCAGCCCCGCACCGCCGGCGGACCGGGTCGACGCGGCCCGGTTCCTCGACCCCGACCTCGAACGGCCGGGCAAGGCATACACCATGGCGGGCGGCTATCTCGGGGACATCTCCGGCTTCGATCCCGAATACTTCGGGATCTCACCCCGCGAGGCGAAGCACATGGACCCCCAGCAGCGGCTGCTGCTGGAGATGGCGGCCGAGGCGTTCGACGACGCGGCCGTCGACCCCGCCCGCCTGGCCGGTTCCGACACGGCCGTGTTCGTCGGCATCAGCGACATGTCGTACGGCCTCCTCCAGATGGCCCGGCTGGAGGAGATCAGCGCGTATTCCATGAGCGGGTCGACGCTGTCGGTCGCGGCCAACCGTCTCTCGTACGTCTACGACCTCCGCGGCCCCAGCATGGCCGTGGACACCGCCTGTTCCTCCTCGCTGGTGGCGCTGCACCAGGCGTGCGAGACGCTGCGCTCGGGGCGCAGCCGGGTGGCCGTCGCGGGTGGCATGCACCTGCTGCTGGGCCCGCATCACTACATCGGGTTCTCCCGGGCCATGATGCTCTCGCCGCGCGGGCGCTGCGCCACGTTCTCCGCCGAGGCCGACGGTTACGCCCGCGCCGAGGGCGGCGGCCTGGTGGTGCTCAAGCGGCTGGCCGACGCCCTCGCCGACGGGGACAGGGTCCACGCGGTCATCACGGCGAGCGGGGCCAACTGCGACGGCAGCACGTCGGGGATGACCGTGCCGAGCACGGAGATGCAGCAGCGCCTGCTGCGCGACGTCTACGCGGAGGCCGGGGCCTCCGCCGACCAGGTGCTCTACTTCGAGGCACACGGGACGGGCACGCCGATCGGTGACCCGCTGGAGTGCCAGGCCGTCGGCAACGCGCTGGGGACACGGCGGACCAACGGCCCGCTGCCGATCGGGTCGGTGAAGACCAACCTCGGCCACACGGAACCGGCTTCGGGCATGGCGGGGCTGTTCAAGGGGATGCTCGTGCTGCGCCACGGCCGCGTCCCGGCCTCGCTGCACGGGGATCCGCCCAACCCGCAGATCGACTTCGAGGGGCTCAACCTGTCGCTCGTGGACGGGATGCGCCCGCTCGGGGCGGTCGAGGGCGGCGTGGTGGGGGTGAACAGCTTCGGGTTCGGCGGCGCCAACGCCCATGTCGTCCTCGGCCCCGCGCCGCGGCCGGCCCCCGCCGCCGGGAACGGACGGCCGCCGGGCCCTCTGCCGCTGGTGGTGTCCGCGCGCACCCGTCAGGCGCTGGCCGCCACGGCCCGGTCGGTCGCGGGGCGGCTGCACGAGGTGGAGGACGACCAGGAGTTCTACGACCTGTGCTGGACCGCGTCCCGGCGGCGGGCCCGGCACCCGCACCGCGCGACCGTCCTCGCGCACGGCCCGCGGGACGCCGCCGCGCGGCTGGCCGCCCTGGCGGGGGACGACAAGGAGCTTGCCGCCGCGGCCGCCCAGGTGGACCGGGTCCCGGACGGGGGCCTGCTGTTCGTCTTCTGCGGCAACGGCTCCCAGTGGGCCGGCATGGGCGCGGCGCTGATGGCCCAGGAGCCGGTCTTCCGTGGCGCGGTGGAGGAGGCCGACGCGCACCTGCGGCCGCTGCTGGGCTGGTCGGTGGCCGAGTTGCTCGCCGCGGGGCCCGAGGAGACGGCGGACCGCATGGCGGGGACCGGCTGTGCCCAGCCGGCGCTGTTCGCCTTCCAGCTCGGCCTCGTGGCCCTGCTGGCGGAGTACGGCGTGCGGCCCGCCGCCGTGCTGGGGCACAGCGTGGGCGAGGTCGCCGCGGCGTACGTCAGCGGGGCACTGGAACTGCCGGACGCGGCGCGCGTGGTCGCCGGGCGCAGCCGGGCCCAGGAGCCGACCGCCGGAGCGGGGCGGATGGCCGCGGTGGGGCTGGCCGAGCAGGAGGCGGTGGAGGCGATCGCCGCCTACGACGGGCGGCTGGAGATCGCGGCGGTCAACAGCCCGCGGGATGTGACCGTTTCCGGGCGGACCGAGGCGCTGCGGGAGCTGGGCCGCGAGCTCGCGGCCCGCGAGGTCCCGTTCCGTGAGCTCGATGTGGATCACGGCTTCCACAGCGCGGTGATGGATGTCATCGAGGAGCCGCTGCGCGCGGCGCTGTCCGGGCTCGTCTCCCGCGCGCCACGGCTGCCGATGTACTCCACGGTGACGGGCGGCCCGGTCGAGGCCGGGCAGTTGGACGCCGATTACTGGTGGCGCAGCGCCCGCAGGCCGGTGCGGTTCGCGGACGCCGTGGGCGCCGCGGCCGAGGCGGGGCTCGCGGCGGCGGTCGAGATCGCGCCGCAGCCGAGTGTGGCGGGGCCGCTGAACCGTATCGCCGCCGACGCCCGGGGCGGCGCCTTCCCGGTGTTCTCCCCCGTCGGCCGGGAGAAGTGCACCGGCCAGGCGGTGCGGGAAGCGGCCCTGCGGCTGCTGGCCGTCGACTCCGGCAGCGACTGGGAGCGGTGGTTCCCCCGGGCCGGCTCCGTGGCCGACCTGCCCGCCTACCCGTGGCAGCGCGAACGCCACTGGCAGGGCACGCCGGAGCACTGGGTGCGCACCAGCGGCGACGGCGTGCTGGTGCACTCGCTGCTGGGCGAGCGCGCCCCCGTGCTGGAGCCCACCTGGCACACGCCGGTCGAGCGCACCCGCACGCCGTGGCTGGCCGACCACCGGGTCGCCGGTTCCGTGGTGATGCCGGCCACCGCGTACGTCGAACTGGCCCTGGCCGCCGGGCAGCAGGTCTTCGGCGGCCCGGTGGAGCTCGACGACCTGGAGATCACCCGGGCCCTGCCGCTGTCCTGGGACACGGCCATGGACGTACGCCTGCAGACGTCGCTGTGCGACGAGGACGGCATCGTGCGCGTGGCCAGCCGCACGGGCGACTCGGGCGGGTGGCGGCTGCACGCGCGCGGGCGCGTGCGGCGTCAGGCCACCGGACAGCCGGAGCCGGTGGATCTGCCCGGGGTGCGGGAGCGGACGTTCTGGGACGTGGCCGGAGAGGACCACTACACCTCGCTTGCCGAGGCGGGTCTGGCGTACGGGCCCGCGTTCCGGGTGCTGCGCGAGCTGCGCGTGGGTGACGCGGAGGTCCTCGCCTCCTACCACTGCGCCCCCGCGGACGACGGGTACGGCGGCTACGTGGTCCACCCGGCGCTCCTGGACGGGGCGTTGCAAGCGGGTGCGCCGCTCATCGCGGACGCGGAGAGCGGCTATCTGCCCTCCGGCATCGACCGGTTGCGTCAGTGGGGCACTCCCGCGGAGGACGGCCTGGTCCATGTGCGGCAGCGCTCCAGGACGCCGCGCTCGGTCGTGTGGGACATCACCGTCACCGACGAGGACGGCACGGTGACGCTGGAGCTGACCGGCTGCCGCCTGCAACGGCTGAGCCTGCCCGTCGCGGACCGCGGCGAGGAGTTCGTCACCGCGCTGCGCGCCGCGCCGCTGCCCGGGCAGCCGGTGCCCGCGTGGGTGCCGCCGTCGCCGGGGGAGATCGTGGCGGCCGCGGAGGAAGCACTGACACGGCTGCGGGAGGGGCCGGCCGCCGAGTTCCTCGCTGTTCCCGTGACCACGGTCCTCAAGCGCTTCACGGCCCACACGGCGGCCGCGGCGTTCGAGGAACTGCTGCCCGGACGGGACGCCTTCACCCTCGACGACCTTCTCGCGGCGGGCATGCTGCCACGCCACGAGAAGCTCGTGCGGCTGCTGGCACGCATGGCGGAGGAACACGGTCTGCTGGCCTCCGACGGCGAGGGCTGGCGGCGGCTCGCCGAGGGGCGGCCGTCCCTCGCCCTGAGCCAGGCGTCCGGTCTCGCCGGGTATCTGGCCCCGGCCGCGCTCAACCTGCGGTTCGCCCTCCATCTGCCCGCTCTGCTGACCGGTCGGCGGGACCCCCTGGAACTGCTGTTCCAGGACAGCGGGCCGGAGCTGATCCAGCAGTTCTACGACCTCAGCCCGCTGACCTCGTTCCACAATCGCATGCTCGGTGAGCTGTTGCGCGCGCTGCTGGACGCCTGGCCCGCCGACCGGCCACTGCGCGTGCTGGAGGTCGGCGCCGGCACGGGCGGGCTGGCCGCACACCTTCTGCCACTGCTGGACGACCGTGTCCAGTACGTGTTCTCCGATGTCTCGGCGGCGTTCTTCCCGCCTGCTCAGGCACGGTTCGAGGCGTACCACCACCGCCTCGCCTACCGCACCTTCGACCTCGACACCGAACCGGCACGACAGGGCCTCACCGAGGGGTCGTTCGACGTCGTCGTGGCCGGGCTCGCCCTGCACACGGCCGCGGACCTCAAGGCCGGTCTGCGGCGGCTGGCCCCACTGCTCGCCCCGGGAGGGCACCTGCTGGCCGTGGAGTTCCACGACCCGCAGGTCCTGGCGCTGATGTTCGGCACGCTGGAGAACTTCTGGAGCGACCGCGACCCTCTCCTCCGCCCGGAAAGCGTGGTGCTGCCCCGCGCGCAGTGGCCCGCGGTGCTGGCGGAGAGCGGCTTCGAGGAGACGGTGCGGCTGGGGTGCGGTGTGGAGGTCCTGGAGGAGCAGTTCTCGGTCCTCGCCGCCCGGACTCCGGTGGCGGGCGGGGCGCGGGAGCGGGTGCCGGAGTCCGTGGCCGCGGCGGAAGAAGCCCGGACGGTTCCGGAGCCCGGGGCGGCCGAGCAGGAGTCCACGCCGGCTGAGGAGGACGGCCCGGTGTCCGGACGGGGGCCCGAGCGCCCCGTTCCGGCTTCCTGGACGATCGTCGTCGAGGACGAAGAGGAAAGCGCGCTGGCCACCGCGCTCGCCGAGCGGTTGGCCGCGTCCGGCAAGACCACGGACGTCGTGTCCGTGCCGGACGGTGACGACGCGTGGCGGGAACTGCTCGGTCAGCGGCCGGAGGCCGCGGTCGTCCTGCTGCTGGGCGACTCCCTCGACCGCGCCGCCGACCGCGACTCCACCGCCCGCACCGAGGCCGCCGTACGCCGGGCGGCCACGCTGCGGGCTCTCGCCCGGGCGCATCGGGCACGCTCGGACGAGTCCCGCCACTTCGTGCTCGTCACCCACCCCACCGGGGCCCTGCCCGCCCCGGAGCGCCCGGCCTTCCCCGGGCAGGCGGCCGCCTGGGGCGTGGCGCGGACTCTGGCCAACGAGTCGTCGATGAACGTACGGCGCGTCTCCCTCGACCGCGGCCCCGACCTCGCCGGGGACGCTGCGCGCCTGGCCCATGAATTCCTCGCCGTCCCGCCCGGCGACCCGCTGGAGGAGGACGAGGTCGTCCTGACCCGCGGGGGCCGCTTCGTGCCCCGCGTCGAACGCCCCTGCCCGGCCACGGAGACCGTGGAGCCCGGCGGCCCCGTCCATTATCAGCTTCGCGTCGCGAACCAGGGCCTGGGCTTCGGTCTCGAATGGGCCGAGGCGGCGACGCTGCCCCCGGGCCCCGGGGAAGTGGTGATCACCGTGCGCGCGGCGGCGCTCAACTACCGCGACGTGATGGTCGCCACCGGCCTGCTTCCCCCGATGGCCGAGGACGGTCTCCCCTCGGAGGACTTCCTGGGGCTGGAGGGCGCGGGGACAGTGTGTGCCGTGGGCGAGGGGGTCGAGCATCTCGCCGTCGGGGACCGGGTGTTCGGCCTGATCCCCGGCGCCTTCGCCTCCCACGCGCGGCTGCCCGCCCTGGCGGTACGGCCGATCCCCGAGGGCATGACCTTCGGCGAGGCCGCGACCCTGCCCGTCGCCTTCTTCACCGTCCAGCACAGTCTGGAACACCTGGCCCGCCTCCGGCCGGGCGAGACCGTACTCGTGCACGGAGCGGTCGGCGGAGTCGGCCTGGCCGCCCTCCAGTACGCCCGGCACGTCGGGGCCCGGTTCTTCGCGACGGCCGGCAGCCCCGCCAAGCGGGACCTCGTGACCCAGGCCGGGGTCGAGCTCGTGCTCGACTCGCGCAGTCACGACTTCGCCGATCAGGTCCGGCTGCACACGGGCGGACGCGGCGTCGACGTCGTCCTCAACTCCCTCAGCGGGGAAGCGGCGGCCCGCTCCCGTGAACTGCTCGCCCCTGGCGGGCGGTTCATCGAGCTCGGCAAGCGCGACATCTACGGCAATCAGCGCATGCTCCAGAAACCCCTGTCCGAGAACGCCACCCACTGTGTCGTGGACGCCGCCCGGCTGGTGTTCCAGGCACCCGAGCACGCCGAGGCCGTGTTCGACGAGGTGATCGCCCATGTGCGCGCCGGGGACTACGCGCCATTGGCGTACACGGCCTATCCCGCCCACCGGATCGAAGAGGCGTTCCGGCTGATGCAGCACTCCAAGCACATCGGCAAACTCGTCGTCACCTTCGACGACCCCGTGCCCGTCCGCCGCACTCCCCCTCCCCTCCGGATCCACGCGGACGGCACCTATCTGGTCACCGGCGGCCTCGGCGGTTTCGGCGCCGAGACCGCACGCTGGCTGGCCGAACAGGGCGCCCGGCACCTCACCCTGGTGAGCCGCCGGGGAGAACAGGCGCCCGAGGCAGCGGAGTTGCTGGCGGAACTGCGTGCGGGAGGCGTCGACGTCCAGGCGCACGCCCTCGACATCGCCGACCCGGGGGCCGTACGCCCGCTGATCGAGGCCCTCGCGGAGAGCGGCCGCCCCGTGCGCGGCATCGTGCACTCCGCCATGCACCTGGACGACGACGCGCTCACCGAGCTGACCGACGAACGCCTCCGTGCCGTCCTCGCCCCGAAGTGGGGCGGTGCCGCCCTGCTGGACTCCTTGTGCCCGCGGGCGGACCTCGTCCTCTACTCCTCCGCCAGCGCGCTGGGCGGCACGTTCAACCAGGCCGCCTACGTGGCGGCGAACCTCGCCTCGGAGGCGCTCGTCCGGGCCCGGCGCGCCGCGGGCCGCCCCGGGCTGGCCGTGGCCTGGGGTGCCATCGGGCGCGTCGGCTACGTCGCCCGCAACGACCTGACCTCGACGCTGAGCGCCGCCGGCCTCCTGCCCGTCGAACCCCGGGACGCGCTCACGGCTCTCGGGCGGTTCACCGGCGAGGGAAGGGAACAGGTGGTGTTCGGCCGCTGCGACTGGGGCCGCCTCTCGGTGCTCGCCCACAGCGTGGTCAACCGCCCGCGGTTCGTATCGCTCGTGTCGACCGAGGCGGAGGGCACGGGCCTGCGGTGGGAGGACCTGCTCGGCAAGCTCGCCGGCATGCCCCCGGCCGAGGCCGCGACCGCGGTCGAGGACATGATCACCCAGATGGTCGCCGAGACCCTGCACATGCCGCAGGAGGAGGTCGACCGGCACCGTCCGCTCCAGCAGTACGGGATGGACTCGCTCATGGGCATGGAGATGCTCACCAAGTTCCGCACGCACCTCAATCAGGAGGTGCCGGTCATGGAACTCCTGCACTCCGACGGCTCCATCCACGGCATCACCGAGACGGTCCTGCCCCACCTGCTGAAGCAGGCCCGTTCCGGCGAGCCGGCCGACCTGCCCTCCACGCTGCCCGCGGAGCTGCCCGGCACGCTGCCCGCGGAGCTCAGGGCCAGACTGTCCGCGGCCCTCCCGTCCCGGCCGACACCCCGATGAGAGCAGGTGCAGGGTGACCATCGTGATGACAGGCGCCACCGGATTCCTCGGCTCCAGACTGCTGCGCGCCATGCTCGCCACCGGGACCGCCCCGGTCACCGTGCTCGGCCGGGACGGCGCCGGTCAGCCGCTCGCCGCCCGCCTGGAGAGCGCGCTGCGCGCCTGCGGCGCGACCGCGAGCGAACTCCTGCGGGCCCGCGACCGGCTGACCGCGGTCCCCGTGGACCTGACCCTGCCCCGGCTGGGCCTGGAGGAGGCCGCGCACCGGCGGCTCGCCGAAGGCGCCGACGCGGTCTGGCACTGCGCCGCGGCCATCTCCCTGGTCGGCACCGCCGACACGCTCGCCCCGGTCAATGTGACCGGCACCCGCCACCTCACCGAACTCGCCGAGCACACGCCCGCTCACGCCCCGTTCGTCCACACCAGCACCGCCTATGTCGCGGGCGGCGCGCCCGTCGGCACCGGCTTGTCCTTCGGCGACGCCATCACCGGCTACGAGCAGACCAAACAGCAGGCCGAAGAGATCGTGCGGGACTGGGCCGACCGGCACCGGCGCCCCGCGCTCGTCCTGCGCCCGAGCCTGCTGGCCACCGAGCACCCGGTGCCCGAGACCGCCGCCCAGCAGCCCTTGTCCATGCTCGGCGCGGGACTTCGCACGCTCGTGGAGCAGGCGCCGCCGCTGCTGCGCCGCGCCCTGCTCCGCAAGCGCGCCGGGGTGCCACGAGTGCGCCTGCGGCTCCAGGGCGACCCGGCTTCCCACCTCAACATCGTGCCGGTCGACTACGCCGTCGACGCCATGCTGCGCCTCGCGCGTCTGCCGCACCCGCCCGGCAGCACGGCGTACCACGTGGTCCATCCCGAGGAGACCTCCGCGCGGGTCCTGATCACCGCCGTCGGCGAGATCCTGCCCGGCGTCGAACTCGCCCTGCGCCCCGCGGTCGAGCGCCCCAACCTCATCGAGTCGCGGATCAACCCGGTGCTGGCGAATTTCCTCCAGCGCGACTGGCACAGCCGGGCCGACGCCGGCGCCCCCCTGCGCGACACACTGCCGGACCTGCCCGCCCCCGCCGCCGTCGACAGCGCCTATATCCGCGCCGCCATGAACGTCCGTCTGCCCGCGCCCCGTTGAGCCGGGCGCCCGCTCGCGCCACCTCTGGAGGACACCACAGTGACCAAGGACAGCCCCGGGCCTCCCGGAGGCGGAACATCCTGGCGGAAGGCCGCCGTCATCGCCCTGCCGGCGCTGGTGGCCGTGGCGGCCATGGGCGTGGCGATGGCCGACGGGGTGCTCGCCTCGTCGTTCGCGGTGTCCGGCTCGGCCTTCCAGGTGTCGGCGGGCGAACTGACCAGCGACGGCCTGGCGTCGTTCGCCCAGCTCGACCGGTCCGCCGACGGCACACAGCATCCGGCGGCACTGCTCGGCATCGGCGACGCCACGCTGTCGGACTTCTGCCAGTCGTCCCGGTTCACCACGCCCGTGGGCACCGTGGTGTTCAAGCTGACCGCGGGCGGCGACGCGGGGAAGATCACCGCGAGTGATCTGGTGCTCGACGGGGAAGACCTCGTCGGGGACGCGCACCTCGGCACCGTCGAGCTCGGCCGCGACGCCTCCACGCTCGACCGGGTGCCCGGTTTGCGGGGCGCGCCGGGGCAGTTCGGCCTCCAGGCGTCGCAGGTCACCGTATCCGGGGTGAAGTCGCACGCCCGCTCCGCCACCGGCGGGAACTTCCGCCTCAAGGGCCTGAAGCTGGACGTCAGCCTGGACGGCAAGGCGTGCTTCTGACCTCCCCGCGCGCCCGCGCCGCGCGCCACTGGCGGCGGACCCGACCCTTCTGGGCCGGGCTGCTCCTCGTCCTCGCCGGCGCCGAACTCGTCGTCATGCCGATGGTGCCGCTGACCGTCCTGTTCGGCCTGGGGCCCGCCGGGATCGCCGCCGTCGGGATCGGGACGGCGCTCGTCGCGGCCGGGCTGTTCCTGTGGTTCCTCCCGCACACCCACCACTACGTCGGCGTGCACGCCGTCATCCTCGCGGTGTTCTCGTTCGCCGCGACCAACCTCGGCGGTTTCCTCGTCGGCATGCTGCTGGGGATCGCCGGGGGCGCCATGGGCTTCGCGTGGACACCGGCGCCTGCACCGGAACCGGAACCGGCGCGGCCGGAGACGGCGCTGACGGCCGGTCCGGAACACCCGCCGACGCTGGCCCTGGCCCTGCCCCTCGTCCTCCTGGCGACCCTGGGCACACCGGCTCTCCGCCCGCTCGCCCCCACCCATCTCACGGCCGCCCGCACCCCCCCGACGGTCACCACCACCCGCTTCGCCCCCGACGGCTTCACCCTCGCCTCCGTCACCGACGTCCCCACCGCCGCGGGCCCGCGCAGGGCCATGGTGCTCAGGATGCGGGCCGCGACGCTGACCGACTACCGGCTGCGCACCCACGACGGCTCCCGGGCCCTGACCCTGGACGCCGGACGGCTGAGCATCAGCGGCGACGTGACGCTCTACCTCACCCGCCTCAGCGGCTGCGTCGAGGGAATCCTGTGCACGACCTTCACACCCGACACCCTGCCCGTGCCGCCCGTGGCGCCCCCGTTCGTCTTCATGACCCATGTCTCCGCCGACCAGGCCCTGGTCACCAGCGACACCGTCACCGCGGCCGGCCTGGCCATCGGCGGAGGGGCGGAAGCGGACGGCGATTGACCAGGCCCTGCGACGTCCTCGCCGGAATCCTCACACCGCGCCCGAATCACCCCATTGGTGATTGAACCGAGGAAAAAGGCGCCTTGATGGCTTCTGCCTCCTAGGGTGGCCACCGGTACGGCCGGGGCCGCCGCTTCCGGCCTGCCGCCGTGCGGTCAGGAGGGCTGATGGAGTATCTGCGCCTGTTGCGGAAGCCCACCGTGCTCGGGCTGTGGCTGGCCAGGGGCCTTTCCGTCATCGGTGAGCGGCTGTACGGGGTCGCGGTGATGTGGAGCGTCTACGCGAGCACGGGCTCGGCCTCGCTCATGGGCCTGGTCGCGGTCCTCGAATCAGCCCCCTACGTCGTGCTCGGCACACTGGGGCGGCGCCTCGTCGCCCGCTTCTCCTCGTGCCGCGCGCTGGCGTGGCTGGACGCCGCGCGGGCGGCCGTGACGGCCGCGCTGCCGTTCCTCTGGTCGCCCGACACCCGCGGGACGTGCGTGCTGTTCGCCGTCGTGCTCCTGCTCGGCATCCTCGGCGCCCTCTTCGCCCCGAACCTGGAAGCCCTGGTGCCGGGGCTGGCCGAGGAGGGACGCGTCCACCAGGTGACCGGACTGTTCGACCTGACCGCGCGCATCGCCCTCATCACCGGCCGGGCAAGCGCCGGGCTGCTGCTCCTGGTCGTCTCCAGGATCGAGCTCTTCGTGTGCGACGGAGCGGCGTTCGCCGTGTCCGCGGTGGCGCTCGGCCTGCTGGCCCGGAACGGCGGCGCGCCGGCCGCCCGGCCCACGGCGGCGCGCCCGTCGCCGCGGGCCCGGCCGCTGCTCCGCTCCCACCCCCGTGTCGGGCTGGCGATCGGGGTGTACGGCCTGCTGCCGCTGTGCTCGGCCGCGACGACCGTGGGGATGCCCGTGCTCCTCGCCACCCGGTACGGCGCCGGGGCGGGTGTCTACGGCCTGCTCACGGCCGCCGTCGGCGTCGGCGCGCTGATCGGCAATCCGCTGGCCGGCCACTGGCGGCCGACGGGCTGGTTCGCCGTCTGCTGCGGCGCGTGGGCGGTGGACGGGGTGGCGACCGCGTGCATGGGGCTGGTGGGACGGGTCTCGACGCTGGGGCTGCTGTCCGCCCTGACCGGGCTGGTCGCACCGCTGGCGGCGGTCTCGCTGCGGGCGCGCCTGGGGCGGTTCCCGCCCGCCGAGCGGGTGCGGCTGATGGCCGTCGAGCACACCGCGACGCACCTGGGCAGCATGGCGGGCATAATGCTGCTCCCCCTGGTGATCCGGGTGTCCCCCCGCGGCTCCTTCCTCACGGCCGGGGCGACGGTCGCCGTGCTGGCGGCCGGGGCGCACGCCCTGTCCACCCGGTTCCTCCGGACCGCGCCCGCGCCGGGCGCGGCGGAGGGCGACGGCACGGCGGTGGCGGGTTACTGACAGGGGACGCGGCTCCGGTCGGGGCGACCTTGCTCGTACGGGCTTGCTCGTACGAGCCGGTGAACATCACCGCTCCACGGCCCGGCAAACCGGGTTCGCGCACCAAGCGGTGTCCTATAATCCGGCCATGCGTCGACGTCCCCTTGTGGCGATCACCGTTCTGGCCGCGCTCGCCACCGTATCGGGCTGCTCCAGCGACACCGCACCGGAGGCCGGCGGCCCGGCCTCCCCTTCCTCCTCACCCTCGTTTTCCCCTTTCTCGGCGGCACCGCAGCCACCCCAGTGGACGGTCGGCCGGATGCAGAGCGCCCATCCGTTCCGCCACCAGCTGGGCGTCTCCCACACCCCGCCGCCGACCGAGACGAACGCCCGGGTGGGCGCGGTGTTCAGCCACGACGGGTCCGGCGACCACTTCTGCACCGGAAGCGTCGTGGACAGCCCGGGGAAGTCCATCGTCATCACCGCGGCACACTGCATCCACTCCGGGAAGGACGGCGACTACAAGACCGACCTGTCCTTCGTGCCCGGCTACCGCAACGGCCAGTCGCCCAACGGCATCTGGCCGGTCAGCAAGATGGTGGTGGACGACCACTGGGCGCAGTCCTCCGACCCCGACTACGACGTGGGCTTCGTCATCCTCGACAAGGTGGGCGGCAAGCGGATCGCCGACATACTGGGCGCGAACCGCTTCGGCTACAACACGGGCTTCGACAAGCACGTGCAGATCACCGGATATCCGTCGAGCGGCGACAGCCCCATCTCGTGTGTCAACAGAACCACGAAGTTCCAGACGGACCAGATGAAGGTGGACTGCACCGGCTACAGCGGCGGCACCAGCGGCAGCCCCTGGCTGACCGACTTCGACCGCGTCACCCACACCGGAGAGGTCATCGGCGTCATCGGCGGCTATCAGGCCGGCGGCGACACCGACGACACCTCCTACAGTCCGTATTTCAACGACGCGATCAAGGCGCTGTACGACAAGGCGGTCAAGGAAGGAGGCTGAGCGCCTAGCCGACCGTGAAGGCCACCGGCGCCGTCGCGTTGTCCGCGTTGTCGTAGCCGATGGCGCAGTACGTCCAGGGCGCCCCGGAACCCTTCAGGCTCGCGGGTATGCCCAGGTAGGGCCGGTAGCCCTCCGGGGCGGAGCAGTCGGTGCCGGACTTCGGCCCGTACTTCACCTTGTACGAGGTGATCTCCCACGGCAGGTAGACCGGGCGCACCCAGTACGTGGCGTCCGCCCCTTCACCGAAGTGCTGGATGTCGGCCTGGGGAGCCACTGTCGGCGGTGTGTTGTCGACGCGCGCGTAGGCGTACGACGGGTGCGCGAGGGACTTCGCCCACGCGCCGCCGCCCATGCGGGCGTCCGGGCCGCCCACGGCGCACAGCACGTAGAGGTTGTCCCGCTCGGGGAGCAGGCCGGTGTACCCCACCCCCGCGGCGGGCAGGGGCCGGGGCCGGGTGTAGCCGCGCGGGTCGGTGCAGTCGACGGCGCCGAACGGGCCGGTCTTGAAGGCCACGTACGCGTGGTGCGCGCCCTGGCGCGGGGTGATCTCGGCGTCCCAGCGGGCGGGGCCCTTCGGGGTCTCGCTCCGCGTCTGCTGTCCGGACGAGGCGACCTCCACCTGCTCGCCCCGGTCCAGCCGGCAGCCGTTCCGGTCGAGTCGCAGGCCCGTGGCGTCCAGGCACGAGGCGACCGCGTCGACCGGTGTCGCGTAGACGGTGTTGTCCTTGGGGATCACCAGTCCGGACGCGCTGCCCTCGCAAGGGCGGCCCAGGCCGCAGCCGAGGTAGCCGGGGGTGGACACGGTGTTGAGCATGCCCACGATCCGGTCGCCGTCCGTGGTGGTGACGGGCCCGCCCGAGGAGCCGCCGCTGATGCCGAGGCAGTCGGTGCGGGTGAAGTCCCGCCACAGCCAGGTGTGTTCGTGCAGGGCGACCGAGGAACCCGTCACCGCGCAGGCCGACAGGCGCAGGAACTGCCGACCGGGGTCCACGCCGTCGGTCGGGGCGTGCGCGGCCTGGAGAGGCGTGCCGGGGGTGGGCCGCGCGGCGGCGAGCGTCCGGGGTGTGACGTCCGCCTTGGCCAGTTCCCCGTAGGTGGCGTTCAGTTGGAGCACCGATACGTCGATGCCCTTCATCGTCGCGTAGGCGACGCGCTCGACGGGGAACGTCTTGTGTTCGGTGGGGTTGTCGTGGAAATACGCGGGCGTGAAGGTCCAGTCGGGCCCCGCGGGCTTGTCCGCGACGACTTCGTCGGTCCCCATGGTGTCACTGACGCAGTGGCCGTTGCTCAGGATGAGCGCCTTGGCCTTGGGGTCCGGCTTGCCCGGGGCGTGGACGAGTGTTGCCGTGCAGGTGGTCCCGCCGCCCCCGACGAGACGGCCTGACGCGCGGAACTTCCGTCCGGCGGCGGATCCGGAGTCGATCAGCGGTGCGTCCTCGGGCCCGGCCTGCGTCTTGGCCGCGGCCCCGGCCTGCGGTGGCTGCACGGCCTGCGCCTGGCCGCCGTAGAGCAGCCCCGCGGCGACGACCCCACAGGCGCCGACGGCCAGCGGGCCGCGTATCCGGGCGAGAGCACGGGTGTGAACGGCGTCTCTCAAGACAGTCCTCCATGATCGGCAATCGGGGAGACGCCCCGACTTTCGCAGAGCCGTCGACCGCCGACGAGGGGGAGCATCCGCTTCCGGTCACACCCGCACGGCGAGGGCGGGCCCGGTTTCAGGGGTGTGCCTGTGCTGCGTGCGGCCACGATCGACGCGAAAGTGACGGTGTGACAACTCGGATTCCGCACACGACGAATCACCGGGTCGCCTCTGGGTTCGCGTACAGACGCTGACGGACGGGATCCGGCCGGCTGCCGGAACCGGCGCCCCGAGCCCGCAAGTCCCAGGCACCAGGGCCGAACCGCCCATCGTCGTGCGACCGCGCTCCGTGCCACTCTGCGGCAGGAACACGGAGAAGAGCCGGATGGCATGAGCCTGACGGTTCATCGACGGCGCGGGCGCGTGACGGCGCCCGCCAAGGACAGGAGGGCACATGAGAATTCGCTACCGCACCATGGCGGCCGGCGCCGCTCTCGCGATCGCGGGCGGAGGGATGCTCGGCATCGCGGCACCGGCCTCCGCTTCGGGAGCCGCCCCCGCCTTCTCCTGCGACACGTGGCACTACCAGCGGGGCACCGACGGCCACGGTGCTTCGATCACGTGCCACGGCAGTCCGTTCGTGGGCTACGCCATCTGCCATCGTCCCGACGGTCTCACCTACGCCGCCTCGGGCAACCTCGCTCGTTCGGGAGGCACGTCGACCACCTGGTGCGACCGCGACGCCGAGGTCGTCGACGCGGGCGCCTTCCCTCTCCCGCTGCCGTGACGAAACGGGCAGAGGAGCGGCTTGCGCACGCCGACCGGTCATCGTCCCGCCGTACCCGTCGGCACGGCCGTCCTCACGGGTACGGCAGGGCTCGTCGTCACGGCTCCTGCCGGCGAAGAGACGCCCGGCGCTTCGCCCGGAGGCATGCCTCCAACTGCGCGACCGTGAGGTGTGGTTCTTCAGCAGCGGCGGGATGGTCCGGGCGGCTGACCTCTTCGAGGCGGCGTCGGACGCACTCGCCGCCCGGGATCCGTCACCCGACGCGCACCGGTTCTCCCCTGCCACACCCTCACACTCCAACTCATGGGTCCACTACGCCCACTTGGGTTCTGTCAGGGTTCACTGCCACCCTCCCGTCCCTCCGCGCCTCACCCGCAACCCGGTCAGCCCATGTTCCCCCGGATGACGCGAATTCGTACGGACAAGTCCGTTCCGGAAAGGCAGCGTTGGGCCGGATCACTCAGCCGACGAAGGTGAGGAAGGATCTCCATGAAGACTCCGAAGCCGCTCAAGGCCGCTGCCCTGCTGGCCGTGCCACTGGTCGTGAGCATGGCGCTGGGTGCCGCCCCCACGGCGGCGCATGCGGCGGGTGCGCGCCCGGCGGCCGGCGCCGAGGACGTCACGCTGGCGAACGCCGACAACGGCCGGCAGCTGGACGTCACGACCGGTGACGGCGTCAAGGTGCGGCTGACCGGCTCCCGTTCGCAGGGCGTGACGTGGGCGTGGAGCGTGCCCACGAGCGGGTCGCCGAGCTTCGACCGCACGGCGGCCGGTACGTCGCGGAACGGCGACGCGACGGCGACGTTCCGGGCGGTACGGCCCGGGACCGCCGAGATCGAGGCGTATCAGCGGTGTATTCCGGACCCGGGCCACTTCTGTGCGCAGGTGATCATCCCATGGAAGGTGACCTTCACGGTGAAGGAGGGGGCGCGCGCCGAGCTCTCCCTCCTCGACCTCATCGGCCGGGCGACAAACCGGGTGCGCGAGTCGGATCCGCAGGCGGTGCTGATGGTCGCGGCAGGGGACTCGCCGAGCGGGCCGACCAGGGACATGGCGGAGGTGACACACTGGCGGTTCGTCTTCAACAACCGCGACAACTCCTCCGCGGAGATCAGCGGCGACCTCGACGGCACCCTGGGGCCGGTCACCGAGCACAAGAGCCGGTGGGTCGGCGCGCTACCGGTCGACGAGGAGATCACGATGACGCCTGCCCAGGCGTACGACCGGCTCGTGGACGCCGGTCACGGTGACGCGTTCCGCTACGTCTCGCTCGTGAAGCCGATGGGCACTCCCCCGTGGCACCTGCAGTACCACTTCTCGAACCACCCCGGCGGCTGCGACGGCTACGCCGTCTTCGTCGGCTCGGGCGGCGTGTCCCCCATCTGCGGCAAGTGAGCGTGACCGCGCGCCGGACATCGGTTTCACCTTCCGGCCGCTGATCCGGCACAGGGGCGCCGGACCCGGCAGGCGTCACCCCCCACCCACACGGATCACCGTGGGGTACGGGCCGACCGCCTCGCGCGCAGGACGCCCGCGATCCGCAGACACCAGTCCCGGTGGCCCTCTTCGAAGGCCAGGCCGCGCAGGCAGGTCAGATAGGGCCCGATCCGCGTCCCCCGGCTGAGGAACTCCTCCTCGTCGGTGTCGCCGCGCATCCGCCGCAGGAGTTCGCCGAAGAGCTTGATCCTGGCGTCGGCCGCGGCCGCCCGCTCCTCCAGCTGCCCGATCACCGGCCCGGTGTCGACGCGGTCGGCGGCCTGGACCTTGACGAGCAGGTCGTCGCGGATGAACGAGGGCTTCGACACGGCCGCCGCGAACTGCTCCAGCTCCGCGAGACCGGCGTCGGTGACCTGGAAGAGACGCTTGTTGGGCCGGGCCTCCTGGACCACCTGACGGCCCGTGACCAGTCCTTCCCTCTCCAGCTTGGCCAGCTCGGCGTACAGCTGCTGAGGCAGGGCGTGCCAGAAGTTCGCGACGCCGACGTCGAACGCCTTGGCCAGCTGGTATCCGCTGAACTCGCCGTCCAGCAGCGCCGCCAGCACCGCGTGCCGCAATGCCATCGAAGTGCCCCCTTCCCTTTCCTCTCCCTCCCGGGCAGCATACTCAAGGAAATGACTAGTCAGATCCTTGAGTATCAGGAGGAGTCATGGAGACCGCCGCCCGCTTCCGCGCCGCCGTCGAGGCACACGATTTCGACGCGATGGAGGAGCTGTTCGCCGAGGACATACGCTTCTACAGCCCCGTGAAGTTCACCCCCTTCGAGGGCAGGCCCATGATGCTCGGGCTGCTCAAGGTGCTGCTGCGCACCTTCGAGGACTTCCGCTACGTCGGCCACTTCACGGGCGAGGCCGAGACCAGCGCCGGCGGTGCGGAGACCCCGTCCGCGGTCCTCCCCTTCCGGGCCGGCGTGCACGGCAAGCAGGTCCACGGCATCGACCTGTTGCAGTTCGACGAGTCGGGCAGGGTGCGGGAGTTCACCGTGATGGTCCGGCCGCTGTCCGCCGTGCACGCCCTGAGCGAGGCGGTGTTCGCGGGCCTGGTCGCCGACGGCCTCGTTCCCCCGCCCGCCGGCGACTGACCCTGTCCTACGCCGGGGCCGGTCCGGCCGTGACGCCGCGGATCAGGTCGGCGGCCTTCTCAGCGATCATGATGGTGGGCGCGTTGGTGTTGCCCCGTACGAGGGTCGGCATGACCGAGGCGTCGGCCACCCGCAGCCCGCTCACCCCGTGCACCCGGAGCTCGTAGTCGACGACCGGCCCCATCGCGCAGGTGCCCGCGGGGTGGTAGAGCGTGTGCGTCTCCCGCCGGGCGTGCTCCAGGAGGCCGGCGTCGCTGTCGGAGCGCGGCACGAGGTGATCGCCGCGCCGGTGCGCCCGCAGGGCCGGGCGCCCGGCGATGTCGAGCAGCACCCGCAGGGCCCGGACCGCCGCCGCGCGGTCCTCCTCCGTGGCGAGGTAGTTGTGCAGGATCCGCGGCTTGGCGCCGGGCAGGGTGGACCGCAGGGAGACCTTGCCGCGGCTGGTGGCACCCAGCAGCACCGCGCCGTGGTGGAACCCGTGTCCGGCCGGCGCGCCGAGGCCCTCCTCGTGGAACATCCCGGGCAGGGCGTGGATCTGCACGTCCGGCGCCTCCAGGCCGTCGCGCGTGCGGACGAAGCCGCCGGCCTCACCCGCGTTCGAGGTGAGCGGACCGCGCCGCCCGGACTCCAGCAGCGCGAGGTTCTCGGCGGTCCGCGCGGTCAGCAGGGTCTCGGTGTCGGTGAGATGGATCAGGGGCAGGTGCCCGTGGTCCTGGAGGTTCTCGCCGACGGGGAGGTCGGCGCGGGGTGCGATGCCGAGCGCTTCGAGCTCGGCGGCGATGCCGATTCCCGAAAGCATCAGGATCTGGGGCGAGTTGTACGAACCCGCCGCGAGGACGACCTCCCGTTCCGCGCGCATCTCCGCCGGCACGCCGTGCCGTTCGGCCTCGACACCGACGACCCGCTCGCCGGAGAAGAGCAGCCGGGTGCACCGGGCGCCGGTGAGCACCTGAAGGTTCGGCCGCCCCAGGGCGGGGCGCAGGTACGCGTCGGCCGTGCTGCACCGCATGCCGTCGCGCTGGGTGAGGTCGTAGCGGCCGAAGCCGTCCTGCTCGGCTCCGTTGAAGTCCGGGTTGAAGGGGTAGCCCGCCTCCAGCGCCGCCTCCACGTAGGCCGTCATCAGCGGATGGCGGGAGCGGCCTTCGCTGACGGTGAGGGGACCGCCGGCCGCGTGCCATCGCGACGGGCCGCCATGGTGGTCCTCGGCGCGCAGGAAATACGGGAAGACCTCGTCCCAGCTCCACCCCTTGGCACCGGCGTCCGACCAGGCGTCGTAGTCGGCGTGGTTGCCGCGGATGTAGATCATCGCGTTCATCGAGGACGAGCCGCCGAGCATCCGGCCGCGCGGGAGGTAGCGGCGGCGGCCGTCCAGGCCCGGCTCGGGCTCCGTCGTGTAGTCCCAGTCGTACGCGGTCCGGAAGAGCTGCGCGAACGCCAGCGGGAGGTGGATCTCCGGGATGTCGTCGGCGGGCCCGGCCTCCAGCAGCAGTACGCGGACACCCGGGTCCTCGCTGAGCCGCGCGGCCAGCACACAGCCGGCCGATCCCGCCCCGACCACGATGTAGTCGTGGGTCCCGTCAGGCATGGGCTTCCCCTCCCCGATGACCGGCGTGCCGTGCGGGCGCACGGCAGTCGCCGCGCCGCCCGCGCCGGAGCCCGGCCCCGCGGCGGACGAGCGTGAGAATCCGACCCCGGCAGCGTAGGTGACGGCGACAGGGCCCGGACACCCGTCGCACGGGCCGGGACCACAGCGGGCGGCGCGATTCCCGCGAGAACCTCAACTGGCCTGATACCTCATGGTGATGACCGCCGACCGGGGCATAGGTTCGCTGCGTAATCCCGACCTTTTGGAGGTACGTGATGAAACGACAGCTCGTCACCGGCGCGCTGGCCGCCGCGTGTCTGCTCGTACCCTTCCAGGCGCACGCCATGACCGCGCAGGCCGCGTCCCCGAGCGCCACGGTGTGGGACAAGTGCGAGGCCGCGCTCGACTCGCCGCACGAGTCGCACACCAACCCGGACGTGATCAACGTCCACGCCGACCTCAAGGGCTGCAAGCAGAAGATGCCCGAGTACTCGATATCCGTCACCCTCTACAAGGAGGGCACCCAGGTCGCGCACAACAGCGGCTCCGGCAAGAACAAGTTCAAGGCGCGGGTCGTGGCCAACTGGCCGCCGCCGAAGGGCCAGTGCCACTCCTATTCGGCCAAGGCGACCTTCACCATCACGGCCGAGGGCAAGGCGCACACCACCACCCTGGAGAACCACAGCCAGGGCAAGATCTGCATCAAGAAGTAGGCGCTCACCGTGGCCGGTCCGGCCATGGTGCCCGCCCGGCCACATCCCTCCTTCCTCAAGGCGCACAGCATGAACGGCTACACCGTCTTCCTCGCGGTCTCCGACCGGACCGGCCGGCCCCATCCGGCCTTCGCCCTCACCGCGCTCGCCGTGGAGACCGCGCGCCTCGGGGAGTCCGAGGAGCGCGCGGCGTCCGCGCTCGCCGGTCTCGCGCCCGGCACGGCCTGGCTCGGCCTGGCCCCGTCCGTACGGCGGGAGGTCGTCACCCGGGTGCGCACCGTCCCGCACCACGCGGTGGACCACACCGAGCACGACCGGGGGCCCGCACGCTCGGCCGATCCCCTGGCCGACTGTCTGCGCAGCCTGACCACGGGCTCCTTCGCCGAGATCACCGCTCAGCCGTACACCGTGTACGTCACCGGCGGGCACCTCGTCGGCGACGCGGCCTCGGCCCCCTTCCTCTCCGGCGCCCGGGCCGTCCATCTTGACGCCGAAGCGCGCTTCCCCGCGCTCGTGCGCCTGACCGCTCTCCTCGCCTCGGCCGCCGCGCCCTCGATCGACGGCGCCGTCCCCGACGAGGAGGACCTCTACGACGCCTTCGACCAGTACACGCTCGGCGGTCTGGCCTGAGCCGTGCGGGGCGGCACTCCCCGGAGTGGCGTGGGAGCATCCCGTGCCGTACACACGGAGCGAGGAACGAGGAAGAGGAGCGGATGCCATGCGCGTCGTCGTGAGTGAGTTCATGAGCCTGGACGGTGTCGTCCAGGCGCCGGGCGGGCCCGAGGAGGACACCGACGGCGGCTTCGCCCATGGCGGCTGGTCGCATCCGTTCTTCGATCCGGAGCTGGTGGGCGGCGCCTTCACCGACGCGCTGACCAAGGCCGAGGCCCTGCTGTTCGGCCGCCGCACGTGGCAGACGATGGCCGCGGCGTGGCCCGAGCGGGCCGGGGACCCGTTCGCCGACCGGATGAACGCCCTGCCGAAATACGTCGTCTCCGCCACGCTGGGCGACTCCGACCTGGCCTGGGGCAACAGCACACGCATCCCCGGCGGGGAGGCCATGGCCCGCGTCCGGGAGCTGCGCGGTGGCTCCGGCGGCGACCTGCTGGTCATGGGGAGCCCGACGCTCGTACGCGCGCTCCTGAGCGAGGGCCTGGTCGACGAGCTGCGGCTCGTGATCATGCCGGTGCTGCTCGGGGGCGGCAAGACGATCTTCCCGGAGGACGGCATGCTGCGCACGCTGGAGCTGGTCTCCTCGGTCGCCGGCGGCACGGGCGCGCAGGTGTGTACGTACCGGCCGGCCACCGAGGGGTAAGGCCGCGGCGCGCGCCCTCGCACCCGGATGGCCCCCGGGGCCGGCATGGGCTTCCCCGCCGTCGGGGCTCAGGCCGGAGCGTAGCCGCGGGCGCGCACGAGCTGCTGGATGAGGTGGGTGAAGGCGCGGGCGGCGGCGCTCTGGTAGGCGCTCTCGCGCCGCAGGAGGGCGACGGTGCGGGCGGGCAGGGCCGGTTCGAGGGGGACGGGCTCGAGGTGCGGGTGGTCGTGGGTGACGGCGTCGGGCAGGACGGTGGCCAGCGGGGTGCGCCGCACGATTTCGGTGAGGGCCTGGACGGAGTTGGCCTCCATCGCGATGTGCGGCCGCACCTTGTGAGCGGTGAAGTAGGCGTCGATGTGCCCCCGAGTGGCGAAGTCCGCGCTGAGCAAGGCCAGGTGACGCCCCGTGAGGTCACGTACGGGCAGCGGATCCTGCTGGCCGCCGGGCCGGGGGGCGCCGGTGACGAGGCCGAGGGTCTCGGTGTAGAGGGCGGTCGCGGTGATGCCGGGCAGGTGGGGGCCGTGGAAGGCGATGCCGAGGTCGAGTTCGTCGGCCAGCAGGCCGGTCTCGATGCGGTCCTGGGCCATCTCCTGGACGTCCAGGGTGATGCCGGGGTGCCGGGCGTGGAGCTCCGCGGCGAGCGGGCCGACGAGGTAGGCGGTGAAGGTGGGGGTGAGCGCCAGGCGCAGGTGGCCGCGGGAGAGGTCGGCGACGTCCAGGACGGCGCGTTCGGCCGCCGCGAGATCGCGCAGGGCGCGGCGGGCGTAGTGGACATAGGTCGCACCGGCGTCGGTGAGCCGTACGGTCCGCCCGGTGCGGTCCAGGAGCTGCGCCCCGACGTTGCGTTCCAGCTGTTTGATCTGCTGGGACAGCGTGGGCTGGGAGATGTGCAGTTCCTCGGCGGCGCGGGTGAAGTTGGCGTGCTCGGCGACGGCGAGCAGATAGCGCAGGTGACGGAGTTCCAGGGCCATGTCCGCAACTATAGATGTCATCGATAGAAGTCATGGCTAGCAACTCTTGGACTCTATAGGTGCAAGTCGTGCACGGTGGATCCCGTCAGCCCCACGGGGCAGGCAGCCACCGAAGGGAGTGACCATGCAAGACCTCACCGAGGGAGTCGCGCGGTTCCGGCGGGACGTCCATCCGGTCAAGGCGGAGCTCTTCGCCCGCCTGGCCACGCACCACCGGCCGACGACGCTGTTCATCAGCTGCTCCGACGCCCGTGTCGTGCCCGAGCTGATCACCCAGAGCGAGCCGGGTGAGCTGTTCGTCATCCGTACCGCCGGGAACCTCGTTCCCGCCTACGCGCCCCGCCCGGACGGCATCGCGGCCAGTGTCGAGTACGCGGTCGCCGCTCTGGGCGTCACCGACATCGTCGTCTGCGGACACTCCGCCTGCGGCGCGATGACCGCCCTGGCCGAAGGCCACGACCTGGGCACCATGCCGACGACCGCCGACTGGCTGCGGCACGCGGACGCCGCACGGGCCCGCACCATGGTCGCCGGGGTGGACGCCCTCGTACGGAGCAACGTCCACGCCCAGCTGGCGAACCTCGCCACTCACCCGTCGGTGGCCCGCGCCCTCGCGCGGAACACCGTCACGCTGCACGGCTGGTGCTACGACATCGGCAGCGGCACCGTCGAGGAACTCGACGTCGAGGGCCGCTTCACCGCGGCGGCCTGACCCCCTCCGCCTTTCCCGGCATCCACGACTCGTCACGCACGACTCATCATCCACGGAAGGAATCCCCCCATGATCCACGCCCAGTTCGACGCCACCGCCCGTCAGACGCTGGCCGCCACCGCCGTCGAGGCCAAGGTCCGCAAGGACCTGTCCTGGCAGCAGATCGCCGACGCGGCGGGCCTGTCCGTCGCCTTCGTCACCGCCGCCGTGCTCGGCCAGCACCCGCTGCCCGAGGCTTCGGCCAAGGCCGTCGCCGAGCTCCTGGGCCTGGACGACGACGCCCCGATGCTGCTGCAGACCATCCCGACCCGCGGCTCCATCCCCGGTGGCATCCCGACCGACCCGACGATCTACCGCTTCTACGAGATGCTCCAGGTCTACGGCACCACGCTCAAGGCCCTGGTCCACGAGCAGTTCGGTGACGGCATCATCAGCGCCATCAACTTCAAGCTGGACGTGAAGAAGGTCGCCGACCCCGAGGGCGGCGAGCGCGCGGTCATCACGCTGGACGGCAAGTACCTGCCGACCAAGCCCTTCTGATAATCAGTCAGTTAAATGGGGCGGGCCGCTGCCGGCCCGCCCCTCCTTCCCGAAGGAATTCCCGTGGACTTCGCACAGCGCACCATCGACATCGCCCGCCGCAACGTCGAGGAGGGCGGCCGCCCGTTCGCGACCGTCATCGTCAAGGACGGCGAGATCCTGGCCGAGAGCCCGAACCTGGTGGCCCAGACCTCCGACCCCACCGCCCACGCCGAGATCCTCGCCATCCGTGAGGCATGCGTGAAGCTGGGCACCGAGCATCTGACGGGCACCACCATCTACGTCCTGGCCCACCCCTGCCCCATGTGTCTGGGCTCGCTCTACTACTGCTCCCCCGACGAGGTCGTCTTCCTCACCACCCGCGACGCCTACAAGCCCCACTACGTGGACGACCGCAAATACTTCGAACTCGACACCTTCTACGGCGAGTTCGCCAAGGACTGCACGGAGCGCCGCCTGCCCATGCGCCACGAGGCACGCGACGCGGCGGTCGACGTCTACAGGGCGTGGCAGGAGCGCAACGGCGGCGAACGCCGCGTGGCCGGGGCACCCACCGCCTGACGTCCGTCACGGGCCCGGCCAGGGGCCGGCTCAACCGCACGAGGCCGCGCCCTCGGTCGGGGGCGGCCTCCTTGGTCAGGTGCCGGCGAATCGTACGGAGTGCCCGTCCGTGGCGAAGCGCGCCCGCACGCCGGGACTGTCGAGGAGCCTTGCCGGGTAGCCGGGTCCGGTGCGCACCGCGACCTCTTGGTGGTGCAGTGGTTCACGGCATGAGGAGCAGACGACCTCGGCCCGGGTGTCGTGGTCGCAGGCGGTGTGGTGCATCACCACGGGGACGCCGGTGTCGTCGATCAGCCACCGGTCGCCCCAGGCGTTGATCGCGGCGAGCACGCCGAAGAAGTCCCGGCCCTTGTCCGTCGGCAGGTACTCGTGCCGGACCGGCTCGCTCTGATAGGGGCTGCGCCACAACAAGCCCGCGTTCTCCAAGAGCCGGAGCCGGTCGGTCAGGGTGGTGCGTGCGATGCCGAGCGAGCCGATGAAGCCGTCGAAACGCGACACGCCGTAGAACACCTCGCGCAGAACCAGCAGCGTCCAGCCGTCGCCCAGGATGTCCACGGTGCGGGCGATCGAACAGGGCCAGCTGTCGAACGAGGTCCGTCTCATGTCGACGACCTTATCGGTCTCATCATGAGATTCACTTGCCCTCGGCGTCCCGGCCCGGCTGGTTCGCGTGATCTCATCATGTGACCCAGGAGGAGAAGTGATGAGCTCCACGCCCGCGGGCACACCGGCGGTCACCGTTGAGCGGGACGGCCACGTTCTGCTGATGGGCCTGAACCGGCCCGCCAAGCGCAACGCCTTCACCCAGCAGATGCTCAGCGAGTTGTCGGCCGCCTACGGTCTGCTGGAGTCCGACGACAACCTGTGGTGCGGCGTCCTGTTCGCCCACGGCGGCCACTTCACCGGCGGCCTGGACATGCTCGACGTCGGCGCCGAGCCGGCTACGATCGAGCGGCTGCGCCCGGACATCGCACGGCTGTTCTCGGCCGCCGACGGCGCCGAGGGAATCCAGTCGTTCACCGAGCGCCGTGACGCCGTCTTCACCGGCCGCTGACCAGCCCGCCCCGCCCCACGTGCCGAGACGTTCGTGATGCTCGTCGGCAGATCCGCGCTCTTCCGCTCCGGGATCGCCGGGCGGCCCGCTCCCCCGGCGGACGCCCGGCCGCGCGGTCTCCTGCTCGGTCCGGTCGAAGGGCGTGGTGACGCACCGCGGCCCGGCCGGGCCGCCCTCCGCCTACCCGTCCGGCCGCCTCACGACTGGCAGGCGTCATCCTGCCCGAGGATGCTGGAGCGTGTTGCGGCACGAGAGAGCGGGAGCGGGCACGTGAGGGCACCGGCTGCGAGGCGCACTGCCGTGGGGCGCTGGTGCCTGCGCCACCTCCAGCTCCTGCCCGTCCTGCTGCTGATCGTGGGCGCGGTCCTCGACTACAACACCTCCCCGCACTTCAGCGCCGAGGCGTTCTACACCGCCGCGCCGATGACCGCGGCCGCGCTGCTGTCACTGCGCGCGACGATCCTGGCGGCCATCGGCGCCTGCGCCGCCGATTTCGCGCTGCTCACCCACTTCGGGTTCATCGGGGACTCCGGCGGGCGCAGCGAGCTCGCGGCGGTCGCGACCGTCTCGGTCTTCGCCGTCGTCGTCAACCGCCTCATGTATTTCAGCGACGCCCGGCTGCAATCGGCACGCAAGATCGCTCTCGCCGTGCAGCGCGCCGTGCTGCCCGAGCCGCCGGCGGCGATCGGGCAGCTGCGTATCGCCGTGCGGTACCAGTCGGCCGTGCGGGGCGCGCAGATCGGCGGTGATCTGTACGGCGTGCAGGACACCCCGTACGGCATGCGCTGCCTGGTCGGTGACGTGCGAGGCAAGGGGATGGAGGCCGTCAAGGCGGTGGACGTGGCGCTGGGGGTGTTCCGGGAGGCCGCCGACGAGGAACCCACCCTCGTCCGGATCGCGGCCAGGCTGGAGCGCGCGCTGGCACGCGAGGCACGGCGGCGGCCGGGGCCGGAACAGACCGAAGGCTTCGTCACCGGTGTGCTCGCCGAGATCCCGCCCTCCGGCGACGAACTGCGGCTGGTCAACCGCGGCCATCCGGCGCCCCTGCTCCTGCACGGCGGCAAGGTGCGCAGCGTGGAGCCGTCCGTACCCGCCCTCCCGCTGGCGCTCGGGGAATTCAGCACCGGCGAGGACCGGACCGACACGCTCCCCTTCCCTCCGGGCACGACCCTCCTCCTCTACACCGACGGCCTCACCGAGGCCCGCGACCGCGCCGGCACCTTCTACGACCCCGGCACCCGCCTCCCCGGCCGCGCCTTCCCGGGCCCGGACGCCCTCCTCGACGCCCTGCTCTCCGACGTCCGCCACCACACGGGCGGCCGCATCAGCGACGACATGGCACTGCTGGCGGTGACGCGGGCGGGGGGCGGTGAAGTTGCGTGACGGCCGCCGCCGTGCGGCATCACGGGAGCGGGAGGAGGACGCGGTCACTCCGCGGGCCGCTGAGCCGGCTCCTCGGTCGTCGGGAGGTCGATGACCGGGACCGGTTCGAGGCCGATCTTCTCCGCCATCCGGGTCAGCAGCGCGTCCTGTGCGGCGAGGTGGCCCTGGATGTGCGCCATCTCGTGCAGAGTCGCGCTCGCGTCGTGGAAGGTCGCCTCGGAGCGTTTGTCCGACGCGGCGGCCTGGACGTTCTGGCCCACCATGATGACGGACAGCAGGACGAGCTGGAGGAACGTCTGCGCCACCCAGGAGACCATGGCCGCCGCGCCCGCGTCGATCGCGTCCGGGAGGCTGATCAGGTCGAAGAGGGCGAAGGCGTAGGCGCACCACATGCTGCCGACCGCCCGCGTGACGACGATCGCGACCTTCGTGTTGAAGCGGGTGACCGCGCTGCCGCGCGCGTGCTGGTCGGTGACCTTCACCGGTCCCTGGGCGTCCCGCGCGGCGATGTGCGGATGCGGCAGGTGCTGATAGATCGTCATGACATGGCTTCCTGTCGAGGGGGTGGCGGCCGACGCGGGCCGCACGGTCGGAAGCCGGTCCACACCCGGCGTGCCTCTCCCCGCCCTGCCCGCGATGCGGTTCTACCCTGCGACGCCTTTTCCCCGCGCCCGGGTTTGGTCACAGCTGCGCAAGGTTCCCGCGCGGCGCTGGGCGTCGCGGGGGACGCGCCGCCGGCGACCGCCGAGGAGTTCCGTTCCGTGCCCGCTCCCCGGTGGTCACCCGGGGATCCGGCCATGCGATCCACCGGAGGCAGCTAACATCCGGACACATGTCCATTCACGAAGTAGAGATCAACGCGCTCCAGGGCGGCTCCGCGAACCTGCGGCAGTACCGGGGCAAGGCCGTCCTCGTCGTCAACGTGGCCTCCAAGTGCGGCCTGACCCCTCAGTACGCCGCTCTGGAGCGGCTGCACGAGCGGTACGCCGCTCAGGGCTTCACCGTCCTCGGCGTCCCCTGCAACCAGTTCATGGGCCAGGAGCCCGGATCCTCCGAGGAGATCGCCGAGTTCTGCTCGGCGACGTACGGGGTGACCTTCCCCATGACCGAGAAGGTCGAGGTCAACGGGGACGGCCGGCACGCCCTGTACGACGGGCTCGTCTCCACCCCGGACGCCGGGGGCCACACCGGTGACATTCGCTGGAACTTCGAGAAGTTCGTCATCGCTCCCGACGGCACGGTGGCGGCACGCTTCGCCCCGCAGACCGAGCCGGACGCCGCCGAGGTCGTGGCGGCCATCGAGGCCAACCTGCCAGCCTGACCGCCGGGCACCGGACCGGACCGCGCACCGCACGGATGCGGTGCGCGGTCCCGGAAGGAGGCAGATTTTTTTCTTGCTGCTTACTGGCACGACCCACTTGGCCCACTGGTGTCCACCTCGGCGACCTCTCCCCAAGACTCCCCATTCGGGTCAGGATTTGACTCCGCTGCGCCGTCCCACCAGTCGACGTAGAAGGATTCCGTGCAGGTACTGGCCGAGGTCCTGCCGGCCACGTTGTTGTCGAGCGTGAGCGCATCACTTGAACTGGCCGTGCCGCCGGCCGTTGGGCTGCACAGGAGCATGCCTGAGTTCCACTCGCACGTACCTACCCGTGCCCCGGAGTTCTTCTTCACCAGATTCGGCGTCGCATCCGTATACAGACTGGCGTCGTTGAGGGACCCGATCCGGAACACAGAGTTCTGATCGTAGGTGCATGAGCTTTGGCCGCAGTTCCACACGGGTGCGAGGTAGACCGTGGCCCCGGGCTGCACGGTGGCCTGATCCGACGACACATCCCAGCCCTCCGTGCTTCCGAAGGCGGCCCCTTGGCCGATCAGAAGGGCAGCCGTACCGACGGCTGCCACCACAACGGACCGGACTCCGAGTTTGCTCTTTCGCTGCATGTCCCCACCCCCATGGGTGCTCGCGGAGTGAAATTCAGAACAACACGGCAGTCAACTTCAGTCCACGCCCAAGTCGGGAAATCACCCAAATGGGCGTAGCTCCAGTATTGCGGCTCTTTGCCGGCGCATCGGTACGGATTCAAGCCGGGACATTCGACACAGCCACCTCGTTCACCGTATGCCGAATGACCCAATTGACAGCCAGGCCAAGGGCGTTGGCCCTTACGGCATATCCCGGGCGTTGGCCGACTATGTGCGGGGCACACCCCCGACGGCACGGTGGCGGCGCGCGACCCCCCTTCACCCCGGGCCGTGGTGACCGATGACCCTCGCCAGCACCGAGGCGAGCGGCTCACCGCCCAGGACATCCCGCAGTTCCTCGACACCTCGCGACCGCTGCGCCGGAGTGAGCGAAACGTAGTGTTCGATCCGTTCGTTGAACGTCCGCCGGAAGCGCGCGTAGAGGTCGTCGTCCTCCAGGATCCGGCCCGCGAGCTCCACGAGGGCGGCGGTCCCGGCGAAGTCGTCCTCGGGTATCCGGTGGCCGGGCAGGACGTCCGCGAACCGCCCGGCGTCCCGGCCGAAGCGGGTGCCGCCGAGTCGCCGCACGGTGAAGACGTGTGCGTAGTGCTGTTCGGGGAGGGCCAGGGGCAGCCGCCCGAGGGCCAGCGACTCGTGCAGCGCGGTGAGTCCGGGGGCGAGGAAGTAGTCGGGGGCGCTCGCCACATGGGGCAGCAGTTCACGCTGGGGCAGGAAGCGGCAGTCGGCCCGCCGCCCCGCGGCCGAAACGGTCCGCTCCCGGTGCCCGCCGAAGGGGCCGCCGCAGACCAGGACGCGCCGGAATCGCGCCCAGTCCCGCAGCAGATCCGGCAGCCACCGGTGGAGCAACCGCACATAGGCGTTGTTGACGTCGAAATCCAGCAGGAAGTTCTTGAACCCGCCGACGTTGATCAGCAGATCCCATACGGGCTCCGCACCGGCCGGCACCTTCCGCAGACCTTCGACGTCGATGACCGGGCCGGTCAGGTGCACCGTGCGGCCCGGAGCCGGACCGGCGATCTCGGCCACGCGCCGGGTGACGCCCGGGAAGTTCTGCACCACGCTGTGCGTGGCGAGCAGGTGCGCCGCGATGACGCGCTCGTGCGGTGAGAGGCCGCCCAGGTGCCGCGCGGCCTCCGCGAACGACGAGCGCGGCATGCTCGCGCACAGCTCGCGGATCTCGGCGAGCGGGCGGCCCGTCTGCCAGAAGCTCAGCAGGCTGTCCACCAGGACCACCGGGCGGCGCGCCGCGACGGCCCGCACGACCAAGGCGGCGTCCATCACCGAGACCACCAGGTCACTGGAGTCCAGCAGGTCGCGGGCCGGCTCGGGCCCGGCGCCTGCCGCCTCGTCGCGGACGGCCTCCCGGATCTCGTCGAAGGCGTCCGCGTTGCGCCACGCGAACGCCGCCGCCACGCCGTCGCCCACGAACACCCGCTCGTGACCGGGGAGCAGCCGCGAGACCGCGACGAGTTCGGAAGCCGGACCGAAGCCGCAGTTCTGGGCACCCATCAGGATCCGCACGGCTTCAGCCCCGCGGCTGTGCCGAGGTGCGGGGCGTCGCGGCGAGCACGCCGACGAGCCGGTCGGCGAACTCGGCCGGGTGTTTCGCATAGCCGGCGTGACCGCCGGGGAACTCCACGAGCGCGCGGCCGAGCCGGTCGGCGAGGACTTCCGCCGGGCGGTGGACGGCATACGTACGTGAGTCGTGGCCGCCCGCCATCACGACCCGGTCCGCCACACCGCGGAGCGCGGTGAGATCCGGAACGAAGCGCGTCGACGGGCGGAGCACATGGGCCAGGAAGAACGCGCTGTTGTCGTGCGCCTCGGGCAGTGCCGGTGCGGGACGGCCGCCGAAGACCGCCGCGAGCTCGCGCAGAGCCGGGGCGACGCCCTCGCGGCGGAACACCTCGTGGACGTGGTCGAAGAACACCAGGTGCCGCTCGGCGTCCGGCAGCAGCGCCATCGCGGGCGGCTCGTGCGCGACCACCGACCGGATCCGGTCCTGATGGCGCACGGCGAGTTCGAGCGCGACCAGCGCCCCCGAACAGCTGCCGAACACATCCACCGGCTCGTCCCCCGCTGCGACATGGTCCAGCAACCGGCGGGCGTCCTCGGTGTACGTCTCGATCCACTGGTCCGCCGGCGGGCCGTCGAGCGTACTGCGCGAATTGCCGCGCGGGTCGTAGGTGACGACACGGCGGCCCGTGGCGAGGACGGCGGCCAGGCGCTCGTAGACGGCCGCGTCGAGACCGCCGCCGGCGATGAGCAGCAGGGGCGGTCCCCAGCCTCGCACCTCGAAGTGGAGCCTCGCGCCGGGTACTTCCAGCGTGCCGTTCTCCAGGACGTCCATCACACTCCAGGATCGGAACCGGCGCGGCCCGGAAGGGCCTCGACCAGGCTACTCACAGGGACGGCCACGGAGAACAGCCCGCCCGGGCGCGCGTGCGTCGCCGTACGCCCTCCGGGAGACCGCCCGTCCCGTCGCACTCCCGCGCGCCCGTCTCACTGGTGCGGGAACGGGGCATCGCATACCTCACGTCACCCATCGCGAAGGAGATCGCGCATGGCCATCGGCAGAGCATGGACCCGTACCGCGGCACTGGCCACGGCAGTCACCGCGCTCGTCGCGACGGCACCGGCCGCGGCGTCCGCCCACGAACACCCAAGTCCGGCCGGGCAGTTGCAGTGCTCGGGCACCGAGACCGTGGGCTACCGCCCGGGAGTCACCCTCGCACCCCGGGACGTCGGCATCACGGTCCAAGGGCGGTTCACCCGCTGCACCGACAGCACGGGCAAGGTGACGAGCGGGGCGTACGACGAGCACTTCCCCCTCTTCACCGGCTGCAACAATCTCCTGGAAGGGTTCACCGCCGAGCGCACCTTCAAGTGGAACACCGGGGACTCCAGCACCGCCGAGATCAGTGGCAGCAGCACCGCCGTGGCGGGCCAGGTCATCACCACGATCACCGGCACCGTCGTCAAGGGCCGCTTCCAGGGCCGCAGCGTGGAAGAGGTCATCATCCTTCCGCAGCCGGGGGCGCTGGACTGCCTCACCACCGGCTTCACGGGTGCGACCGGCGGGACGACGCTCGCCCTCACATGAGGCCGTACGCGTCCTGGCGCACGCTGTCCACGCGGCAGCGGACGAAGTCCTGGACGACGGCGTCGGTGTCATCGGCAAGAGCCCAGGCGAAGCCGACGCGGCTGGGACTGACGCGCGCGACGGGGCGGTAGACGATGCCGGAGCGGGCGTAGTAGCGGGCGGCGGGGGCGGGGGCGATGCCGTAACCGTTGGCGATCGCGCTACGCCAGTCGTCGGGCCGGTCGGTGACGGCGCCGACGCGGACCGGCCGGTCTGCCGTCGGTTTCGTCGGAGGCCGGCCAGTGGTCCCGCCAGCGGCCCGATTCGGCCGGGGCCGCCACGAACGGCTCGTCCGCGCCCGCGTCCACCGCGACATCGGCTTCCCCGCCACGTATCTGGAGCCGGCCGCCGCGTCCCTTGTGCTCGCCGTCGCGCGATAACCGTCCGGGCGGAGGAAACCGCGGAGGAAATCGGGGAGCGCCAGGAGGGCGGCCGGGCATACCTTCTCCCCATGACCTCTCCTTCACGTCCCTCACGTCCCTCACGCACCCGTCCCGCCTATGACGCCGACGAGCGCACGCAGTTGCTCACCTGGCTCGACATGCATCGGGCGATCATCCACTTCAAGTGCGAGGGACTGTCCGCCGAGGATGCCCATCGGTCCCTGATCCCGACCTCACCTCTGATGACGGTCGCGGGCCTCGTCTCGCACATGCGGTGGGTCGAGCACTGCTGGTTCGAGGTCATGCTCATGGGCCGGCCCTCGACGGGGAGCCCCCTCTTCGACAAGGAGACCGAAGACGCCGAGATGCGGGTCGAGGGCGTGCCGTTGGAGCGATTGCTCCAGGAATACCAGGCCCAGTGTGCCGTCTCGGACGAGATCATCGCGGCCCACGCACTGGACGACGCCGGGCGGCAGAAGGACTTCCGGGCCGGGGACGCGACCCTGCGCTGGATCCTGCTGCACATGATCGAGGAGACCGCCCGGCACGCGGGCCACCTGGACATCATCCGGGAACTGCTCGACGGCGGGAAGGGCTACTACTGAGCCCGGCCGGTGTCCGGACGTACGCCGGATCCGCTGCTCCACGCGGGTGGTCCGGACCCGCTCGCCCGGATCCGGGGAGAACGGGCCGGTAGTTTCGGCGCGTGAATTCCACGTACGTACGGCGGTCGGCCGTGACCGTCGCCCTCGCGCTCATCGCCCTCCTCGCCCCCGTCGCCGCCGTTCCGGCCGCCGCCGCGCCCGCCCAGCCGACCGAGCCGCCCCCGGTGGATGTCGCCCGTGACGAGCTGGCGGATCTCGACGTCGAGGCCCCGCACTCGATGAACGGCTACTCCCGGGCGAAGTTCCCGCACTGGGCGCAGCAGGGCAACAACTGCGACACCCGCGAGGTGGTCCTGAAGCGTGACGGCACCGGCGTCACGCAGGACGCGCAGTGCCGGGCGGTCTCCGGGTCCTGGTACAGCGAGTACGACGGCAAGACCCTGAACTCGGCGTCGCAGGTGGACATCGACCACGTCGTGCCACTGGCGAACGCCTGGCGCTCGGGGGCCGACGGCTGGACGACCCCCGACCGCAAGCGGTTCGCGAACGACCTGGAGCACTCGCAGCTGATCGCGGTGTCCGCGGCTTCCAACAGGAGCAAGGGCGACCAGTCGCCGGACCAGTGGAGCCCGCCGAGGCGCGCCTACTGGTGCACGTACTCCCGGGCCTGGGTGGACATCAAGCACCTCTACCGGCTGTCCGTGACGGAGCCGGAGGAAGAGCAGCTCGTCACGATGCTCGACACCTGCGCATGACGGGCGGCGAGTCCGGCGAACGGTATGCCGGCACGGTGACGGCCGGTCCCGGGGGCGCGATGACCGATGAGGTCGGTGTCATCACCGGTGATGTCACCGTGGTCACCGCCCTCCGGCCGGACGGCCGGGCGGTGGTACGGATCCAGTACCTCGGGGCCGAGGAGTGGTACACCCTCGCCGGCAGCCCCGCCGCCCTGCCGCCGGACGGGCTGCGGGCGCTGCACGACGCGGTCGTCGAGGCCGTACGCCACGGCGGCGGGGCCGTCGTCCCCGGCTCCGGGCCCCGCTGAGGAGGCGCGGCCTACCGTTCCCCGGTGAGGGCCGCGTATGCCTGGAGTGCGTCCGGGCGGTGGCTGTCGGTGTCGACGCGCAGGGCGGCGAAGGGCCCGGGGAGCCCCGCGAGGCGGGGCACGGAGCGCAGGGTCAGCCGGTCGCCGGGTGCTATCAGTCCGTCCATCACCGCCTCCGCCAGGAGGTGGTTGAGCTGGACGAGGAGCCGGGCGACGGTGACGGAGGCCGTGGCCACGTACAGCTCGCGGTGGACCGGCGGACGGCCGCCCGGACCGTCCGCCGGTGGTATCTCCACCGTCGTCGGCTGCCAGGAGCCCAGTGCGCGGGGGCCGTTGAAGACCTTGAGCAGTCTGCGCAGCGCGGCCGTACTCGCTTCGGGGGCGGGGCCGAGCCAGGCCGCCGAGCCGTCCGGGGCGATGTGGTCGAAGGTGAAGCGTTCCCGGAGGTTGTCGGGCCGGCCGGACAGGAAGACGGTCCGGGTGAAGGCGTGCTGCCAGGCTTCGTGTCGTTCCGGCGGCACCGACAGGGCGAACCGGCAGGTCTCGCGTACCCAGTGCGGCAGATCGAAGCGGCTGATGACGCAGACGGCCAGGGCCGCGTCGGAGCGGCCGGGCGCGTCAGGGTCGGCGATCTCGGCCTGCGCGGCCCGCAGGCCCTGGGGGGTGGCGAGGTCCAGCCGCGCGGCCAGCTCCGGGCGGGCGGCCCGGACGCGCCGTGCGGCCTCGGTGAGCAGGAGTTCGGGGGACAGGGTCATAGGAACACCGTGGAGAGGAGCTCGCGGTCGGGGGCCGGGCGTCGCTTGCCGAGCAGGGACGAGGTCAGCCGGTAGGGGTCGATGTAGGTGTGCTCGCGCCGGTGCCTGCCCAGGGCGGTGAGCATCGCATCGTGGCCCGCCGCCGGGGCGGTGGCCGCCCGGTCGAGCAAGCGCTCGGCGCGGGTGAGGCACTGGCGCAGCAGGTCGTGGCGGAAGGACTGCTGCGCTCCGGGGCCGAGGGTCGCGATGAAGTACAGGCGCATGCCCAGCCGGCACACGTCGGGTTCGTGGTCGGCGCTCAGCGAGCGCAGCAGGGCGGCGACGGTGTGGCCGTGCCAGCCGCCGTGCCGGGCGGAGAGGATCTGCCCGTCGATGGGCACCCGGCCGATCGGCACGCGGCGTACGGCCGGTCCCGTCCGGGCCACGACACGCTCCAGCAGCTGGTAGTCCGGGTCGAGTTCGTTGTCGTAGACGAACACGACCTCGTCGTAGCGGGGGGCGAGCGGCAGCAGCTCGCGCAGGGCGCAGGCGAGGTAGTTGGGTCGGCCGTCGGGGGAGACGATCTGGCGCAGGGGCAGGCCGTACCGGGTCGCGTCGAGGTAGACCGGACCGCCGAGGTCGCGCTGGTCGAGGCCCATGCCCGAGGCGACGAGCCGCTCGATCATCTCCTCCAGCGCGAGGCCGGGCGGCTGGTGTTCCCGGAGGCCGGGGTCGTGCAGGCCCAGCCGGCCGTAGTGCCCGGCCCAGAGGCCGAGGACCCGCTCGGCGGCCGGGTGCGTCCAGCCGCCGTTCTCGACGGCCTCCGCGTAGGGCCGCAGCGCGGCGGCCGCCGGTCGGCGGCCCTCGGCGCGGTAGCCGACGTAGAGCTCGCCGATCTCCTCCTCCGTGAGCGCGGAGTAGTCGGCGTCACCGTGGGTGCGGTCGAGGTACTCCCAGAAGCCCAGGGTCTGCTCGGTGGGGTGATAGGTGGTGTGGCTGTACCGGTAGGTGACATCGGCGAGGTGTGCCGTGGCCCGGTAGATCACGTCCGACCAGAACAGCCCCTTGAGGTGGCTGGGGGTGAGCGGCTTGGAGGGGGTGATGGTGATCGGTGCCACCAGCACCCGCGGCCGGGGCGCTGCCGCGCTTCCCGGCCGGTCGGTCTCCCCGGCCGGTGTGCGGTTCTTCAGGGTGGCGGTGGGCACGGTCAACGGCGCTGTCCGTGGACGAAGAACACCCGGCGCACGTCCTTGACGTGCCGCTCGGGCACCGGGTCCGGCCACCGGCCGTACGACGCCTGCGGCTCGCCGGGCTGCACGGCCTCGGCCGCGTAGCCGTGGCGGGCGAAGAGCGCCTCGGGCTCGTCGGTGCCGGAGACCCAGGGGCAGCCCCAGCGCGCGAAGACATCGAGCAGGCCCTTCATCTGGGGAAGGGTGAGGGCCGCCTCGTTGACCATGTCGGCGGCGATGCGGCTGCCGGGGGCGGAGAGGGCGGCGACGCGTGCCAGCAGGCGCTCGATGTCCGCCTCGGGGAGGTAGTAGAGCAGTCCTTCGAGCAGCCAGGTGGAGGGCAGGGCGGGGTCGTAACCGGCCGCGAGGAGGCTCTCCTCCCAGTGGTCGTCGGTGAGGTCGACGGCGACGGCGCGGCGGTCGACCCGGGGCTCGGCCTCCCCCAGCCGGTCCTCCTTGAAGGCGAGCACGGCCGGCCGGTCGAGCTCGAAGTAGCGTATGTGCGCGGGCCAGTCGAGACGGTAGGCGCGGGAGTCCATCCCGGCCGGAGCCAGGACGATCTGGGTCATCCCCTCGTCCGCGGCGGCCCGCTGGAGGTAGTCGTCCAGGAAGCGGGTGCGGATCGCGTTGTAGTCGGGGGTGCTCGGCAGGGTCTTGGGCCTGTCGGGCGGGAATGTCGCCGCGCGGACCTCGGCGAGCAGTTCCGGTCCCGTCTCGCCGACGAGCAGGGCGGCGTACGGGTCGTCGTAGAGGCGGTCCTCGCGGGCCGACTCGGCGGCGCGGAGGGCGGCGGTGAGCAGGGCGGTCCGCTCGACGGGGTTCAGGAGCTCGGTCATGTCGTGGGTCTTTCGTCAGGCCGATGTCGTACGGGTCAGGCGCTGCCACAGGCTCTCGTCCTGCCGGAACAGCCGGTCCTTGACCTGGGTCGGGCGGATGCCGCTGCCCACCGCCTCGTGCCAGTCGCGGTGGAAGGCGTCGGTGTCGAGCAGCCGCAGCGCCGGGGCGGTGAGGCGGCCGTCGGCGCGTGCCGCCGCGTAGTCCGCCGACTCCTCGGCCAGGGCCGTGTCCAGCAGGGCGGTGAAGCGCTCGCACTCGGCCGGGTGCCAGGGGCCGCGGGGAGCCACGGCGAAGGTGTAGTGCCGCCCCGTCCCGGTGGTGGGTTCCACCCGGCAGGCGACGTTGCGCAGTTGGAGGCCGGTGCGCGCGAGCGTGCCGCGCAGGGCCCGGATGACCTGGGCCTCGCGCAGCCGCTCGCCGACGGCGTCGGAGCGGGTGTTGCGGCCGGCGTACTCGACGCGGGGCACGCCGTCCACGTGGTCCAGGACGCGGACGACGTCGCCGACCGCGTAGCGGTAGAGCCCTCCGACGTGGCTGAAGACGACGTGGTAGTCACGGCCGGCTTCGAGCTCGTGGGGCAGCAGGGTCGCGGTGTCCGGGGAGAGGTCGTCCTCGGCGGGCACGAACTCGTACACCGCGGCGGACGCCACCAGGCCGCCCGCGGAGGGGTGCCGGTCCAGGGCCACGCCGACGGGTCCCTCGGAGGCGGCCACGGGGGCGGGCAGCGCGCTGACGCCGACGCCGAACTCCTCCCGCAGCGCGGGCATGTACAGCGAGGCGACGCCGGTGGTCCAGCAGAACAGGGCGCGGACGTTCGGCCACACATGGGCGGGGCGCACGGTGCCGAAGTAGTCGGCCAGTTCCTCGAGCTGGGCCGCGCGCGCCGGGTCCGGGGCGCCGTGCGGTACGCCGCCGAGGGTGCCGTCGCGCACCTCCTTGACGATGCGGGGCCACCACAGGTTCAGCTGGTACGGCACGGCCGCGACCATCGCCGGGTTGATGCCGATCAGGCAGCGGACGTCGCTCTGCACCGCGAGCCGCAGCCGGAGGTACATCTTCTCCAGGTGGTCCCCGGGAGCGACGTCGACCGGGAGGGTCGCCCAGGGTGCCCTGGTGCCGAGTTCGGCGGAGAGCGGCTCACCGAACTTCTCGCCGAAGTCGACCTGGCTGGCGCCGACGTGCGGGCGGCCACCCGCGGTCATGGGAGGGGCGGACAGCGGGTCGTGCTTGAGGTTGAGCACCGCGTCCGGCCGGTCGAGGATCTCGGGGTAGGTCTCCACCAGCGGCGCCCAGGCGGCGTAGTAGAAGGGGAAGAACGTCGTCTCCATGAAGCGCTGGGTGACGGGGATCTTCTTGTGGGCGCCGGTGCTGCCGCTGCTGGTGAAGTAGACGACCGGCGGGTCCGCCGAGAGCAGGTTCCGCTCCCCCGCCGCCATCCGCTCGATCAGCGGGGCGTGGGCCGCGTAGTCCTGCACGGGGACGGCCGCGCGGAAGTCGTCGATGGTGCGTATGCGGTCGAATCCGTGCCGCTGCCCGAATTCCGTTCCGGCGTTGAAGCTCAGCAGGTCGCTCAGGACGGCCTGCTGCTGTCCCGCCAGATCGGCCTGCGCCGTGATGAGCCGCTCGCGCTCGGCGAGGACCCGTGCGCGGTAGCGGTCGCCGTGCCCGGGGTCTCCCCAGACGGTGTTCGCGTTCACGGGGCGAGCACCTCCAGCACCGCGTCCGCGGTCCGTGCCGCGCTGGGCTGCTCCTTGATCACTGTCACCGGCAATTCCCGTACCTCTTCCAGCATCAGTTTCCGAAGGCTCTTCTGGTAGTTCTCGAAACCGAACCACTGGGGCCGGGTTCCGAAATGCTCCAGGGGGTTGAGCCGCGCCCCGTTCGCACTGCGCCGCCACGCGGATTCGGGTGAGACGTCGAGATAGATCACACGCTCCGGCTGGGGGAAGGAGCGCCACCAGGAATACATGGGGCTTTCCTCGATCCCGGCGAGCCGGCACTTCGCGAGAATCTTGTAGTAGTAGGAGTCGACCAGGACGGGCACTCCCGCTTCCTGCGCCTCTATCCGGTCCTTGAGATGCACGACCGCGGTCTGGAGCAGGCTCGCGAGGAAGTCCACGGAGTACGCGCCGCCGAGGGCGGGGAGCACGTCCTCGACCACGTTGCGGCGCAGCTGGGTCACCAGCGCGTGTTCGGGGCCGACGAATGCGCTGTCCGTCGACAGGGCCCGCCACGTGGGCAGCCTTTCCGCGAGCTCCGCCATGACCGTCGACTTTCCCGCGCCGTCGGGCCCGAGCAGCACGGAGAACTGAGGATCACTCATGACGCATTTCCCTCCTGCCGATTCACGGGGCACCGACGCCCGGTCCGTTCCGGCCGGTGCGGTCAGAAGCCGGCCGGTCTTGTTGATCACAGCCTGCACGGGGCCGGAGCGCCCCGTATCGTGGGAGCCCCCCGAGAACGACCACGAGATTTTCCCGATCCGGTTGCGCCGGCGGGATCGAGATCCCTCCGGACGCACGGCTTCGGCGCGCATCGGGCCGCATACGGGGGTCAGCCGGCCCGCTCGGAAGGCGCCCGCTCGGAAGCCGGGGCCATGAGCGTCCGGTGCAGTTCCCCGCGCCCGCTGATGCCGAGCTTGCGGTAGACGGCGCTGAGGTGTGTCTCGACGGTGCGCGTGGTCAGGTGCAGCCGCTCGGCGATCGCCCGGTTCGTCTCACCGGCCGCCGCGCGGTCCGCGACCCGCCGCTCGCCTTCGGTCAGCGCGGTCGCCCCCGTCGCGCGGCGCGTCCTGGGCCGCGCGCCCGCCGCGCGCAGGCCCCGCCGCGCGGCGGCGGCGACGCCGAGCGCGCCGCATCGTTCCGCTTCCACGAGGCAGTCGGTGAAGGTGACCCTCGCCGCGGCGAGGCGGCCGTGCCGGGTCTGCGCGGCGCCCAGGCCCAGCAAGGCGTTGGCGAATTCCAGCCGGGCGGGCGAGGGCTTGAGCACCTCGACGGCCTCACGCAGCAGCTCCATCCCCCGGCCGCCTCCCGTGCTCGCGCCGAGGGCGTGCAGCGCCGCGCCCAGCGCCCGTGCCGTCCCCCAGCGCCTGGCGTGCTCCAGGGCCTCCTCGGCCAGTTCCAGCGCCGCGCGGTATTCGCCGAGTTCCGCGTGGACATGCGCGGAAACGATCCGCCAGGGCAGTATCACCGGGTTCTCGAAGCCGGTGGAGGCGAGCCGGCGCCCCGCCGAGAGCATCAGGTCGAGTCCGTCCCGGGCGTTGCCCTGGGCGACCTGGGCCCGTGCGCACTGGAAACGGACGTAGGACGAGAGGTAGTCGGCTTCCTCCGGCGCGGCGGCGATCAGCTCCGCGGCCATCCGGGCCGCGGCCTCGGTGTCGCCGCGTTCGTTGAGCACGGTCAGCCGCACCGCCATCGGCGCCGTCCGCAAGGCCCCCCACTGGCCCGGGGGCAGCTGGGCCGAGACCTCCTCCAAGGACCGTGCCGCATCGTCGAGCCGGCCTGCCAGCAGGGCGATCACCGAGCGCGTGTCGACCAGATCCGCCGGCCCGGGGAGCGCGTGCGCGCGCTGCGATTCGCGGAGCGCGGCGTCACAGTGGCGGTCGGCCGCGTCGAGCCGGTCGGTCAGGGCGAGCGCGAAGACGGCTCCTTGGCCCAGATGGCCGGACAGCTCCTCGGGGGTCTGCGGCAGGGCTCGTTGGGCGAGCGCGGCGACCTGATCGGCCGGGATCCCGGACAGGGCCGCCGCGAGCGCGCAGGGGGCGAGCACGGCCCGCTCGCCCGGCGTCCGCCCGGACAACTCCCCCGCCATGCGGTCCAGTTCCGCCCGGGGGACGTTCTTCGTGCCACTGAGGAGCACATTGCCGATCCTGAGCCCCTGGAGGCGCAGCGAGATCTCACGGTCCACGGGCGTCAGCTCGTCGGCCAGCCGGTCGAGCAGCGGGATGACCTCGCCGCCGCGGCCCACGCGCGTGAGGACCGCGCACAGCGCACCGGCGACGGTGGCCTTGCTGGACGGTTCGGTCACGTCGTCGATGACGCGGGTGAGCTGGCGTATCGCCGCCGCCGGCCGCAGGTGCGACTCCGCCAGGCCGAGCCGCATCCGCACGGTGGTGCGCTCGTCCGGGGAGAGCGGCTCGGCGAGGGCGCGCCGCAGACAGCGCGCCGCGCTCTCGGGCGCGCCCTGCCGGACGGCCTGGTCGGCGGCGGCGATGAGGGTGCGCGCGACCCAGGGGTCGGTGGAGGGGGCGCTCGGGACCAGGTGGTCGCACACCTGGTCAAGGGAGGCTCCGTCGTCGAACAGCAGACGAGCGGCTTCGGCGTGCCACGCGGCCCTTCGCGGGCCGCCGAGATCCCGGCAGAGGGCTTCCCGCACGAGCGGGTGGGTCCACCGCAGCTCCCGGGCGTGCGTGAGCAGCCCGAGGCGGCGCAGCTGGTCCTCGGCGAGGTAGCCCTGCGCGTCGTCGAGCCCGGCGAGCCGCGCCGGGGTGCCGGCGTCGTCGCTCTCGCCCAGCAGGGCCAGGGCCACGGCGAATTCGCGGGTCCGTGGCCGCAGGCCCGTGAGCCAGTCGGCGAGGAACTCGGCGTACAGGAAGACCGTGCGCTTGGGCAGTTCGTCGCAGGAGAGGGCGGCGGCCTCCACGCGGCCGCCCTCCAGGGCCATGACCAGGGCGCGGAGCAGCAGCGGGTTGCCGCCGGTGAGCCGGTGGCAGGACCGCGCCAGCTCCGGGGCCGGGTCCTGGTCCCATACGTGGGTGAGGAGGCCCGCGACGGCCGCCTCGGTGAGCGGTTCCGGCCGGAGCGTGCGGCAGTTGGCCGCGAGCGAGAGCGCCGTGAGCGGGTCGCTCGTCTCGTCGCCGCGGTGGGTGAGCACGACGAGCACCCGGGACCGGGTCAGCTTGCGTATGAGGTAGTGGATCCAGCGCAGGGAGGGGGCGTCGGCCAGTTGGGCGTCGTCCACGACCAGGACCACGGGTGTCACGGCCGCGATCCGGAGGGTGAGCCAGTAGAAGCCGTGCAGGACGGGCAGTGGGTCGTCCTCGGGGGCGACGGCCGCCCCGGTGTGCGGCACGGTGGACAGCACGCGCGTCGCGGGTTCGGCGGGCCCGGCGAAGGCTCTCTCCGCGCGCTCGGGCCCCCACTCGGCGACCACCGGCTCGAAGAGCTGGCGCACCACACCGAACGGAACCTCTCGTTCCGCCTCGTCGCAGCGCGCGTGCAGCACCAGGGCGCCGTCCCGCCCGGCCCTGCGGGCGAACTCCTCGACCAGGCTCGTCCTGCCCATGCCCGCCGCTCCCTCGACGAGCACGACCCGCGGCTGCCCCCCGGCGGCCAGGCGCGCCTCGCGCTCCAGCACGGCCATCTCGTCTTCCCGCTCGAACAGGTCCACGCGTCCCCCTCCCGGACGGCCGCGTCCCCCGACCACGGCCCGCCCAAGATCATAGTGTTTGGGTCCGACTACACCCTGGAAAATGTCCGGTCCATACGCATTGGCCTGAATCCATGGCCGCGACCACATCCAGGAAGATGATCTTGAGGGTGTGAGGGTTGCCCGGACCGGGAGCACCCGAGCCGGGAAGACCCGCACCCTCCGGCCGATCCGCAAAGCTCCCGCCCGAACGGCGCCGCACCTGCCGGTGCGGGCCCGCGACTTGATCGTTCCCAGCCGCAACGCAAGCCCCGGATCGAGTGAGCGACCACGCCGGAGTGAATCGCACAAGCACCTGGACGCGCCTTCGCCGTATGACTGCGGGCCGATTGACACACCCCCGAACTTCCGCGCGACGAAACGCCCTCCGGAGACCGTGACGCCCCCGATCGGGGGTCGTTTTCCCGATCACTCGTCCGATCCACAGTCAACGAGGAGGCGCAGTGCTTCACCACCAGGACTCCCTCTCGAACATCACGGGGGTGCGTTTGCGATTCGAACACGACGGCCGGCGGCCGCCCGCCCGGGGCGGCTCCGCGACCGGTGCCGGGAGGCCGGCATGAGCCCGCTGCCGCAACTCCGGTGCGTGATCGATGTCATGGTCCTGCTGCACAGGGACGACGGGCGGGTACTCCTGCTGCGCCGGCCCGGCGGCACCTTCACGGACGGCCTGCTGGCGCCGCCCGGCGGATTCGTCGAGCGCGGCGAGACGTTCGTCGACGGCGCGCTGCGCGAGGTCCGCGCGGAGGTCAGCGTGGGCATCGACCCGCTGGACCTGGAATTCTGCCACCTCATCCACCACCGGGGCCCCGAAGGCGAGGACCGGGTCGGCATCGCCTTCACCGCACAGCGGTGGTCGGGCGAGCCGCGGAGCGGGGAGCCGCACAAGCGCACCGCGCTGGTGTGGGCCGATCCGGCCCGCCCTCCGGCGGACTGCGAGCCCTACGGCGCCGCCGTCCTGCGGCAGTTCGCCCACGGGGCGCTGATCTCCACCGACGGGCTGTGACCGGTGCCCCGGCGGGAGGGGCCCGGCCTTCCGCGCTTCCCGCCGGGGCGGGCGCCATCGCCCTGAGCGCCCCTGCGGCTCCGGCCGCAGGGGCATCCATGTTGATCACTTACAGTGCTCTGGATCATCAACTCCCCACAGCGAAAAGGCCTTTTCATGGCGATCACGCGCAGATCCGTACTCAAGGGCTCATCGGCCGCGGCGGCCCTCTCGGCCGTCGGCGCCACCGGGGCGGCGGCTGCCGCCGCCCCGGACACCGCGCGGCCCGCCGCCGCGCCGCTGTCGCAGTCCACGCCGCACCGGGTGGGGGCGCCCGGTGTGCTCGGCGTGCACCTGCAGTTCGGCACGGACCCCTCCTCCGCGATGACGGTTTCCTGGATCACCCCGCAGTCGGTGCGGCGCCCGCAGGTGCGGCTCGGCTCGCCCGACGGCGGGCACGGCCGGGTGATCGACGCCGAGACGAAGACGTACCGCGACGGCCTGTCGAAGGAGGAGGTGTACGTCCATCACGCCCGGATCACCGGCCTCCGCCCCGCGACCACCTATCTCTACACAGCCGGGCACGACGGCGCCCACCCGGAGAGCGGCTCGTTCACCACGGCGCCGCGCGGCCGCGGCGCGTTCACCTTCACCAGCTTCGGCGACCAGGCGACGCCCAACCTGCGGCGCGTGATCCACCTCCCGGACGGCGTCCCCTCCCCCGTCAACCGCTTCCCGCTGCACACCAGCAGCCAGGTCGGCTCCCCCGCGTCCGCCGACATCGTCTCCGCCGTCGAACGGGTCGGACCGCTCTTCAACCTGGTCAACGGCGACCTCTGCTACGCCGCCATCGCCGGTGCGTGGGGCACGAGCCGCGTGGCGACCTGGGCGGACTGGTTCATCGGCAACAGCCGCTCCGCCCGGCTGCGCCCGTGGATGCCGTGCGCGGGCAACCACGAGAACGAGAAGGACAACGGCCCCATCGGCGCGGCCGGTTACCAGACCTACTTCGCGCTGCCGGAGTCGGCCGCCTCCTCGGACGAGGAGACCCACGGCATGTGGTACGCCTTCACCGTCGGCGCGGTCCGCTTCATCAGCCTCGCCAACGACGACGTGGCGCTCCAGGACGGCGGGGACACCTACATCCACGGCTACTCGGGGGGCGCACAGCGGCGCTGGCTGGAGCGCGAGTTGAAGGCGGCCCGGTCGGACCGGGGCATCGACTGGATCGTGGTGTGCATGCACCAGCCGATGATCTCCAGCACCAGGTCGGCGGGCAGTGACCTCGGCATCCGCGAGGCGTGGGGGCCGCTCTTCGACCAGTACGGTGTCGACCTCGTGGTCTGCGGCCACGAGCACCACTACGAGCGGTCGCACCCGCTGCGCGGCACGCTCCCCAACGACACGCGCACCCCGATCCCCGTCTCGACGCGGACCGATGTGATCGACACCGCCAAGGGCACCGTCCACATGATCATCGGTGCGGGCGGGAACATCGCCACCACACAGGACGACATGTTCGACACACCGCGGGCCCGGGTCCTCATGGGCCTGAGCGACAAGACGGCCTCCTCGGGCCACAAGGAGCCCGTATGGGCCACCGAGGAGGCCCCCTGGGCCGCCGTGCGAGACCACAAGTACACGCATGGGTTCGCCGCGTTCGACGTCGACCCCGGCGACCGGAAGACCGGCCGCACCAGCATGCGGGTCACGTACTACACCTTCGACGGCCCGCACGGCGATCTGACGCCGGTGGACACCTTCACCCTGGAACGCCCGCGCGCCGACGCCCGCTCCTGAGCCGGGCGCGGGGTCCGGCCGCCGTACCGCGCCGTGCTGTACGGCGGGCGGACCGCGCCACCGGGTGCGCGCCGCCCGGGCGGTCACAGCGGGCCGGGCGGTCACAGCCGGCCGGGCGGTCACAGCCAGCTGACGCGGGCGCTGCCGACCGGCTCGTCTCCCGGCGCCAGAGCGAGCTCCCCCGCCCACACGCCGTCGAGCAGGCGCCGGACGGCGTCCACGATCTGCGGTACGGCCGCGCGGAGATCGGCCGGGTCCGTCGGCGCGATCTCGTCCGGGGACAGCCCGACCTCCTCCAGCAGGGCGGTGACGTCGGAGAGCTTCCCGGTCAGCCACGGCAGGGGGTCGGCGGACAGCCCCTTGACGAACACCCTGCGGCCCGGGTTCCAGCCCTGGAAATTCGGGTGGTGATGCGTGCGGTCGAAGCTCCCCGGCGCGGAGTCCACCGACTCCAGCAGGTCGACCCGCCAGAGCGGCCGGTCGACCGCGATGGGCCGGGCGGAGTAGATGGTCCCTTTCAGCTCCCCGCGCTCGAGGATCCGGAGCTCCAGCCGGACCCCCCGTTCGGGGCTGTCCTGACCGGGCTCCGGGTCGGGGTCGACGAAATAGAGGTCACTCACCACGACGCCGATCCGCTCAAAGCCGAATACGTACAACACGGCGACACCATCCTGAAGGTCGGCTGCGTCCTGTCACACCACTCCAGGATGCCCGGGACGACGACCCCGGAGAAGAACGCGCCCACACGCGCCCACTGGCTCAACCGCCCCGGACGGCGAATGCCCCGCCACCGCCGCAGGCCCGCGCCGGGACCTCGCCATCCGCCACGGCGCCTTCTCCCACCGCGTCGGCTACGGCACGCCGTACGCCTTCTCCCACGCGTTCAGCCGGGAGTCCGGCACGACCGCCGGGCCGCTACCGGGCGGAGCGGCGGGATGCTTGCTGACACACCGTCCCTGCTGACACACCGTCATGGAGCCGCGTACGCCCGTACGTAGTCCACCGTCATCGTGGCCGGGAACGCCGTCGTGGCGTCCGGCGGGCCGGGCCAGTCGCCGCCCACCGCGAGGTTGAGCAGGAGGAAGAAGGGGTGGTCGAAGATCCATTCCTTGCCCGGGACATCGGCGGGGGTGCGGGTCTGGTACGTGTGGCCGTCCACGGAGAAGCTGAGCTTGCCGGGTCGCCAGTCGACGGCGAAGACGTGGAAGTCGTCGGAGAAGGGCCGCCCGTCCGGGAGGCGGTAGTCCTTGGTGAGGCCCTGTTCGCCGGAGTAGCCGGGGCCGTGGACGGAGCCCCAGACGGTGTCGGCCTCCTTGCTGCCGACCTGTTCCATGATGTCGATCTCGCCGCACTTGGGGTCCTGGCAGGCGCCCTCCCCCTCGTCGTTCCCGAGCATCCAGAAGGCGGGCCACAGCCCCGGCCCGGCGGGCACCTTGATGCGTGCTTCGAAGCGGCCGTAGCGCTGGGCGAAGGTGCCGCGGGTGATGAGCCGGGCCGAGGTGATGTCGCAGGGACCCACGGCACAGTGCGCGCCGGGCGCCGGCGCGCGGCGGGCGGTGATCTCCAGATTGCCCTTGCCGTCGAGCGAGGCGTTGTCGGGCCTGTCGGTGTAGTTCTCCCACTCGTGGTTGCCCCATCCGTCCGCGCCCGTGTCATGCACCCACTTCGCCGGATCGGGACCGCTCCCGGCGGCTCCGCTGAACTCGTCCGACCACACCAGGCGCATACCCCCCTCCCCCGAACCGCCCGGAGCGGCGGGGGAGGCTGACGGCGCGGGTGCTGCCGACGGCCCGCCACAGGCCGTCAGGACCAGGAGGGCCAGGGCGAGTACCCAGGGGCGCAGGGAACGCATGCGGGGCCTTGTCGTTGAACGGTCCGCCCTCGCAAGCGGGCTGACGTTGAGCGTCGAAGCCCTACCGCGGCTTGCTCTCAGGCTTCTCTGGGGACGGGGGAGGCTACCACGTGGGGCGCGACTGGGCGTTCTTCGCCGGGGTGATGGCACGCGGAGCGGGACCTGTCTCGGCCCGGCTACATGGCAGTCGCGCCCCGGTCTCCGCTGAGACCGAGGGTGTAGGTGAGCTGACCGGGCCCCGGGCTACCCGAGGGCGGCGGGCCCCGCGGAAGGCGGTTCGCCGTGTTCGAGGTACTGGGGGTGGGCCTGCCCTCGGGCGGTGATCGCTTGCTTCACCCGGCGGGCGAGTCGGGGGATCAGCAGCTCGTCGCGTGCTTCCGTCGGGTGGAACTCGGCGGCCAGCAGTTCGTCCGCCGGGAGCTCCGCCGGCGTCGCGCAGCGTGTGAGACTCGATCTGGCGTAGCAACGGGAGGGCGACGACGCGCGGCATGACCGATCACCGGGCGTTCGGTGAGCGCGTGAAGTTCTACCGGGAGCGGCGGGGGCTGCATCAGTGGCAGCTCGCGGAGCTGCTGAACCGGTCCGAGGACTGGGTCCACCGCGTCGAAGCCGGCCGTATCCCGGTGAACAACGTCAAGATGCTCATGGATTTGGCCGATGCGCTGCGGGTGCATCTGGAAGACCTCCAGGGCGCTCCGACCCTCCTGGAGGACCAGGGCGACCACAAGGCGAGCCGGGCCCGGCTGCGGCTGGACGGCGCCCGGGCGTACGGGGAAGCCGGCCGGACGGATGAGGCTGTCGACAACCTCAAGCGGGCGTACAGGACGGCGCCCGAACAGATCAGGGCGCGTGAGTTCGCACGCGACTTGGCCCGGCGCCTCCATAAACGCACCCATCGGCGCGACATCCAGGACCTGGCGATCGGCCTCGGAGCCATCAAGTAGCCTGCGACTTGGAGCGTCCGCCAGTAGGTCATGTCGCGACAGTGGGGCGGCGTGATGGATCCGCACTGGATGACCATGGAGTTCTCTGCGCTCTGTGGCCATCGGGAGAGTTCGTGTCCGTCGTGCCTGCCTCCATCATTGCCCCGGTCCGTGAGGAGTTCCTCGCCTCGCTGCCGGATCGTGAGGACGCTCATCCCTTGGGCTGCCACAACCCGCGCATCCGGACGGGGTCGTGATCGACGGGATCGTGCTCGCCCTGGTCTCCGGGATGGGCTATGAGCGCGTTGCCGACGAGGCATGCTCGGCGACCACGATCCGGCTACGCCGCGATGAACGGAAGCGCACGAACTCGTGGATGAATAACTTCGGCAAACTCCGCCGCAACACCGAACGCCACCGGACCCGCACCGAGTTCTGCCTCGCCCTTGCCACGGTGATCGTCACCGTGCGCGGCCTGACCCTGCGGGCCTGGTACACCCACCGCTGGCACACCCGCCCCACCAACCCCCGAATCCGATAGCTCCAGCCCACGCCCTTTGATCGAACCCTCTTGGCCTGCTGGGGCTGTTGAGGCATCGCCGCAGGATACAGCCCTGCGAGAAGGGGCTCGAAGAGTTTCGGTTCAATAACCGGCGGACGCTCTTCGTTAGAAAAGGGCCATGTTGGGCACGCTGTCATGCATAGGCCCTCTATGGAGAGTGGCGGTGAGGAACATCAGTCAGGGTTACAGGGCCGCTGCCACGGCAAAGGCGGTCAAGGCTGCCGGTATTGAAGTGAAAGCGGTCGCGGGGCACATTGGAGCGGAGATCACCGGCGTCGATCTGGCTGATGACCTCGACGATGCTGTTGTCGCCGCGATCAGGGCAGCACTGCTGCGGTGGAAGGTCGTGTTCTTCCGAGAGCAGCGGCTGGATCACGCCGGGCATGTGGCATTCGCTCGACGGTTCGGCAGCCCGGTCGTCTTGCCACGGCGCGGCAGCGTGTCTCCGCCGGATGTACCTGAGGTTGAAACAACTGCTGACCGACTGGAGCTACCTGGTCGCTACGGCATGGAGAGTTCGGAGTGGTTGCACCGGCGCAACCACACGTTGCTGCGGCGCTGGCATAGCGACAAGAGCAACCACCTCGACCCGCCGGCCGGGACAATCCTGCGGGCCGAGACCGTACCGCCATACGGCGGCGACACCACCTGGTCCAGCCTTGTGGCGGCCTACGAAGGGCTGTCGATGCCAGTACGCGCCTTCGTGGACGGGCTGCGGGCCGAGCACAGACTGGGCGTCGGCTACCAGCCACGGCCCGGGGATGACGCGTACGTACGACACCTGCTGGAGCATCAGGTTGCCACCGCGCACCCGCTGGTGCGGGTGCATCCTGACACCAAGGAACGGTTGCTGTTCATCAACGGCTACTACGTTGAGCAGATCATTGGCCTCTCTCGCCAGGAGAGCCAGGCGATTGTGGACATGCTGCTGGAGCAGGCGGTCCGCCCCGAATACACAGTCCGTTTCCGCTGGGACTCAGGCAGCGTAGCGTTCTGGGACAACCGGGCCACCATTCACCTGGCCCCCCGTGACACCTCGCATCTCGACTTCCCGCGGATTATGCACAGGGTGATACTCGCCGGAGAAGTGCCAGTCGGTCCAGACGGCAAACCGTCGGAATCGTTGACCGGAAGCGAGCCAGGACGCTGGTGAGGCACAGACCAGATACGGCTGATGCAGACGCCGAGCGAGGGGAGTCAATGGCGTAGGCGGCGTCGCCGGATCGTGGTCGCCGAGCACGCGTCGTCGGCAACGCGCTCATAGCCCATCCCGGCCATCACGCCGCCCCACTGTCGCGACATGGCCTACTGGCCGACTCGGTACCCGCCTTCTCATCCCGTCACGTTCCCCTGATTCAGGAGGATCAGCAGTGGGACCAACACGGGCCGAACAGAAGACGGATGCCTCGGTTGCCCTGGCCTTCCGCGATGGAGGACAGACAGTTCCCGTAGGGCGCTTCCGGGCGATGACCCTTTGCGCGGAGTCGCCGGACACTGGGCAGGCCGCGCGGGGCATGGTGCGCTCAGCTCTGGCGGACTGGGGGCTGAACGACCTGGTGGACGACGTCCGACTCGCCGTCTCGGAACTCGTCGGCGACGTGGTCCACCACGCCGTTCCGGGCGAGTGCCTGGCGACCCCCGGCCCGCAAAGACAGCTCGACGTCACGCTGACGAAGTGGCCGAAGTGGCTGCTTCTCGGAGTGATGGACGAGGATTCCAGCTCACCCACCATCCCGGTGGGCGAGATTTTCTCTCCGCGCATGGCGACGAGCCTGCCCGAAGCGCTGTTGCCCGACCGCGGACGGGGCCTCTTGATCGTTCACAGTCCGGCGGACGCCCTGTGGTGGGCGCCGAACGAAAGCGGCGGGAAGACCGTCGTCTGCCGCTTCGACCTGGACGGGCACCCCACTGACGGTTCCCGGGCGAGGAAGGACGCCTGATGGCGGACGTTATAGGGACGACGGTGTGCAAGGGTGCGCCTGCGCTACGGGGCAGGACTGACGCAGCACCTTGACGTCTTGCGTGGCGGGCCGTAGGGCGCGGTGACAGCGGAGCGGGGTCGCGGACTTCCGACGCGTCGGTGTCGTGGGCCTGTCAGGGGGCGGTCTTCGGGCCGGCGTCGAGTCGGCCGGCGGGACGGGTCGCGAGGGTCATCTCGATGCCTCGGATCCTGAAGTGCTGGGACGGACGGAGCCCGGCAGCCCGCATCTCCTGCTCCTGGACAGCACCGGCCCGCTCGGCTGCCGGACCGGCGGCGGCCGAGAGGTGGGTGCACGCCACCTGCCAAACCCGGGGCGCGCGCTCCAGGCGGTGGGAGAGAGTGGTCAGGTCGGAGGGCTGGTTGTCCAATGCGCCGGCTTCGGCCGCGGTACGTGTGCGGCTGAGGTCGGGACGCCAGGCGAAGGTTTCCTGGTAGGCGGTGGAGATCAGACCGCACCGGGCGCCGGTGAACACGACGGTGTCACCCGGGGCACCGTGGACGCGCAGGATCCTGATGGCAGCCATGGTGTCCCACGGACGGCTCGGCTCCAGCCGGATCGCCCGGTGGGAGAAGGCCAGGGGTGCGGCCATGGCCAGGACGAGCGCCATCCGGGCCGGCCAGGGCAGTGCGAGGAGGCCCGCGGCGAGCAGCAGAGCCAGCGCCGGCAGGCAGAAGAGCAGGTAGCGATACGCGAACACGGGTTGTGCCAGGGCGGCCAGAGCGAGGAGCACCGAGGGCAGGACGAGCCATGGCACGCCTACGGCGTGGAGCAAGCGCGGGAGAGTACGTCGCCGTACCACCAGGGCCGTCAAGGCGATCAGGACCGAGCCGAGGAGGGCGAACTTCAAGGAGGGCAGGAGGGTGTCCTGGCCAGGGGACAGCAGCCAGGAGAAGAAGGCCAGAGGAGTGCCCAGCGAGACCGGCGGGGCCTCGCCCACAGCGGAGTGCTGGGTGAGACCGAGGATCAGCAAAGGCGCCACGGCCACGATCCCCGCCGCCTGGGCGGTCACCACCCGCAGGGTCGTGCGGCGCCCGGGACGGATCCAGGCCACGGTGATCGCGTGCGCCGCGAGCAGGAGCAGCCCCATCACGTTGAACCAGCCCAGCACGGCCACCAGCACCGCGTATCCGACCGGCCATCGCCGGCGGCTGTCGCCGAGGAGAATCCTGACCAGGGCTCCGGTGGCCAGGACGGCCGCCGCCATGACGAAGGCGAACGAGCGGCCCTCCTGCGCGTACCGGGACGCCGTCGGCGCCACCGCGAGAGCCAGCCCCGCACACACACCGAGACGAGGCCCGTCCAGCAACCGGCCCAGCCACACCATCCCCGCCACAGCGACGGCGACCGCGGCCGCCGACGGGACCCTCATGGTGAACTCGGTCACCGAGGTCACCTGCCCCACCAGGTGCATCAGCACATAGTGCAAACCGTGTACCGCGTCGACCCGCCCGAGCAGCGCGAACAACTCCGGCCACGACCGCCGCGCCACGTCCATGGTGACGATCTCGTCCGTCCATGGGGACGGGGCAGTGTTGCCCCAGAGCCCCAGCACGAACGCGAACACCGGCGTCATCCACCCCACCACGCGCATCCATGCGCCGGACCACGCGGAAGGCCATCGGACTGCTTGCCGAGCGGGGAGCGCGCTAGCGGAAGGGAAGGTCACGCTGTTGCCTTCCACGAAGCCACCACGCGGTACGTCAGCGCCACCGGAACAACCTCCACACGATCGACAGGGTCTGGAACCGCCGGAAAATGGGATGATATATCCCGTGCTGCCCTGCCTGCTCCCACCGAACAACCCCTCCAGCATGCCTTGGGCTCCATGGAGCGGGCCTCGGCCATAGGTACAAAGGTCGCCCAGGTAGACCGATGCCGAGTCTTCGTCGGTGAGGACGGCGTGCACGATGCCGGGCAGTGCTGGAGGCAGTACCCGCGGGCCCCGGAGTCCGGCGGCGGGCAGCCGTTCGGCGCCGGACCGTACGGGATCATTCCGCCCAGCTCAGGGTCGGCGTCGAGGGCCTCGTCAGGGTGGTCCTCCAGCTGACGGTGGAGAACCGGCGGCTGCGGGCGGAGCTGACACCTGCCGATTCGCCGGCCCGGGTCCTGCCGCACGCCCGGCCTCACCCCGGCGGGCGCTGAGGCCGGAGCTCCCGGTGGGCGGCGGTCCGCAGGTCGTCGGCCGGAGCCCGGGGTCCGGAGATCGTCAGGGCCCTCGGCGCACTGAGCTCACGGCCGGCCTCCCCGGGACGTTCCGCCGGGGGTGAACGGCGTGACGGTGATGCCCTGGGCAGTGAACGGGTGCGGCTGGAGGTATCGCGTGCCGCCGGTCCCGCACAGATAACGTACGGGCTCCGACCGCGGCGGTCAGGTCGGCGAGCCGTTGCGAGCCTCCCGGCCGGGCCGGGAGGCCGCCGCTGCGGAGGATGCGGCCTCGCCAGTCGAGGAGATCCAGCAGGACCCGGGTGGACGCCTCGGCGACGGCCACTGTCCGTTCGTCGGTGAAGGCGTCGAGGACCGGGGCCGGCGCCTGCTCGAAGGCGGGCCGGCGAGGGCCGGCCCGATAGTGGTGACGCAGCGTGCGGGCGGTCCGCTGCCTGGACCGGGCGGGCTCGGTCATGACCGCGCCCCTGGTCAACGTCCTGCGGCCGAAAGGGAGATGGGTGGGGAGGGACAGCCATCGGCGGTCAGCTGAGTCGTCCAGGGCGGCGAGGCGGGTGCGGTGCGGACCAGGCCCTGCGCCCTGGTTCCCTCGACCGGGCTCTGTGGTTCAGAACTGCCGCACCGCGGCAGCTTGCCCAGAGGCTTCTTGATCTCCGCGATGTCCATCGCCGGCTGCGGTTCGCCACGGGGCGTGCGGGACACCCACGCCAAAGGTCCGCACACGCTTCCGCTCCCGGCGCTCCGACGAGCCGTCCCGTGCGCCGTTGCCGCCGTCGGCAGGGCGGAGAGACTGCGGGGAGGCACCCGGTGAGAACGGACAGGAGCACCCGATCATGGCCATCATCGTCACCTTCGACATGGAAAACACCTCTGCCGCCCGGGAGTTGTACGAAACCTGCATCGACCGCGTCACCGAAGGCCGGGGCTTCAACTCACCGGCCGATCTGCCCGTGCCCGGGCTGCTCGCCCACATCGCCGCCCCGGTCGGCGGCTGTTGGCGGGTCACCGACGTATGGGAGAGCCCCGAGTCGTTCGAGAGCTTCGCCAAGCTTCTCGGTCCCATCCTGGCCGACCTGGGCTACGAGCACCTCCAGCCGGTCGTCTCGCCCGTTCACCACGTCGTCCTCCGCTGACAAGGACTCGTGCCCCAGGCGCGTCCCCCGGCGCGGTGGTTCGCCACCGAGGACCCCACAGGCCCGGCGGACACAGCGTCACGGCACCTGCGACAGAAGCGGCCCCGGCGGCCGCCACGGGAAGTGGCGGCCGCCGGGGCCGCCGGCATCTCCACGAGCCAGGCAGGGTACGGGCAGCCCGCGAGACCGCGGGCGAGCGCCCCCGCCCCGCCGTTGTCAGTGCCGCTTGGTACAACTGCCTGGCACATCGAGCAAGCGAACGGCACCGTACCGAGGAGCAGGCAGCCATGGCCATCTACGAACACATGCGGGAGCTGCACGGCCTGCCCGCGTTCTCCTTCCCCTTCGAGGCCGGGACGGAGCCTGCCGGGCTGCCGGCGCCGGAGGCCGTTGCGTGGCGGGTCGCTGTGGACGCCTACGACAGCGAGGAGCAGTGGCAGGACGTCTTCGCCCGGTTCACCCGCGCCGTGGACACCACGCGGGTGCGGGCCCTGATCGTGGGCGCGTGGAACGAGCCGTACGAGACGGGGCCCGACGCCGTGATCGCGGCGCTGCTGGCGGCGCGTGACCGGCTGCCCGCGCTGCGTGCCCTGTTCCTGGGTGACATGGTGTCGGAGGAGTGCGAGATCTCGTGGATCACGCAAGGGTCCGTCGCTCCGCTCCTGGAGGGCTTTCCCGAGCTGGAGGAGTTCGGGGTCCGTGGCGGCGCCGGCCTGGTCCTCCCCGCCGTCCGGCACGAGCGGCTGCGTTCCCTCACGGTGGAGGCCGGCGGTCTGTCCGCCCAGGTGGTGCGGAGCATCGCGGCGAGCGAGCTGCCCGCCCTGGAGCGCCTCGACCTGTGGCTGGGCACGTCCGATTACGGCGGTGACGCGACCGTCGCGGACCTCGCGCCGTTCCTCGCCGGGGAGCGGCTGCCGAGCCTGACGCACCTGGCGCTGCGGAACAGCGAGATGCAGGACGCGGTCGCGGCGGCGGTGGCCTCCGCGCCGGTCGTCGCGCGCCTGGAGGTCCTCGACCTGTCGATGGGTGTGCTGACGGACGAGGGCGCGGCGGCGCTCCTGGCGGGCCGGTCGCTCACCCACCTCAAGAAGCTCGATCTGCATCACCACTATCTGAGCGAGGAGATGGAAAACCGCATACGCCAGGCCCTGGAGCCGGCCGGTGTGGAGACCGACCTCGATCCGGATGACACCGAGGAGTACACGGAGGACGACGGCGAGGTCTGGCGCTACATCTCGGTGAGCGAATAGCGAAGGCCGGGGAAATACGTCATGTCAGCATCGGGCACCGGTCAGGACGGGCCTCGTTTCGCGGTCGTCGGCAATCCGGAGAACCGCCGTGTGCGGCTGTTCGCGGACGCGGTGCGGGCGGCGGGGCTGCCCGGGCCGCGGATCGTCGCGTGGCGGGACGTCCTTCGGGACGGCGGCGCGGAGTTCGGCGCCGGCGAGACCGTACGTCTGGACTCGCCCGGTGAGGACGCCGGTGTCGACCGGGCGCTGCGGGGTGTCGACGGGCCGACCCGGGTGGAGGGCGGCGCCCGCTGGTACGGGCGGTTCACGGCCGCCGTGCGGTCGTTGCGCGGCGGTGTGCGGCTCGACGACCCGGACGAGCTGGCCGTGCTCTTCGACAAGCGGCGCTGCCACCAGTTGCTCGAAGAGGCCGGGGTGCCGGTCCCGGCCTCACCCACGTCGGGCCCGGCGGCGCCGGTGCGCGGCTGGGACGACGTGCGGGCGCTCATGGGCGCGCCCGGTATGCGGCGGGTCTTCGTCAAGCTCGCCCACGGCTCGTCCGCGTCCGGGGTGCTCGCCGTGGAGACGGCGGGCGCGGGGCGGATCCGGGCGACGACGTCGGTCGAGCTGTCCCCGGACGGGCTGCTGCACAACTCCCTGCGGCTGCGCCGCTACACCGGCGAGCGGGAGATCGCCACGATCGTCGACGCCCTCGCGCCCGACGGCCTGCACGTCGAGCGCTGGCTGCCCAAGGGCTCGCTGCACGGCCGCGCCGCCGACCTGCGGGTCGTGGTCGTCGCCGGGCGGGCCACCCACGCGGTCGTCCGCACGAGCCGTTCCCCTCTGACCAACCTTCATCTCGGCGGCTCCCGCGGCGACCTGTCCGCCGCCGTCGAGGCGGCGGGCGGGCAGTGGGCCCGGGCCCTGGAGATCTGCGAGCGCGCCGCCGCCTGCTTCCCCGGCACGCTCTGCGTGGGCGTCGACCTCCTGCCGGCCGTCGGCTGGCGGCGGTTCGCCGTCGGCGAGGTCAACGCCTTCGGCGATCTGCTGCCGGGGCTCACGGGCCTGCCGGGCAGCGGGGCCGAGGGGCACGACACGTACGGGGCGCAGGTCGCCGCCGTACGGGACGGGCGGCCCGGCGCCCGTCAGCACCACCAGCACCGCCAGCACCACCGATCGAGGAACACGCATGAAGCAGCCTGACCCATACGGCGCCGCGGAAGCCATCGGCCCGCCCGGACCCGCGACGGCCGGCCCCGGCACGGCCGGCCCCGACATGAACGAGGTCGTGGGCCGCGACGACATCCTGCTGCTCACCCTCGACACGCTCCGGTACGACGTCGCCGTCGAGCTGGCCGCCGCGGGCCGGCTGCCGAATCTGGCCCGGCATCTCCCGGGCGGGCGCTGGGAGGAGCGGCACGCGCCCGGCAGCTTCACCTATGCCTCGCACCAGGCGATGTTCGCCGGGTTCCTGCCCACTCCGGCCACGCCGGGCCCGCACCCGAGGCTGTTCGCCGCGCGGTTCGCGGGCAGCGAGACCACGGCCGGGCGCACCTTCGTCTTCGACACCCCGGACCTGGTGTCGGGCCTGGCCGCGGCGGGCTACCGCACGGTGTGCGTCGGAGGCGTCGGCTTCTTCAACAAGCAGGGCGCGCTCGGCAGTGTCCTGCCGGGGATGTTCCAGGAGAGCCACTGGGAGCCGGAGTTCGGGGTGGCGTCACCGACCTCGTTCGAGGCGCAGGTCGAGCGCGCGGAGCGGGTGATCGCGGGGCTGCCGCGGGAGGAGCGGCTGTTCCTGTTCGTCAACGCGGCCGCGCTGCACCAGCCCAACTGGTTCCATCTGCCGGGTGCCACGCGCGAGGCGGGCGACAGCAGGGAGACGCACGCGGCGGCCCTGGAGTACATCGACCGTCATCTGCCGCGCCTGTTCGCCGCGATGAGCTCCCGGCGGCGGTGCTTCGCCGTCGTCTGTTCCGACCACGGCACGACCTACGGCGACGACGGCTACACCGGCCACCGCCTCGGCCACGAGGCCGTGTGGACGGTGCCGTACGCCCACTTCTTCCTGGAGCCGTCCGCATGAGCGTGCCCGCGCCGCCCCGCCCGTATCAGAGTTACGTCTACGCGTACCCGCACAAGACGGCCTACCGCCCCCTGGCCGACCGTCCCACGCTCAGGGCCCTGTGGGAGGGGGAGCCGAGGGACGCCCTCTCGCTCTATCTCCACATACCCTTCTGCGAGGTGCGCTGCGGTTTCTGCAACCTCTTCACCCGCATCGGCGCGCCCGACGAGCTGACCGGCCGCTATCTGGACGCGCTGGACCGGCAGGCGACGGCCGTGCGGGACGCGCTGGGGGACGCGGCGCCCGTGCGCTTCGCCAACGCCGCGTTCGGCGGCGGCACGCCCACCTTTCTGGAGGCGGCCGAGCTGGAGCGGCTGTGCGACATCGCGGAGAAGCGGATGGGCGCGGACCTGCGGGCGATACCGCTGTCCGTCGAGGCGTCCCCCGCGACCGCCACGGCCGACCGGCTCGCCGTCCTCGCCGAGCGGGGCGCGACGCGGCTGAGTCTGGGCGTGCAGAGCTTCGTCGACGAGGAGGCGCGGGCGGCCGTGCGCCCGCAGCGCCGGGCGGATGTGGAGGCGGCACTGGGCCGGATCCGCGACGCCCGCATCCCCGTCCTCAACATCGACCTCATCTACGGCATCGACGGCCAGACCGCGGCCAGTTGGCGCCTGTCCCTGGACGCGGCGCTGGCCTGGAGGCCGGAGGAGGTCTATCTCTACCCGCTGTACGTACGGCCGCTGACGGGCCTGGGCCGGCAGGCCGGCTCCTCCGCCGGCGCGGAGCCCGCCTGGGACGAGCAGCGGCTGCGGCTGTACCGGCAGGGCCGCGACCATCTCCTCGCGCACGGCTACGAGCAGGTGTCCATGCGGATGTTCCGGCGTACGGACGCGCCCGCGCAGGGGCCGGCCGACTACGCGTGCCAGACGGACGGGATGATCGGGCTGGGCTGCGGCGCCCGGTCCTACACCTCGGCGCTGCACTACTCCTTCGACTACGCGGTCGACATGCGCGAGATCCGCGCGATCATCGACTCCTACACCGCGACGGAGGACTTCACGCGCGCCGCGCACGGCCGGTACGTCGACGAGGACGAGGCCCGCCGCCGCCACCTGCTCCAGTCGCTGCTCCAGGCCGAGGGCATGCCGCTCGACGACTACCGGCAGCGGTTCGGCGCCAGCCCGTACGAGCACTTCGCCGCCGAGCTCGACGCCTTCGCCGCGCACGGCTGGCTCGCCGACGGCCCGGCCGGGCGGCTGCGCCTGTCTCCCGAGGGGCTCGCGCACTCGGACGCGCTCGGCCCGGCGCTGTTCTCCCCCGGGGTGCGGGCCGCGATGGCCGCGTACGAGTCGAGGTGAGCGGGCCGATGGACCTGACGCTCCTCTACCGCGGCCCCCTGGAGTCCTGCGACTACGACTGTCCGTACTGCCCCTTCGCGAAGCGGCGCGACAGCACCGCGCAGCTGCGGGCGGACCGGGCGGCTCTCGAACGGTTCACCGGCTGGGCCGGGCGGCAGACCGGTGACCGCCTCTCCGTGCTGTTCACGCCGTGGGGCGAGGGCCTGGTGCGTTCGTGGTACCGGGACGCGCTCGTGGCGCTGTCGCACGCACCGCACGTCGAGCGCGTCGCCATCCAGACCAACCTCAGCTGCCGAACGGACTGGCTGGCGGACGCCGATCTCACCGCCGTCGCCCTGTGGTGCACCTATCACCCGGGCCAGACGCCCTACGAGCGCTTCCTCGCGAAGACGCACCGGCTGGCCGCTCTGGGCGTGCGGTTCAGCGTCGGCGTCGTCGGCCTCCCCGAGCACCTCGACCACGCGCGGCGGCTGCGCGCGGCCCTGCCGGAGCACGTCTATCTGTGGGTGAACGCGGCCGAGGGGCATACGTACACGGACGAGGAGGCCGACCGCTGGACCGCCCTCGACCCCCTCTTCCCGTACAGCCGCCACCCCCACCGCTCGGCCGGGCTGCCCTGCCGCACCGGGGAGTCCGTGATCTCCGTGGACGGCGACGGCACGGTGCGCCGCTGTCACTTCGTCCGCGCCGAGCTGGGCAATCTCTACGACGGCTCCTACCGCGCCGCCCTGAAGCCACGCCCCTGCCCGCTGGCCGTGTGCGACTGCCACATCGGCTATGTGCACCTGGAGACGCTGCCGCTGTACGACGTCTTCGCGGGCGGGGTCCTGGAGCGCGTCCCCGCGCCCGCGCCGGAGCTCGGCCGGACGGGCGGCGGCGCGACTCTGCTACGGTGATCCGCATGAAGCGCGCCGACACGATGACGACGACGCCGGAGAGTGTCCCGGCGCGCTGACTGCTGTTCTTGAGTCCGAAGCCCCGGGGCGAGTGCCCCGGGGCTTCTGCTTTCGGTCACTCGCCCGAGACCCGCGAGGAGACCCCATGCACGACCATCGCGAGCCCTGCCGTGAGCCGGGCCTGTCCGGCACCGGCCCACCGGGCCCCTGCCCCGCCGCGCGGTGATCCACCGCTCCCCCGGCTACCGCGGCACGGCCGCGTAGCCATGCGCCTTTCCCCGCGGAAGGTGACAGAGGTCATGACGGCCGGATACCGCAACGGACGCCTCGACGCCTGAGGACATCACGGTCCTCAGCGGACGAATGACCTGTTCAACGCACATAAGGTGGGTGACCTGTCTTTTGGTCACCCCGCAAGAACGGACAGCACAGCATGGATTTGAGCGCGGCCAACCGCAAAGGTCTCAGTCTCTTCGCCTTGATCATGATCGGGCTGGGGTCCATCTTCGGTTCGGGCTGGCTCTTCGGGGCCGGTCAGGCCGCCCAGGTCGCCGGGCCCGCCGCTCTGGTCGCCTGGGTGATCGGCGCCGTCTTCATCGGCCTGATCGCCATGTCGTACGCCGAGGTCGGCGCGGCGTACCCGCTGCCGGGAGCCATGGCCCGGTTCGGCACGATCTCGCACGGGCCGGTCCTGGGCTTCGTCACGGGGTGGGCGGTGTGGATCGCCACGGCGTCCCTGATCCCGATCGAGTCGATCGCCGGTACGCAGTACATGGCGTCCTGGAACTTCGGCTGGGCCCGGGGGCTGGTCTCCGACGGCGCGCTGACCGGCACCGGCATGGCGACGGCCCTGCTGCTGACCGTCGTCCTGTGGCTGGCCTGCTACTGGTCGGTCGCGCTGCTGGCCCGCGCGAACAACGTGCTGACCCTGGTCAAGTTCGCCATCCCCGTCCTCGCGGTGGCCGCGTTCATCGCCTCGGGCTTCCACACGGAGAACTTCACGAGCCACGGCGGGTTCGCGCCCAACGGCTGGTCGGCGGTCCTGACCGCCGTCACCGCCTCCGGTGTCGTCTTCGCCTTCAACGGCTTCCAGGCCGTCGTGAACCTCGGCGGCGCCGCGAAGAACCCGGGCCGCGCCATTCCGCTCGCCCTGGTCGGCGCGCTCGGCCTCGGCCTGGTCATCTACCTCGCCCTCCAGATCGCCTTCCTCGGCTCGGTCCCGCCGGAGCAGCTCGACCAGGCGGCCGGCTGGAGCGGCATCAACTTCGCGTCCCCCTTCGCCGACCTCGCGAAGCTGCTGATGCTGCACTGGGTCGTGACCATGCTCCAGTTCGGCGCCTTCATCTCCCCCTCCGGCGCCAACATCGGCAACGTCGCCTCGGCCGCGTACCTGGCCCAGAACCTCGCCGAGACCGGGTTCTTCCCCAAGAAGATCGCCCAGGTGCACCCCCGCTACGGCACCGCCCGCCCCGCGATGTGGCTGAACCTGGCCTTCTCCGTCCTGCTGCTGCTCACGGTCGGTCACAGCTGGGAGGCCCTGGCCGGCGTCGTCTCGGCGGCCATGGTCGTCTCGTACCTCATCGGGCCCATCGCGGTCGGCGTCTTCCGGCAGACCAAGCCGCATCTGCCGCGCCCCTTCCGCCTGCCCGCGGCCAAGGTGCTCTGCCCGCTCACCTTCGCCTTCGCGGCCTGCGCCCTGTACTGGTCGAAGTGGCCCAACACCGGCAAGGTCGCCCTGCTCACCCTCCTGTCGGTGCCGATCGCCGCCGTCGTGCTGCGCCGCCAGGGCGAGACGAGCCTGCGGCGGCAGTTCGCGCCCGCCTGGTGGATGGCAGGGTTCCTGCTGTGGCTGGCGCTGCTGTCCGCCCTGGGCAGCACCGAGTTCGGGGGCCACGGGGTGATCCCCGGCGGCCTCGACATCGCCCTGGTCGCCGTGTCCGCCGTCGGCTTCTACTTCTGGGGCGTACGCGCCGGTGTCAACGCCCACCGCGCCGGTCTCCCGGGCCCCGACCCGGTGCTCGGGACCGTCGCGGCCCCCGCGGCCGAAGCGGTCGGGGAGGCGCGGACGCCCGAGCCCGCCGTCTCCTGACCGCACGGGAACGACAACGCCGGGCAGCCCGGAGGACCGGGCTGCCCGGAGGACCGGGCTGCCCGGCGTTGTCGACCGACCGCTCAGGAGGAGAGGGATCGCTCCGCGCGTGCGTCGCGCAGGCGGAGCAGTACCGCGCAGCCGACGATCCAGGCGGCCAGGGTGGCGATTCCGCGGACCAGGCCGTCGTGGTGGAAGTACGCCAGGCCCTGGAGGGCACGGACGCCGGCGCCGACGGGCAGGACGCCGGAGAGCGGGTGCAGCCAGGCGGGGAGGTAGGCGGCGGGCATGACGCCGCCGCTGGTGCTGTTGCCGAGGGTCAGCAGGACGACCGAGGCCAGTCCGGCGCCCGCGGGTCCGGTCCACCGGATGAAGACCATGGTCGCGCCGCCCGCCGCCATGGCCATCAGCGCGATCGTCCCGGCGATGCCCACGAAGGAGCCGGGCAGCGCGCCGAACCCGGCGCCGCCCGCGATGAGGGCGATGACGATCCCTCCCAGGACACCGAAGAGGGCGAGGCTGGCCATGCGCTGCCGAAAGCGCAGGGCGGGCGCGGCCTGGTAGGTCATGATGCCGAAGAGATAGCCGGCGAGGACCAGGCCGAAGGCCGCGTAGAAGATCGACAGGCCGCGGGTGTCGCCGCTGGACGCGGGGAGGATGTCCTCCTGGGCGAGCCGGTGGCCGCTCGCTCCGGCGACGTGGCCGAAGGCTCCGGTGAGGGTGCCGGTGACGGAGGCGCCGTTGGCGCCCGCGTACAGCAGCTTCGGGTCGCCGTGGCCGCCGCCAGGGAGGTAGGCGGCGTAGACACGGCGGTGCGCGATGGCGTCCCGGGCCGCGCTCTCGTCCGCGTAGGGCCGTACGTCGAAGCCGCCGGGCAGGCCGGAGTCCAGGGCGCCCTGGAGCCGGTGGGCCTCCTGGGACGTGCCCACGGCGGCGACCGGGAGGTCGTGCGGCTTGGGGGCGTGGAAGGCGGCGAGGTAGACGCTGACGAAGATCGTTCCGATGGCGAGCACGACCGCCACGGGGAGGAGGATGCCCTTCAGGCCGCTCTGCGGGTGCTGCGGCGGCGCGGGATCCGGTGTGCCGGTGTGGGAGGCGTGCTGCGTCGGGGGTGTGGAGAGCGACAAGAGAACCGTCCAAACTTATAAGGTGCCTGATAACAGTAGCAGCGAATATAAGCTGCCTTACAAGTGGTGGTCCCCATGAATGAACAGTCCCCCTACACCGGCTACCTCGCCTGGCGCTTCACCCAGGCCATGAGCACCCGGCTGGAGCGGGATCTGCGCACCCTGGATCTGACCCTGGCGCAGCACCACGCGCTGCGGCACGCCCTCCTGGAGCCCGGGGCCTCCAGCGCCGAGGCCGCCCGCCGGGCCGGGATCACGGCCCAGTCCATGGGAGCCGCCGTGAACGGGCTCGTGGAGCGCGGGCTGCTGGAGCGCCGCCCCCACCCCACCAACCGCCGGGTGCTCTGCCTGCACATCACCGACGAGGGCCGGCGGCTGAGCGAGCGCGCGCTGGCCGTCGTGGGCAAGGCGAACGACGAGGCGCTCTCGATCCTGTCCCCCGAGGAGCGGGTGACCGCGCACGACCTCCTGCGCCGCCTGGCCGAACACCTCAACCCCGACGCCCTGCCGCCGTCGGTCTGACGCGGGACAGCGCCGAAGGGCGGCAGCACCAGGTGGTGCTGCCGCCCTTCGGCGTCGCGGTCGGCCGCTCCGGATCAGTACGCGGAGTTGACGTTGTCCATGGAGCCGTAGGTCTTGGCGGCGTAGTTGCAGGAGGCGACGATGTTGGCGACCGGGTCGTAGATGTCCCAGGACGTGCCGTCGACGTGGAACGCCTTGAAGGTCGGGTCGATGATCTGCAGCAGACCCTTGGACGGGATACCGGCGGCGGCGTTGGAGTCCCAGTTGTTGATCGCCTGGGGGTTGCCGGTCGACTCACGCATGATGTTGCGCTTCAGGCCCTCGTACGAGCCGGGGATGCCCTTGGTGTGCATGATGTCGAGCGCCTGGTTGATCCAGCCGTCCAGGTTGTCGCCGTAGACCTTGGGGGCGGCCTGGACCGGCTTGCGCTCCTCGGAGCGGCTCGCGGCCTGCTTGTCGGCCCGCTCGGTCTTGGCGGTACCGGCGGCGGCCTTGGCCTGGGTGGCGGCGGCCTGCTGGGCCTGCTGCGTCTCGCCGGAGTCGTCGGAAGCGGTGGTGTTCCACGCGACGGGCTTCACTGCCATGGGCTGGGCGTCGGAGGCGGCGAAGGCGTTCGGGACGACGGCGAACGACAGGGCGGCGACACCGGCCGCGGCGATGCCGGCGGCGGAGAGCTTGTGAGCCTTGGGCAGACGGGTATAAGCGGAGATGGTGGAGCGCATGATGAGCTGAACCTCTTCCAATCGCGTGAGTCGCAGTGGCCCGGATCGGCGCGAGAAGAGCGCCGTGTCTCGATCGACGGCGCCGTGCGACTCGGCAATTGTTACTGACTTTGTTGGTGTGGTGTCGTGAGGGTGAGTCCGGTTCCGGTGAGGCAGCCGTCGATGATTTCGCTGCGGTACTGGATTTCACGGAGT
>NZ_JBIRVR010000029.1:0-91422 GCF_044387105.1 Streptomyces sp. NPDC020379
AAGCGTGACTACATCTTCCACGGCACCCTGGCCACCGCCGCCATCGTCATCTGGCTCCGCGACCTCGTCAAAGAGCCATCAGACACTACCTAGCCCCGCCCCGTCGGCACCGGCAACGGCGCGCCCTCGCACGTGATGTCGCGTGCCGGGAGGTTCCCCTTGAGGAGGTAGTCGTTCACGACGGAGTCGACGCACGCGCTCCCGTCCTGGTACTGCCCATGGTCACCGCCGTCGACCGTGACCAGGTGTGAACCCCGGTACGCGCGGTGCGCTCGCTGCGCGCCCTCGTAGTGGGTCGCCGGGTCGTGGCGGCCGTTGAGCATCAGGATGGGCGGCAGGCCCTTGCCAGTGATCTTGGTCTGCGGCGCCTTGGACTCGGGCCAGTTCGCACAGACGGCGGTGTAGGTGAGTTCCCGGGCCCCGGCGAGCGGGTACTTCGCGGCGTCCTTGGCCGCGCTCTTCACCCAGTGGCCGGTGTCGCGGTTCCAGGGCGTGTCGCTGCACGTCACCGAGAAGAACTCGGCGAAGAAGTCCGCGCTCGCGGACTGTCCGAACCCCTTGTCGATCATCGCCCGCTCGTCGGCGGTCGCCTGGTCCCAGTGGTCGAGGACGGCGAGCGACCGCGCCAGGGCGGGGAAGTTGCTCCCCTGATAGATCGCCGAGATGACGACGCTGTCGAGCCGGTTCGGGTCGATGACGGCCTTCCCCCCGGCGATCGGCAGCGGGCGGTCGCGCAGCGCGCCGCGCAGCTTCTCGTACTTCGCCCTGGCCTCGGCGGCGGTGCGCCCGAAGTGATAGGTGTCGTCGTACTTCGCGAGCCACGGCAGGAAGTCCTGCTCGAAGCGGCGCTGGAAGCTCAGCGGCTGCCCCTCCTCGTGCTCGGCCCAGGTGCCGGCGGCGTCGATGTTGCTGTCCAGCACGACGCGGTCGAGGCGCTGCGGGAACGCGGTCGCGTAGGAGGCGCCGATCACCGTGGCGTAGGACGGTCCGTAGTAGGAGACCTTCTTCTCGCCGAGCAGCGTGCGGTAGAGGTCCATGTCGTGGACGGTCTGGTCGGTGGTGATGTAGTTCATCAGGTCGCCGCTGCGTGCGCGGCAGCTGTCCACGAACTCGCGGGCGTTGTCCAGTTCGCGCCGCACGGCGGCGGGCGAGCGGTCCCGGGAGTCGCCGTCGAAGTAGCTCTGGAACTCGGCGTCGGTCTCGCACCGCACCCGTGAGCTCTGCCCGACACCGCGCTGGTCGAAGCTCACCACGTCGTAGGCCGCGCCGAGGGAGGGCGAGTTCTTCACCAGGCTCGCCGGGCGCAGCAGCCCCTGCCCGCCCGGGCCGCCCGCGGCCATCATCAGCACGCCGCGGCGCTTCGCCGGGTCGCTCGCCCGCTGCCGTGACACCGCGATGGTGAGGTCCTCACCCGTGCCGGGGTGGTACCAGTCGCGGGGCACCTTCATCTGCGCGCACTCCAGCGAGCCGCCCGGACCGCAGGGCTGCCACGCGAGCTTCTGCGCGGTGTAGCGCTCCGGTACGGGCGGCGGCCCCGGGGTCCTCGCTGCCGCGGTGGCCGCCGGAAGCACTGCGGCGGCTATCGCCGTCGCCATCGCACCCGTCACGACGGAACGGGTCAACCGCGACTTCCTGAACTCGAACATCGATCCTCCTGAGGCGTTTTTCCTACGCCTCGAATGCTCGCGTGCGGGAGGGCCGCGATCGATCCCACTGGTATCCGTTGTGGGGGTGGCACCAGCTATACCCCTTGGCGGTCAGGGCGGGGGTGCTACTTGAGAACGTGGACCTCCGGATACGCCGCCGACGGCCGGTCGAGCAGCGGGCTCGGCCTGCCGCGCAGCCGGCGGTCGAGGAAGGCGGCCACATAGGCCCTGGTGAGCGCGGTCGCGCGGGCGGCGTGGAGGGTACCGAACGAGCCGGGTACGTCCTTCGGCGGGATCTGTGCGGGCATGCCGAAGCGCTCCACGACCCAGGGGACGTCGGTGAAGGTCATGTGGCCGCCGTCGGGCACGTCGAGCCAGCGCTTCCAGCCCGTCAGGTGGCTCCAGTTGCGCTCCCAGTCCCCCCTGGTGGCCTGGGCCCGGCGCGCGCCCATGAGGAGGACGGGCCGGTTCAGGCCCTTGGCGGGCGGTTCGGTGAAGAAGTCACCGTCGAGGTTGACCGCGGCGTCCACGCGCGGGTCGTCGCGCATGACCTGGACCGCGCTCGCGCCGCCGATGGAGTGCCCCGCGACGGCGATCCGGTGCCGGTCGACGCGCGGCTCGCCGCGGGGGCCGGTGAGCTGGTCGAGCAGGAACCGGATGTCCTGGGCGCGGTTGCGGACGACGGCGGCCGGGTCCATCTTCTGGCAGATCAGGCAGGGTTCGACGCGGCCGCCGGGGAACTCGACCGGCGCCTCGTAGGTGTGGTCGAGCGCGGCGACCGCGTAACCGCGGGAGGCGAGATCCTCGCCGAGCCCGGTGAGGGTCAGGCGGCTCATCCCGAAGCCGGGCGAGAGGACGACCAGCGGCCGGGCCACCGGCGCGGGGCGCGCACCGGCGACCGCGTGGGTCCGGACACCGGCCAGCGCGTCACTGCCCAGCATCGCCTTCGACAGGGCGGGCGACATATACGGAGCCGGGGTCTCCCGGGACGGCAGGGCCGGATACCAGAGCGAGACCATGAGTTCACGGTGGCCCGCGGCGGGCTTCCAGGGGTCGGTACGCGAGGTGTCGACCAGGTGCAGGGTCTTCGTGCCCAGCGGCTGCCGCGTCGTCGGCGCGGGCGTCTCGACGGCGGACCCGCCCGGCGCGTCCGCCGCGGCGGCCGGCACGGAGGGCGCGGCGAAGGCCAGCAGGAGGGCGGCCGCCACGAAGGACCGCCGCGATGTCTTCCGGTTCGGAAGAGAGGCTCTTCTCAACATGATCAAAACCGTACGGACCCCGGAGCGCCCCGGCCGGACCGGGTCCCGCTGTCCGGAGCGGACCGGGCTCCGGGGCGTGCGGCGAACGGCGAACGGTGGTTCAGTGCGCGATGTTGTCGATCAGCTCACGCGCGCCCTGGCGCAGCAGGGCGACCGCCACCGAGGTGCCGAGTGTGGCGGGGTCGAGGGGCCCGGCCCATTCGTGGGCGTTGAGGACCGTCTTGCCGTCGGGGGTGAACACCCTTGCCCGCAGCGACAGGTCACCGCTGCGTTCGGCCCGCGCGTATCCGGCGATGGGGCTGTTGCAGTGGCCCTGGAGGACGTGGAGGAACATCCGCTCCGCGGTCGCCTCGCGGTAGGTGGCGGGGTCACCGAGACCGCTGACGGTGTCGATGACCGAGGTGTCACCCTCGCGGCACTGGAGCGCCAGGACGCCCGCGCCGATCGGCGGACACATGGTGTCGACCGACAGGGTCTCGCTGATCACATCGGCGCGGCCGATGCGCTCCAGACCGGAGACGGCGAGCAGCAGGGCGTCGGCGTCGCCCGCGGCGAGCTTCTCCAGGCGCCGGTTGGCGTTGCCGCGCATCGGCACGCATTCGAGGTGGGGGTGGGAGGCGGCGAGTTGGGCGGTACGGCGCACGGAGGAGGTGCCGACGCGGGTGCCCGCGGGCAGCTCGTCCAGGGTGAGGCCGCCGGGGTGGACGAGCGCGTCGCGGATGTCGTCGCGCTTGAGGAAGGCCGCGAAGACCGTGCCCGCGGGGAGCGGCCGGTCGGCGGGGATGTCCTTGACGCAGTGCACCGCGAGGTCGGCCTCACCGGCGAGGAGGGCGGCGTCGACCTCCTTGGTGAACGCCCCCTTCCCCTCCACCTGGGAAAGGTCGCCCATCCATTTGTCGCCGGTCGTTCTGACGGGGACGACGTCGGTACGGATGCCGGGATGGAGCGCGGCCAGCTCGGCCCGCACGCGCTCCACCTGTGCCAGGGCCATGGGCGAGTCGCGGGAGACGATACGGATCAGTTCAGGGGCGGACATGTCGCCCACCATAGACCGTAGGAGGCGCGCGCCGCCGACCAGCCCTGACGGCCATCTGACTGGTGTGGCAAGGGATTTGACGGAGTCGCGCAGACGTACGATGCGATCACCTGCGCGCGATTCACCGGTCGCATCAGTCACATCAGCCGCGTCGTATCGGTTGCATCAGCCGGCCAGAACTCCGCACACCACCACCTGCCTCTCCTCTATCTCTCATCTCTCCTCGGACTGTCTATCTCTTCACGGAGTCCTCGAAATCCTGGAAGTCGAAGCCCGGGGCCACCACGCACGAGACCAGCACCGGTTCGTCTCCTGCTGGTTCCGCGGACTGCCAGTGGCCTCCGGGGACCAGGAACTGCGGCCGTTCGCCCCGGTCGACCGCGACTCCCAGCACGGCCTCGACGGTCCCGCCCTCGCCCGGGGTCTTCCCCTCGCCTCCCAGCCTGATCCGCAGCGGGCCGCCCGTGTGCCACAGCCAGAGCTCGTCCGACCGCACCCGGTGCCAGCGCGATGTCTCGCCGGGGTGCAGCAGGTAGTAGATGCCCGTCGCGTACGCCCTCGGGCCGCCGTATCCGTCGGGGAGGGCTTCGGCCGTGGTCCGCCACGTCTCGCGATACCAGCCGCCCTCGACATGCGCCCGGAGGCCGAGGGCCGCGACCAGCCCCGAGATGTCCGCCATCGTCATCCTTTCTCTGTCACGTCACTGTCACGCCCCGCCCGGGGGCTTCCTGCCCCACACCCCGCCCGGCCTCACTTCTCGGATTCGCCCTTCACCGAGTCCGAGGCGATCAGCACGGCCACGCCCATAACAGCGAGCACGATGCCCGCGTATATCTCGTACCCCTTGAGGAATCCGATGTAGCGCACGATGCCCCAGAGGCGGAGCCAGCCGGTGCATTCATGGACGATGGTGCTGATGCCCGCGATGAGGAGAGTGGCTCCGACGCCCTCCAGCAATTTCTTCATGACCACGATCCTCCCGCCGTCCCACGGCCCGGACATCGCCCGGAGGTCGGCGGCTCAGGACCGGAGGTAGCGGGTTCGCCGGGGCCGTTCCGACCAAAGTCTGCGGTCGTTCGACTTTGGTCGCCGGCCGCTGTCCGGCGCCCCCGCGAGGGCCTGCCGCTCAGTAGATTTGTGCGCATGAACGGCGAGCGAGCACAAGACATGATCCAGCCGGACGCGGCCTATCCGTGGCTGCTGCCGTCCGCGGTCATGGAGCCGCGGGCGGGCGGCGGGCGGGCGCGGCGGACCGCGCGCGACTGGGCCGTCGACATCGTGTGCCTCGCCTTCGCCGCTCTCTTCGGGCTGCTGGCGGCGGACGACGCGCGGGCGGCCGCCCAGGTGTCGGACGGGACACTCCTCGCCGATCAGATAGTGGGGGCCGCGGCCTGCACGGCGCTGTGGCTGCGGCGGCGGTGGCCCACCGAGCTGGCCGTGGCGCTGTCGGTGGTGAGCGCCATGACGCCGTGCGCGGCGGGGGCATTGCTGGTGGCCGTGTTCAGCGTGGCGGTGCACCGGCCGTTCCGCGCGGTGGCGGTGGCGGGCGGGCTGGCGCTGATCAGCCAGCCGGTCCAGGCCGTCGTCCGCCCGGATCCCGGGCTGGGGTTCATGGGGGCGTCCGCGATCGGGGGGCTGCTGGTCCTCACCATGATCGGCTGGGGCATGTTCGTGCGGTCCCGCCGGCAGCTGGTGCTGTCGCTGCGCGAGCGCGCCGTGCGCGCGGAGGCCGAGGCCGAGCTGAGGGCCGAGCGGGCCCAGCGCCTCGCGCGGGAGAGCATCGCGCGGGAGATGCACGATGTGCTCGCGCACCGGCTGTCCCTGCTGTGCGTGCACGCGGGCGCCCTGGAATACCGGCCGGACGCGCCCCCCGCCGAGCTGGCGCGCGCCACCGGGGTGATCCGCAGCAGCGCGCACCAGGCGTTGCAGGATCTGCGGGAGGTGATCGGTGTGCTGCGGGCTCCCGAGGGCGCCGCCGCCGCCGAGGGCGCGCCCGGCACTGGGTCCGGGCCGGAGGCCGACCGGCCGCAGCCGACCCTCGCGGCGCTGGAGGAGTTGCTGGAGGAGTCCCGGCAGGCGGGCATGGCCGTCCGTCTCGACCAGCAGGTGGCCGATCCGCAGCGGGTCCCCGCGGCCACGGGCCGTACGGTCTACCGGATAGTCCAGGAGGCCCTGACCAACGCCCGGAAGCACGCCCCGGGCGCGGAGGTGGGCGTGGCCGTCGGAGGCTCGCCGGGCGAGGGGCTCACCGTGGTGGTCACCAATCCGCCCGGGTCGGCCGAGGGAGCGGCGGTGCCCGGATCCGGGCAGGGGCTCATAGGTCTCACCGAGCGCGCCACCCTGACCGGCGGCCGGCTCGAGCACGGACCCGCACCCGACGGCGGCTTCCGGGTCCACGGCTGGCTACCGTGGCCGGTATGACCACCGCACCGCCGCCCCGGCCGATCCGTGTCCTGCTCGTCGACGACGACCCGCTCGTCCGGGCCGGGCTGTCGTTCATGCTGGGCGGCGCGGCGGACATAGAGATCGTCGGCGAGGCCGCCGACGGCACCGAGGTGGCCGGCCTCGTCGACCGGCTCTCGCCCGATGTGGTGCTGATGGACATCCGCATGCCGTCGATGGACGGCCTGGCCGCCACCGAGCTGCTGCGCGGCCGGGAGCACGCGCCGGAGGTCATCGTGCTGACCACGTTCAACGCGGACGAGCAGGTGTTGCGCGCCCTGCGGGCGGGCGCCGCCGGGTTCGTCCTCAAGGACACCCCGCCCGCGGAGATCGTCGACGCGGTGCGCCGGGTCGCGTCGGGGGCGCCGGTGCTCTCCCCCGCCGTGACCCGCCAACTGATCACCAAAGTCACGGATGGTGAGCAGGTGGACACTCACGGCAGCGAGGCGCGGGGCAAGTTGGCCTTGCTGAACGAGCGGGAGCGGGAGGTCGCGGCCGCCGTGGGGCGCGGGCAGTCCAACGCGGAGATCGCGGGCGCGCTGTATATGAGCGTGGCCACGGTCAAGACGCATGTCTCCCGCATCCTGACGAAGCTCGGTCTCAACAACCGGGTCCAGATCGCCCTGCTCGCCCACGACGCCGACCGGTCCGGCACGGTCTGAGGCCATCAGGGCCCGCCCCGGGCCGGGGCTCCGGGCCCTTGCATCCAGGGGGCCGTGTTGCCCAACCGCCTGGGAACCTACATCGGGCCGTGCGGCGGCTGTTACAAAACAGCAGGGAAACGGCAGGTGGCGGGTCATAGGATCGAACTCTCGATCAGGGGGTGGCCAGTTCCCCTCCCCATCGCGTTCGACTGTTTGATCACCACGCGCTCTTGGCGCAGGAGAGTAGGGGGATACCTGTGCCAGGGCACATACCGCGTCGCCGAGTGCTTCAGGTCGCCGGCGGGGGCCTTGTCGTCGGAGCGGGTGCCGTGGGCGCCTGGCAGTGGCTGGCTCCCGAGGTCAAGAAGACCGGCATGGACGGCGGCGCCCCGGTGCGTGCCGCGAAGACGTCGACGTCCGCGTCGTTCGTCCATGTGATCGCCCACCCCGACGACTCGCTCTACTTCATGAACCCGGAGCTGGAGCAGTCCATACTCAGCGGCGCGCCCGCCGTGACCGTGTGCCTGACCGGCGGTGAGTCCGACGGCCGCAACGCGCTCTCCAAGAGCCGTGGCTACGAGCACATGCCGATGAAGCGGCCGGAGTTCGTCCGCGCCCGGATCAACGGCTTCCGTGAGGCCACGGCCCAGATGGCCACCGGCAACTCCCTCAGCCCCTGGGATGTGGAGACCCTGCGTCTCCTGCCCGGCTTCGAAGTCGAGCTGCAGACGCTGCGCGCGGCCCCCCATGTCCAGATGATCTTTGTCGAGCTGATCGAGGCGCGGTCGCTGCGCTACCCGCACAAGGACAGCCTGCGCGGTCTGTGGCTCGGGGCGACGCCCAAGCTGACCACGCTCACGCCGACGGCCAGCCCGGTCACCCGCACCTACCAGTACGGGCGCCGGCAGCTGATCGACACGCTCGCCGCCGTCTTCGAGCGCTATCAGCCGACCGTGGTCCGCACCCTCGACCCGAACCCCGCGCACCTGGCGAAGCAGCCGGATTACCGCAACACCCCGCCGGTGCTGGAGGGCATCTACAGCCACGACCACCAGGACCACACCACCTCCGCCTTCTTCGCCCAGGCCGCCCTCGCGGAGTACTGGGGCCGCAAGCACTCCCGGCCCACCGCCGTCGAGAGCTACGTCGGCTACGAGGTCGACGTGCTCCGCAGCAACCTCGACAAGGCCACCACCGACCGCAAGATCACCTTCCTCGACATCTACGGCTGGGCCGACCACGGCAAGAACTGCGGGGATCCCGCGGGCTGCGGCGACCGCAAGGTCGGCAATCTGTCCGCCACCAAGTACCACGGCTGGTCGAGCAATTGCCGCCACCGCGCCCCCGGCACCATGCGCTGGGTGCAGCCGCTGCCCGACGGCCGGCTCGCCGCCTTCGGGATCCTCGACGGCGCCGCGCAGTGCTGGACCGAGCGCAAGGCGGGCAGCGGCATCTGGTCCGCGCCCGTCGCGGTCGGCGGCAGCATGCTGGAGGGCCAGATAGAGGTCGTGCGGCACCAGGACGGCTCGCTCCAGCTGTTCTCCGTACGCACCGTGCTCCCCGTGAACGACAAGCCCCACCGCCGCGAGGTCGTCACCGCCCTCCAGACCGGCAAGGGCCCGGGCGGCGCCCCGGCGTTCGGCCCCTGGCAGTCGCTCGACTCCCCCGAGGACGACCCCCGTCGCTCGATGGAGATGGGCTACCCGGTCGCGGTCGTGGGCAAGGACGGCACGGTCTTCGTCTTCGTACGCGACTACGACGGCGGCATCAGCTTCCGCAGCGGCACCGGCGGCAACGGCTGGACGGGCTGGACCGCACTGCCGGCGGCCGGGCCACGGACGAGGCTGGAGGACGGCCTGGACGCCGTCCTCGACGGCGACGGGCGGATCCACGTCGTCGCCGCCGACACCAGGACCGTCCACCACTGGATGTCCCAGGGCTCCGACGGGCCGCCGCGGCCGGCCGCCCCGACACGGCTGCCCGCCACGACCGGCCCGCTGACCCTGGCCCCCCTGACCGGCGGCGGCATCCGCGTGGCCATGCGCCAGCCGGACACCTCCCGCATAGTCGTCGCCGACCGGCTGACGGACAGCTGGAAGGTCTCCGCGGAGTGCGCCTCGATCAGCGGCTACGGCCGCGTCGCGCTCGCCCAGGCGGGCACCGCGACGGTGCTCGCCGCGAGGGACGGCAAGGGCCTCGTCCGGCTGTCGGCCGGTTCGGGCCGCCCCGGCCCCTGGGCGGACGAAGGCATACCGCACCGTGGCATGACCGGCATGACCCAGGACGCCAAGGGCCGTACGGTCGCCGTCGTCCTCGGCATGGACGGCAGGCTCAGCAGCGCCCGGCACACGGGCTCGGGCAAGTCCCCGTTCACGGACTGGCTCTCGCACGACGGCACGACCCAGGCCGACCTGGAGTCGTGACCCCGGTGCCCGGGACGGGCTTGTCGCGGATGCCGCGGCAAGCCCGTCCCGCGTTCATGACCAGGCGCCCTACGCCCCCTGGCGAGCCCGCAGGTGGTCCGCCATCAGCGTGTTGAGTGCCTTCTGGTGCGCGGCCAGGTAGAAGTGGCCGCCCGGGTAGACATGGAAGTCGAAGGGGCCCTCGGTGTGCTCGGCCCACGCCCGGGCCTCCTCCAGGGTCACCTTGGGGTCGTCGTCACCGGTCAGCGCGGTCACCGGGCAGTGCAGCGGCTCCCCCGGCTCATAGGTGTAGGTCTCCGCGGCGTGGTAGTCGGCGCGGATCGCCGGGAGGACCATGCGCAGGATCTCCTCGTCGCCGAGGAGCTGGGTGTCGGTGCCGCTCAGCCCCTTCAGCTCGGCGATCAGGCCGTCGTCGTCACGCTGGTGCACGGTCTCGTGCCGGGGCCTGGACGGCGCGCGGCGGGCGGAGGCGAAGAGTCCGGCGAGGACGATGCCCTTCTCCCGCTCGAAGCGCCGGGCGACCTCGAAGCCCAGCGTGGCGCCCATGCTGTGCCCGAAGAACGCCAACGGCCGGTCGGCCCACGGGAGCAGCGCGGCGAAGACCCGGTCGGCGAGCTCGGGGATGTTGTCGATGAGCGGCTCCGTACGGCGGTCCTGGCGGCCCGGGTACTGGAGGCAGATGACGTCGACGTCGGCCGGCATGGCCTGCGACACCGGGAAGTAGAAGCTCGCCGAACCACCGGCGTGGGGCAGGCAGACCAGCCGGGTGGCGGCGTCCGGGCGCGGGTGGAATCTACGGACCCACAGGCCGTTGTCCTCGGGGTTGTCGATCACGGTCGGTCGTTCCTTCCAACGGAAATTCGACATACGGAGCAAGCGTGAGCAAGGTGACGAACAGCCGTGGGCGGCAGGGCCCTTGCGGCCCCCGCCGCCCACGGTCACCCGGTCACTTTATGACGCGAGGACGTCCTGCTTGATGATGCGTTCGATGTTCCGTTCGGCAAGTGCGGTAATGGTCACAAAGGGGTTGACACCGATGGAACCGGGGATGAGCGCCCCGTCGTTGACATAGAGATTGGGGTAGCCGGCGACGCGGCCGTAGAGGTCGGTGGCCTTGCCGAGGACGCAGCCGCCGAGCGGGTGGTAGCAGAAGTCGTCGGCGAACGCCTTGAGCTGGGAGCCGAAGAGGTCGTAGCGGTAGACGGTGCCGTTGGCCTTGTTGATCCGGTCGAAGAGGGACTTCGCGGCATTGACGGCGGGCGCGTTCTGGTCCCGCGTCCAGCGCAGGAGGGCCCGGTCGGTGGCCTTGTCGTAGACGAAGGTGCCGCGCTCGGGGTTCTTGGTGATGGCGAGGTAGAGGCTGACCCAGGTCTCGAGGCCCGCCGGCATGGGCGCTATCTCCGCGAAGACCGGGGCGGCCGGGTTGTCCCAGTCGTTGATGCCGAGCGCGGGGATCGAGGACTGGTGGGCGCCGGTGGTGTCCCAGATGTGGTTGGCGCGGGCGGTCATGATGTTGCCGTTGGGGCCCCACCCGGCGCCGACCTCGGCGCTGAGGTCGGGCAGGGCGCCGGTGTCCCGGGCCCGTACGAGCAGTTCGGTGGAGCCCAGGCTGCCCGCGCCGAGGAAGAGATGACGACAGGTGATCTGCTTGCGGGCGAGCACCTTGCCGTAGGCGTCGGCCTGTTCGACCGTCAGGACGTACTTGCCGTCGGACTGCCGGCCGATCGCCCGGACGGTGTGCAGGGCCTCGATGGTGACCTTGCCGGTGCCGAGGGCGGCCGCCAGATAGCTCTTGTCCAGGCTCCGCTTGCCGTGGTTGTTGCCGTAGATGACCTCGGTGGCGAGCGCCGACTTCGGCACCTCCCCGGCCGCCTCGCGCTGCATGTAGGGGAAGTCGTAGACATTGGGCACGAAGGTGGTGCCCAGGCCCGCCCGGCGCGCGTGCTCGCGCGAGACCCGGGCGAACTTGTAATACTCGGACTTCTCAAACCAGTCCGGGTCGATGTGGTTGACCCCGAGCGCGCTGTCGGCGCGCGGGAAGTAGCGGTCGTACATCTCGCCCGAGTCGACCTGCGGCAGCACCTCTTCGAAGTAGGCGCGGGACGGCCGTACGGCCATGCCGCCGTTGACCAGCGAGCCGCCTCCCACGCCGCGCCCGACGTAGACGGACATGTCGCTGTACTCGACCCGGTCCAGGACGCCAGCGTAGGGCTCGATGTCGCGGTTGATGACGTCCAGCCAGAGGAAGGAGCCCAGCGGGGCCTTGGTGCGGTTGCGGAACCAGCTGGAGCGCTTGTCGGGCGCGAGCATGGTGTTGAAGATCTTGCCGTCGGGGCCCGGCTGGTTCCACAGCTGGCCCATCTCCAGCATCAGCGTGGGCACTCCGGCCTCGCCGAGGCGCAGGGCGGAGACGGCGGCGCCGTAGCCGGTGCCGATCACCACGGCCGGTACGTACGCGCCGTCGGTGGCCGTGGCCGCGGAGGCGCGCGTCGCGGTGGTGATGGTGGTCGCTCCGGCCATGGCGGCGGCGCCGAGGGCGGCCATGCCGAGCAGGCGGCGCCGCGAGAGGGGCTGGTTCAATGCGCTGTTCATGAGTGACCTTTCGTACGGGTGACAGTGGTGGGGGCCGTCGGGGCACCGTCTGAAGGTGCGGCCGAGACGTCCGGCAAGAGGTGGGCCAGGGCGGCGAGTTCGCCCCTGCCCGCCACGTCGAGCTTCCGGTAGGCGTGGGTCAGGTGTTTCTCCACCGCCCGGGAGCTCACCTCCAGGAGCTCGGCGATGTCCCGGTTCGACACCCCGTGCGCGGCGAGCCCGGCCACCTTGCGTTCGCTCCGGGTGAGGGACTCGATCGCGACGGGGGCCACCGGGCTGGCCATGGCGCGCAGTTCGCGGGCCGCCAGGTCCGCGAGCCAGGGCATCCCGCCGGCGAGGGCCTGCTCGCGGCCGCTGCGCAGGTGGGTCTCGGCCTCCGGCCGGCCGCCGGCCCGCAGCCGGCGGCCGAGCAGGACGGCCGTGCGGGCGCGCTCCAGGCCGTTGACGGACCCCTCCAGGATGGCGAGGGACTCGCGGAGCAGGGCGATGCCCCGCTCCCCTTGGGTGACCGCCCCGCGCATCCGCTGGACGCGGCCGATGGCCACGGGGCTCCCCCAGGCGGCCGCCCGCGCGCGCTCCTCCTCCAGCAGATCCTTGGCCAGGGCGGGGTGTCCCATCCGGTAGTGCAGCCCGGCGGCCCAGGAACGCCAGGGGAAGACGGCGGGGTTGCGCCAGTCGGCGCGTTCGGCGGACCGGCCCCACTCGAGGATGTGCTCGAGCGCCGTGGGCAGATCGCCGGACACGACCGCCATCGAGCCGCGGACGAGGTGCAGGGAGGACGGCTGGTTCCCCTGCCGTACGCCATCACGGCGGTAGGCCAGCAGCCTCCGGGCCAGGCCCGTGTCCCGGCTCTCGATGGCGACCATGACGATGCCGACGAGCGACTGGAGCGTCGCCCATTCGGTCACGCCGAGGGCGAGCGCCTCGTCGGCCTGGGCCCGCGCCTCCGCCAGGCGGCCCTGTGCGAGCAGCACATGGGCGAGTTCGACGCTGATCACCGCGCGGGGCACGGTGGTGCTCTCCCTGCGGGCCCGTTCCTGGGCGGTGTGCAGCCAGGGCCCGATGGTGCCGACGGAATCGGTGGCGATCAGGACGTGCGTGAGCAACGGCAGGGCGGTGTAGGCGTGGTCGGGTGCGGCGGGCTCGTACTGCAAGAGGCGGTGGGCGAGCCGGGCGGCCTCGGCCGCGGGCATGCCCTGGGCCATGGTCGCGCCGTGCAGCAGTACGGTGACCAGTTCGCGCTCGGCGGCGGTGTGCAGGGAGGGGTCCGGTCCCAGGGAGCGCAGCCGTTCGGCACTGGCGCGCAGCTGCCCCGGCGTCACCACCTCGACGTGGCGCAGCCGGGCCTCCAGCCGTAGCGCGGCCTCGCGGTCCTCGCCGGCGGGCCGCCCGGACGTGCCTAGTTCGTCGGCGAGTTCGCGGACCGCCTCGACGGAGGGCAGCGGGACGCCGCCGAGCAGGGACGGCGGGATGCGCGCGGCGGCCAGGGCGCGCTGCCCGGGCGCGGGGATGAGGTCCAGCGCCTGGAAGACGTGCCGGATCGCGGCGGCCGGGTCGAAGGCGCGCTCGGCGGCGGCGAGGTCGACGAGGAGCGCGGCCCGCTGCGGCTCGTCCGGCGCGCTGCCCAGCAGGGCCCGGCGCAGGCACCGGGCGGCGTCCTCGTGGGCCCCGCGGCGCAGGGCGGCCGTGGCGGCGGCGCGCAGCACCTCCAGGGCCCAGTCCTCCTGGCACGAGGGCGCGGCCAGGAGGTGGGCAGCGGCCTCCTCGGCGGGGTACCCGGCGCAGTGCAGGAGGAGCGCGGCGCGGACGTGGTGCTCCTCCTGCTCCGCCGGGCTCAGCAGGTCCTCGGCGGCGTCGCGTACGGCCCGGTGCACGAAGCGGGGTTCGGGCCCGGCCGTCAGCAGCCCGAGCCTGCACAGGGCCCGCAGGGCGGTGTCGAGGCCGGTCGGGTCGAGGCCGGCGAGCCGGCCGGTGAGTTCCGGGGCGGTGCGGGTGCCGAGGACGGCCAGCACCTCGGCCAGGGCGCGTACGGGCCGGGGCTGGGCGCGCAGCGCGACGGCGAGGCGCTCGCGCAGCGACGGCAGCGCCGCCTCGGCCAGGGCCGTGGCCGAGGCGGCGTCCGGCTCACCCTCCCCGGCGGTGGCGTCGATCAGGGCGGTGAGGAACATCGGGTTGCCGCCGCTGATCTCCCGACAAGCCGTCACATAGGCGGGTGCGCCCGCCCGGCCGTGGCGGGCGGCCACGAGCTCGGCGGTGCTCTCCCGGCCGAGCGGCGCCGGGCGCAGGACGTGGGCGGCGCTGTCGACGATCTCGTGGACCCGCGGCTCCTCGGCACGGGGCTCGCCCTCGCGCAGGGTGACGACGGCAGTGATCCGGAGGTGGTTGATCCGGCGGGCGAGCCGGCCGAGCCAGCGCAGGGACTGCGGGTCGGCCCACTGGAGGTCGTCGACGAGCAGCAGCAGGGGCTGCCGTTCGCTGTGCTGGGCGGTGAGGGCGAGGAGTTCGCCGTAGTGCTCGCCCTGGGGCGGTTCCGGCTGGAAGGGGTCGAGGAGCTGGCCGGTCACGCCGAAGGGGAAGTCCGTCTCCATGGGGGCCGCGCTGGCGGTCAGTACGCGCGTCCCGGACTGTTCGGCGAGGGGTGGCAGGGCGCGCAGCAGAGCGGTCCTGCCGATGCCGATGCCACCGGTGACGACGATCAGTGAGCCGCTGCCCCGGGCGGCGTCCCGCATCGCCCCGATGATGAGGTCCAGCTCTCGCTGCCGGTCGAGCAGCCGCCGGTCGGGCACGGGCGTCATCGGGTCTTCCTCCCTAAGGGCCCCAGGACGCCGGCCAGTTCGGTCCGGCGGGTGATGCCCAGCTTGCGGTACGCCTTGGTCAGGTGCAGTTCCACGGCGCGCGGGGTCACCGAGAGCTCGGCGGCGATGGCGCGGTTGGTCATGCCGCGCGCGGCGAGGACCGCCACGCGCAGCTCGGCGGCGGTCAGTCCGCGGCCGGAGGGGATCTCCTCCTGGGGGGCGGCCGGGGGGACGGCGGGGGCCTGAGCGGTCCGGAAGGCCACTTCCGCGACGTAGCGCATCGCCCGGTCGACGTCGTCGGGCGCGCCCCAGGCACGGGTGAGGCGGCGCTCCTCGGCCAGCAGGTCGGCGGCCGGCCCGCCGCGCGCGGCGGGGCCGTGGGCCGCGGCGGCAGCCGAACGCCAGGGCAGCAGGACGGGGTTGGCGACCTGCCGGGCGAGCAGCAGGCGGCCGCACTCCAGCAGGTCCGCCAGCGCCGGGCCGCCCCCGCCGCCCGCGAGCCGCACCCGGCCGCGCGCGTAGAGCAGATAGGCCCAGGCCAGGCCGCCCTCGGCACCGGCCGGGCGGACCCCTTCGACGGCGCGCTCGGCGGTCGCGACATCGCCCAGCGCCAGGTGAGCGAGTGCCCGGAGTCCGGCGGGGGCGGGTGCCATCAAGGGGTGCCAGCAGCGGGGCGGCATGACGTGCTGGAGGCGGTCGAGGAAGACGACGGCCTCCTCGGGTCTGCCCTGGTGGAGTGCGGCCTGCGTCTCGACGATCAGGGCGAGCCCGACGGTCGGGCGGGCACCGGAGCGCTGCGCGCGCACCAGGACGGCGTCCAGCGCGGCCTGCGCCTCGGCGAAGTCGCCGGTGAGGAGCAGGGCGTGGCAGGCGGCCAGTTGGGCGGCCGGCGGGGTGGTGTCCCTGGCGTCGGGGGCGAGGGCGGTACGGGCCAGGGAGCGGGTGCGGGCGATGTCCTGGCCGCGCAGGGCGCAGTGCCAGGCCGCGACACCGGCTTCGGCCGGTTCTGCGGGCAGGTCGGGGAGGGCCGCCATGGCGGGCCGGTCCAGCTCGGGTTCGGCGCCCTGCTGGCTGTGTTCGGCGAGCCAGTACAGCGCCCGCAGCGCGGCCCGGTCCTGTGCCCTCACCTCCGTACCGTCGAGGATGCGGGCGATCAGCGGCTGGGCGGACACCACGTCGCCGCGGGCCACGAGGAGGCCGGCGGCCTCGACCCACGAGGGGCCCGCGGTGGCGTCGGCCCGGGTGAGCAGGGCGCTGCGCAGGTGCCGATCCGAGACGGCGGGCGAGCTGGGGAGCACGACGGCGCTCAGCTCGACGAAGAGCTTCGCCCGCGCGGCCGGTGCCATGGGCTCGCGCAGCGCGCGGTGCAGCAGCCGGCCCGCCGCGCGCAGGTCTCCGGCGGCGTGGCAGCGGGCGGCCTCCCGGCGCAGGGCGTCCACGGCCCAGGGGGCGCCGATGACGTGGGCGGCGAGCAGCATCCTGGTCAGCACGCCGTCGGGGAGCGCGGCCCGGTGGGCGTGCCGGGCGGCACGGGCGTAGAGCGACTCGCGCCGCTCCGCGCCGAGCCCGGCGAGCACCGCCTCGGCGGCCCTCGGTTCGCGGAAGGCGGGCCGGTCGCCGTCGGTGAGCAGGCCGGTCCCGGCCAGCCGGGCCACGGCACGGGCGGTGTCGGTGCCGCCGGGGTCCGTCAGCGCGGCGATCATGTCGGGGGTGCCGTCCCGTCCGCAGACGGCGATGGCCCGCAGGACGTCGAGGAGTTCGGCGGGGAGGGCGGCCGCCGTCCTGGCCGCGCGTTCCCGGAACGCTTCGGCGACGCTGTCGGCGAGGTGCGGCAGGTGATCGGCCGCGGGCCGCCAGCCGTGCCGGGCGAATCGGCCGGCCACCGTGCGCAGCAGGGCGGGGTTGCCGTCGACGGCATGGGCGGCGGCCGTGCCGAAGACCGGGTCGACCGGGGATCCGTAGGCCCGGGTGAGGAGTTCGGTCACCCCGGCGGGGGACAGCGGGGCCGGGATGAGGGTGTGGCGGGTGACGGTGCGCCCGGTGGCGAGCGAGCCGGGCTCCAGCGGGTCGAGGGTGCCGTCGGCGGGGACGCCGCCGCGGGTGGTCAGCAGCAGCATCGGGGCGCCCGAGAGCCGGCGGGCCAGGGCCCGCAGCCAGCGCCACGAGTGCGGATCGGCCCACTGGGCGTCGTCCACGGCGACGAGCAGGGGCCGTTCGCGGGCCGCGGCGAGGAAGGCGCGGCACAGCGCCGGTACGAGGGCGGTCTCGTCCGCGCCGGACGGCGGTGCGGCGCCGGGCCGCCCGAGGGCGGCGAGGAGCTGGTCGGCGACGCCGTAGCGCAGTGCGGATTCCTCCCACGACGCGTGAGCGGTGACGGCCCGGACCCCCGCCCGGCCGGCGAGCGTGACCGCCTGGTTCAGCAGGGCGCTGCGGCCGCTGCCGGGTCCCCCCTCGATCTCGACGAGGGCGGACGGGCCGTCGCGCAGTCCGCTCAGCAGGTCGCGCAGCAGCTCCTGTTCGCGGTCCCGCTCGACGAGCTCCGTCCCCCCGTGCCCGTCCCAGTGACCGGTGTTCCCTTGTGTCACCCGCGGCTCTCCTAGTTGCTCGCGACGCGGGTGCCGGCCGGTGAGTGGCGCGGTCCGTCGGGTGCGTGGCGGCCCGGGCGGTACGGGGTGCCGAGGGAGGAGGGCAGGTCGGCGCGGCCGCGGACGTCGAGCTTGCGGTAGACGTTCGTCAGATGGGCCTCGACGGTGCGGAGGCTGATGAAGAGGGTGGCGGCGATCTCCTTGTTGGTGACACCGCGCCGGGCGAGCTCGGCGACGCGGCGCTCGCTCTCGGTCAGGGAGTCGACCGGGCTGGCGGCGAGCCGGGACATCCGGCCGCCCGCGGCGACGAGCAGGTCCCGGGCGCGGGCGGCGAGCATGTGATAGCCGCAGCCGGTGGCGAGTTCGACGGTGCGGCGCAGGTGGCGGCGCGCGTCGGGGGTCGCGTCGTGCCGCAGGAGCTCGCAGCCGAGCTGGTATTCGGCCTTGGCGCGGTCGAGGCGGGCCGGGGAGGCGGCCAGGGCGTCCACGGCCTCGACGAGCAGGTCCAGCCGGGCGCGGCCGTCGGCGACGACACCGGCGGCGATCAGCCCGAGGCCGACGGCGCGCGGGGTTCCCCAGCGGCGTGCCGCCTCCTGCGAGCGTTCGGCGAGGTCCGCGGCGGCCCTGGTCCGGCCCTGGCGCACGAGGGTGGTGACGGCGGGCAGCCACCACGGGGCGAGGACCGGGTTGCCGATGCCCGCCGCCTCCATGCTGCGCCCGCAGTGCAGCCACAGCTCCAGCGCGCCGTCGAGGTCGCCCCGCTCCCGCCGGGCTCTGCCCTTGGTGTAGAGGAAGTGGTGCCATTCCCAGACGCCTTGGGCCACGTCCGGGCCGGCGACTCCGTCGAGCAGGGCGTCGGCCTCCTCGGCCTCGCCCCAGGAGAGCAGGGCGGTGGCGAGGGCGAGGGCCGGCATGGTGGCGTCGGGGCAGCCCGCCCGCGTGGCGTGTTCGACGGCGGTGCGGGCGGTCGAGACGGCCGCGGTGACGTCGCCGGTGCCGTGCAGGGTGAGGGACTGCCCGCAGAGCGCGGCGATGTGGGTCCATGTCTCGCGGCGCGCCCGGCTGTCGGACACACACCGGCCCAGCGCGTCCATGGCCTCGTCCACCTCGTCGGCGAGCGAGAGGACGAGGGAGGCGCCGAGCACGCAGGGGCCGACGGGTGCGGGCTCCTTGATCCACAGGGCGCGGCGGGCCAGGTCGACGGCCGGGCCCGCGGGCCCGCCGTCGAGGGCGGCGAGGACGCTCAGGCCGGCCAGCAGGTGGCGTTCGGCCCGGCTCTCACCGGGGGGTACGGGCCAGTCGCGAGCCCGTTCGCGGGCGGCGGGCAGGGCGGTGCGGTCGTTGACGGCGGTGACGAGGAGGGCGGCCGCGACGGGGGCGCGGAGCGCTTGGCCCGGGACGCCGGGCTCCGTCGGCAGGGTGTCGAGCACGGCGCCCAGTTCCCGTACGGCCTGGGGGGCGCGGCGGGTGCCCGCGGCGATCAGCCCGTACTGCACGACGATGCGGGCCCGGTCGTGCGGACGGGTGGCCTCGGCGAGGGCCTGCCGCAGCTGCGCGAGGGTGGTCGCGGGGGCCAAGTGCGCTGAGGTACGGGCCAGTTCGACGCGTATCTCCTGGCGGAGGCCGCCGGTGGGTCCGGCGGCGAGGGCACGGCGCAGGCTGCGCATGGCGGCCCGGGCGGTGGCGCGGTCCGGTGCCTGGGCGGCGGCCTCGCGGAGCACGCCGGGCATCCACGGCTCGGCGGGCTCCTTGAGGTGGACGAGCTGGGCGGCGACCTCGCCGGCGGGGCGGCCCGCGTCGTTGAGCAGCCGGGCGGCGCGGGCGCGCAGTGTCTCCCGCTCGGGGGCGGGCAGTTCGGCGAGGACGGCGCGGCGGACGGCTTCCCGCATGGCGGCGGACCCATCGGCCGGTGCGACGATCCCGTCGCGGCGCAGGGTCTCCAGCGCGGCCGTCAGGCGTCTGCCGGTCACCGCCGAGAGCGCGCCGAGCGGTTCGGGGTCGGTATGGCCGAGGACGGCGACGGCGCGGGCGACGGCGCGGATGTGACCGGCCTGTCCGGACAGCCTCGCCGTCGCCGAGCGGGTGAGGAGCTCCTCGCCGATGGCGCGCAGCCGGTGGAGACCGTCCGCGTCGGGGCGGATGTCCGCCGCGCGCACGTCGGTGAGCAGCCGGGTCAGCAGTCCGGGGTTGCCGCCGGAGAGCTCCGCGCAGTGCTGGAGGAAGGGTTCCGACGGGGGACGGCCCAGGGCGCGGGTCACGACGGTGGCGATGGCCGCGGGGTCGAGCGGGCCGAGGTCCAGGGCCGTGCAGCCGTTGTGGGCGAGGAGCGCGGAGAGCGCGTCCGCGCCGGGCCCGGGATGGTCGGTGCGCTGGGCGAGAACCACCAGGAGGGGTAAGGAGGTGGCGCGGCGGAGCACGAAGCCCAGGCCGTTCAGGGAGGTTTCGTCGCACGCCTGGGCGTCGTCGAGGAGGAGGGCGAGCGGCCCGTTCGCCAGGAGGCCCGTGGCGCGGCGGTGGAGCGCGCGGTGGACGGCGTACGCGGCGGTGGCATCCGGGAGGCCGGCGTCGAAGGGGTCGAAGGGTGCGAAGAGGTCGCGTAAGACCTGGTGTTCGCGCGCACCGGACCGTGCCGTACGGTGTCGTACGGTCATGCCGGTGGAGGTCAGCCGCTCGGCGAGGGCGGCGAGGAGCGCGGTCCTGCCGATCCCGGCCGGGCCGCGGACGACGACGGCCCGCGCGGATCCGGCGCGCACGGCCGCCGCTGTCCGCAGGAGGCCGTCCAGCGCGTGGGAGCGGCCGGACAGGTGCCGCCGGGAGGAGGTGTCCCGATCCCGATCGCTACTGACCGCCACGGCGCTTCCTTCTTCCATGAAGCCACACTTGAGCTCCGGTGATCGACGTGCGCACCGGAGGGCGGTTTCCCAAGAGCGACCGCCAAGACCGGACTTGCACGAACAAGATCGGAAACGACGGTAACAGAACGCCTGATGAACACCTATGGCGTTTGAGCCAAAACGACATCCCAGACACGGCCAAAAACAGGCGTTCGATTCCTGGATGCCCACAGGGTCCGCCCGTCAGCGGGCCCTTCGGCGATTGAGCCGAAAACAATCCACCGGGGACAATCCGACATCTCCGCGTCATACGCCTGTTGTAGCCTCCCGCGACTTCGCCGCGGGCCCCGCGGGTGCCGGCCGAGGCCGCGGAGCCCGCTCCCGGGCCTATCGGATCGGCATCCCCGACAGCGTGCGCGCGATGACGAGGCGCTGGATCTCGCTCGTGCCCTCGAAGATCGTGTAGATGGCGGCGTCGCGGTGCATGCGCTCCACGGGATACTCACGGGTGTAGCCGTTGCCGCCGAGGATCTGCATCGCCTGGGCCGTCACGGCCTTCGCCGTCTCCCCCGCGAAGAGCTTCGACATCGAACCCTCCGCCGCGGTGAAGGGCTTGCCCGCGGTGGCCATCCAGGAGGCGCGCCAGACCAGGAGGCGGGCGGCGTCCACGCGGGTGCGCATGTCGGCGAGCTGGAAGGCGATGCCCTGGTTGTCGATGATGGGGCGGCCGAACTGGACCCGGGTCTTGGCGTAGTCGAGGGCGACCTCGTAGGCCGCGCGGGCGATGCCGACCGCCTGGGCGCCGACCGCGGGGCGGGATGCCTCGAAGGTGGCCATCGCGGCGTTCGGCGACCCCGCCCCGCGCTGCCCCGCCGCCCGCTCCCGCGCCCTGGCCAGCCGCTCGTCCAGCTTCTCCTTGCCGCCGAGCAGGCAGTGCCCGGGGACGCGGACGCCGTCGAGGACGACCTCGGCGGTGTGCGAGGCGCGGATGCCGTGCTTCTTGAACTTCTGCCCCTGGGAGAGCCCCGGGGTGCCCGGCGGGATGATGAAAGAGGCGTGGCCGCGCGAGCCCAGCTCCGGGTCGACCACGGCGACGACGACATGGACGTTGGCGATGCCGCCGTTGGTCGCCCAGGTCTTGGTGCCGTTGATCACCCACTCGTCCTTGGCCTGGTCGTAGACGGCGCGGGTGCGCATGGCGGAGACGTCCGAACCGGCGTCGGGCTCGGAGGAGCAGAAGGCGGCCACCTTCACATCGGCCGCGTCGCCGTACATCTGCGGCACCCAGGTGCCGATCTGCTCCTCGGTGCCGTTGGTGAGCACGCCGATCGCGGCGAGGCCCGTGCCCGCGATGGCGAGCCCGAGGCCCGCGTCGCCCCAGAAGAGCTCCTCCAGGGTGAGCGGGACGCCGAGACCGGTGGGGTCGAAGAACTGCTGCGCGTAGAAGTCGAGGGAGTAGAGGCCGATCTTGGCGGCCTCCTGCACGACCGGCCAGGGGAACTCCTCGCGCTCGTCCCACTCCGCGGCGGCCGGGCGCATCACGTCGACCGCGAAGCCGTGGATCCAGTCGCGAATGCCCCGCTGATCCTCGTCGAGCTCCATCATGAACTGCGTCACGACCCCTCCAACTCGTCATTACTCGCGGTAACATGAGTATGTTACCCGTCAGTAGAGGTGTCAACAGCCCGGCCTCCCGGATTCGCTGAGTGGGCTTGGTGTTACGTTGCGCAGGCGTTACCGGATACACAGGGGCGGGGAGGCGGGTCCTTATGGAAACCAGTCAGCGGGACGATCAGCAACGGGCCGCGGAGCGGCGGCGCAAGGAGCTGCTGGAGGCCGCGGACCGGGTGGTGCTGCGGGACGGGCCGGGGGCGTCCATGAACGCCATCGCGGCGGAGGCGGGCATCACCAAGCCCATCCTCTACCGGCACTTCGGCGACAAGGGCGGGCTCTACCGCGCCCTGGCCACGCGCCACACGGAGGCACTGCTCGCGGGGCTGCGCGCCGCGCTCGACGCCCCGGCGGCCACCCGGCGCGACCGCGTCGAGGCGACGCTGGACACCTATCTGGTGGCCATAGAGACCCGGCCGCAGGTCTACCGCTTCCTGATGCACCCCGCCGACGAGGGCCATTCCCCCTCGGACCAGGGCGAGCAGGGCTTCGACGTCGGCCGGCACTCCGCGCCGCTGCTGCGCCGGCTCGGCGAGGAGCTGGCCCAGGTGATAGCCGAGCGCGTCGACCTCGGGCCGGGCAGCGACGAGCTGGCCCGCGCGTGGGGGCACGGCATCGTCGGCATGATGCACGCGGCGGGCGACTGGTGGCTGCGCGAGCGGCCGTTCCCGCGGGAGAACCTCGTGCGGCACCTCGCGGATCTGCTGTGGGGCCGGCTCGCGGCCGCGGGCGACCTGGAGGGCGGTCCGGCCTTCTGACCGCGGCTCAGGCGCCGGGCGGGCCGGGCCCGCGGCACGGGTCAGGCCGCCCAGGGCGCCTTGCGGACGGCCCGCAGCGCGCGGCGCCGCCGCAGGCCCGTCAGACGGTCGAGGTACAGGCCGCCGTCGAGGTGGTCGCACTCGTGCTGAAGGCACCGCGCGAAGAAGCCGGTGCCGCTCACGCGCACCGGGGCGCCGTCCACGGTGCGGCCCTCCACCACGGCGTGGTCGAAGCGCGGGGTGCCCGCCTCGATGCCCGGCACGGACAGACAGCCCTCGGGCCCGCGGACGACGACGCCGTCGGCCTCCACCAGGCGGGGGTTGACGAGGTGTCCGAGATGACGGAGGTCCTCGTCGTCGGGGCAGTCGTAGACGAAGACCCGCAGCGGAACGTCGATCTGGTTGGCGGCCAGGCCCACGCCCTGCGCCGCGTACATCGTGGCGAACATGTCCTCGACGAGTTTCGCCAGGTCAGGACCGAAGTCCGTGACCTCTTCGCACGGTGTGCGAAGACCCCGGTCGCCGAGCAGCCGCATGGGCCGCACCTGTCCCGCGCTGCCGGGAATCGAGCTTGTTCGCATGGGGTCAAGCGTACGTTCCAGGGGCTCTGGGTTCGGGCCCCCGGCCGGATCTCGATAGGCTGAGCCCCGACCGAAGCCTCCTGGCCGGCGTTCGGCACGGAGGGGGCGTTCCACCGGCGGACCAGGAAACAGGCGGCGGCGCCGGATGCAAGGAGGATCTAGGACGATGGCAGGCAACACGGGGCCGCTGTCGCCGCGGGCCAAGCTGGCCGTGACGGCGGGCAAGGCAGCTGCGGCGGTGTCGCGAGCCGCGGGCCGCGGCAGCGGATCGGTGATCGGCGGCAAGGTCGCGCTCAAGCTCGACCCCGATCTGCTGGCCCGGCTGGCGACCCACCTGGACGTGGTCCTGGTGTCCGCGACCAACGGCAAGACGACCACGACCCGGCTGATCGCCGAGGCGCTGCGGGCCAGCGGCCCGGTCGTCTCCAACGCGCTGGGCGCGAACATGCCGGCCGGCATCACCTCCGCCCTCGCGGGCGGCTCGGACGCGCGCTACGGCGTGATCGAGGTGGACGAGAAGTATCTGGCGGGTGTCGCCCGGGACGTCTCGCCCAAGGCCATAGCGCTGCTGAACCTCTCGCGCGACCAGCTCGACCGGGCCGCGGAGACGCGCATGCTCGCCGAGAAGTGGCGCGAGGGGCTGGCGGGCACCAAGGCCGTGGTGATCGCCAACGCCGACGACCCGCTGATCGTATGGGCCGCCTCCTCCTCGCCGAACGTGGTGTGGGTGGCGGCGGGCCAGGAGTGGAAGGACGACGCCTGGTCGTGCCCGTCGTGCGGTGGCGTGATGCAGCGCCCCGGCGACGACTGGTTCTGCGGCGAGTGCGGCTTCCGCCGGCCGACCCCGAGCTGGGCGCTGTCGGGCGACTACGTCCTCGACCCGCACGGCAGCGCGTGGCCGATCCACCTCCAGCTGCCCGGCCGGGCCAACAAGGCGAACGCCACCACGTCGGCGGCCGTCGCGGCCACCTTCGGGGTGCCGCCGCAGGTCGCGCTGGAGCGGATGTACCAGGTGCAGGCCGTCGCGGGCCGGTTCGACGTGGTGTCGTTCCTGGGCCGTGACGTCCGGCTGCTGCTGGCGAAGAACCCGGCCGGCTGGCTGGAGACCTTCTCCCTCATCGACGGCCCGCCCGCCCCGGTGATCCTGGGCGTGAACGCGCGCGGCGCGGACGGCACGGACACCTCGTGGCTGTGGGACGTCGACTACACCCGCCTCGCCGGGCACCCGATCTTCGTGATCGGCGACCGCAAGCTCGACCTCGCGGTGCGGCTGGAGGTCGCGGGCCTGGACTTCCGGGTCTGCGAGACCGTCGACGAGGCGGTGCAGTCCGCACCGCCCGGCAGGATCGAGCTGATCGCGAACTACACGGCGTTCCAGGACGTGCGCCGCCGCGTCGGCAACTGACCCCGCGAGCACTTGACAGGATTGTGAGCATGAGCCAGAACAGTCTGCGTGTCGTGTGGGTCTACCCCGACCTGCTCAGCACCTACGGCGACCAGGGCAACGCCCTGGTCCTGGAGCGCCGCGCGCGCCAGCGCCGCCTCGATGTCCAGCGCGTGGACATCCGCTCCGACCAGCCCATCCCGACCTCCGGTGACATCTACCTGATCGGTGGCGGTGAGGACCGTCCGCAGCGGCTGGCGGCCGAGCGGCTGCGCCGTGACGGCGGTCTGAACCGGGCCGTCGCCAACGGCGCGATCGTCTTCTCGGTCTGCGCCGGCTACCAGATCCTGGGCCACGAGTTCATCAACGACCTGGGCCAGCGCGAGCAGGGCCTCGGGCTGCTGGACGTCGTGAGCACCCGCGGTGAGGACGAGCGCTGCGTCGGCGACGTGCTGGCCGACGTCGACGAGCGGCTGGGCCTGCCCCCGCTGACCGGCTTCGAGAACCACCAGGGCGTCACCCATGTCGGCCGCAACGCGCGCCCGTTCGCGCGGGTGCGGGTCGGCAAGGGCAACGGCACCGGCGACGGCACCGAGGGCGCGTACAACGACACCGTCTTCGGTACGTACATGCACGGCCCGGTCATGGCCCGCAACCCGCACATCGCGGACATGCTGATCAAGCTGGCGCTGGACGTCAACGCCCTGCCGCCGGTCGACGACCGCTGGTACGACGCGCTGCGCGAGGAGCGCATCGCGGCGGCGACCCAGCCCGCCTGAGCCGCGGAACGGGCCGGTCGGCCCGGATGACGGACGGTTGTATCCCCCGCCACCCACCGCTTGTAGGGTGGCGGGGATCCAGCCGGACGACGGGGTCCGGTCTCCGGCCCTGTTGTGAAGGTTCCCTGTCATGCGCATTGGTGTACTCACCTCCGGCGGCGACTGCCCCGGTCTGAACGCCGTCATCAGGTCCGTCGTGCACCGCGCCGTGGCCGACCACGGCGACGAGGTCATCGGTTTCCACGACGGCTGGCGGGGCCTGCTGGAGGCCGACTACCGCAAGCTCGACCTGGACGCGGTGGCGGGCATCCTCGCCACCGGCGGCACGCTCCTCGGTTCGTCGCGGGTGCAGCCCGCGCAGCTGCGGGACGGCGTCGAGCGGGCCAAGGGCCATGTCGCCGACCTCGGCCTCGACGCGGTCATCCCGATCGGCGGCGAGGGCACGCTCAAGGCGGCCCGGCTGCTATCCGACGCGGGCCTGCCCATCGTGGGCGTCCCGAAGACCATCGACAACGACATCGCGTCCACCGATGTGACCTTCGGCTTCGACACCGCCGTAGGGGTCGCCACGGAGGCCCTGGACCGGCTGAAGACGACCGCCGAGTCGCACCAGCGCGTGCTGATCGTCGAGGTCATGGGCCGCCACACCGGCTGGATCGCCCTGCACTCGGGCATGGCCGCGGGCGCGCACGCCATCGTCGTGCCGGAGCGCCCCTTCGACATCGACGAGCTGACCGAGGTCGTCGGCCGCCGCTTCGAGGACGGCAAGCGCTTCGCGATCGTGGTGGTCGCCGAGGGCGCCAAGCCGCGCGAGGGCTCGATGGCCTTCGAGATCGGCGCCACGGACGTCTACGGCCACGAGCGCTTCGCGGGCGTCGCCCGGCAGCTCGCCGGCGAGCTGGAGCGGCGCCTGGGCAAGGAGGCGCGCCCGGTGATACTCGGCCACGTGCAGCGCGGCGGTACGCCCACGGCGTACGACCGGGTGCTGGCGACGCGCTTCGGCTGGCACGCGGTGGAGGCCGCGCACCAGGGGGCGTTCGGGATGATGACGGCGCTGCGCGGGACGGACATCACGCTGGTGCCGCTGGCGGAGGCGGTCGAAAGCCTCAAGACGGTGCCGCACGAGCGTTACGCGGAGGTGGAGTGCGTCCTGTGAGACCGGGCGGTGGCTGAGCTCTCAGCTCCGCCCCGGCCCCGTTCACGCCTGCGGCGGGCTTTGTTCCCCTGCCCCGCCCCTTCCCCGAGACCGGGGCTGCCGCCCCAGCCCCCGCATCGCGGCTTCGCCGCGTTGTCCTCAAACGCCGGACGGGCTGAGATTAGCCCGCAGGTCGCAGGCAACAGATCACGGTCCGCGCAATCCAGCCCGTCCGGCGATTGAGGACGCGGCCGCAGGCCGCCCCCGCCGCAGGCGGCAACGGACTCGCACCGGGAGCGGCCCCCGGCCACCGCTCCGGCCAAGGGCGCCTCTAGTCTTGACGAGGCGCATTGGTGCGAAATGGGAGAGAGCGGATGGATCACAGCGGGCACGGCATGATGATGGACATGCCGCCGTTCACGCTGGGACGGGGGTTGCAGTACAGCAGCGAACCCTTCTTCTTGATCGGCTGCCTGCTGGCGCTGGGGCTGTACGGCTGGGGCGTGGTCCGGCTGCGGCGGCGGGGTGACGCCTGGCCCGTGGGCCGCATCGTCGCGTTCGTGACCGGTGTGCTGACCGTGGCGCTGGTGATGTGCACCAAGCTGAACGACTACGGCATGGTCATGTTCAGCGTGCACATGGTGCAGCACATGGTGATCAGCATGCTCTCACCGATCCTGCTGCTGCTCGGCGCGCCGGTGACGCTGACGCTGCGGTCGCTGCCCGCGGCCGGGCGGGGCCGCAGGGGCCCGCGCGAATGGCTGGTGTCGCTGCTGCACAGCCGCTACATGCGGATCATCACGCACCCGGCGTTCACGATCCCGCTGTTCATCGCGAGCCTGTACGCGCTGTACTTCACCCCGCTCTTCGACTTCCTCATGGAGACGAAGACCGGGCACATCGCGATGATGGTGCACTTCCTGGCCGTGGGCCTGGTGTTCTTCTGGCCGATCATGGGCGTGGACCCGGGTCCGCACCGGCCCGGCTATGTGATGCGGATGCTGGAGCTCTTCGCGGGCATGCCCTTCCACGCCTTCTTCGGCATCGCGCTGATGATGGCCTCGGAGCCGATGATCGGCACGTATATGCACCCGCCGGCCTCCCTGGGCATCGACGCGCTGGAGGACCAGCAGGCCGGTGGCGGTATCGCCTGGGCGTTCAGCGAGATCCCGTCGGTCGTGGTGCTGCTGGCCCTCGTGCTCCAGTGGTACCGCTCGGAGCAGCGGCAGGCCCGCCGCTTCGACCGCGCCGCGGACCGCGACGGCGACAAGGAACTCGCCGCCTACAACGCCTACCTCGCGTCGCTCCAGGGCCGGGGGCAGTAGGCGGATGCCGTAGCGGCCAGGGCCGCGGCCGGGAGACGATGGTCTCCTGGCCGCGGCCCTTTCGCTTGCCACGCATCCGGGCCGCCGTGAGGAGGTACGGGCATGCCCGGATCGACGAAGGCGATGGCGGTGCTGACGGTGGGCTCGCTCGTCGTCGTGACCGCGTATTCGGTGACGATCGGCAGCGACGGCTGGCTGTGGTTCACGTGGGTGATGCTGGGGCTGCTGACGATAGGGGCGTCGGCGACCAGGAGAACGTAAGGGCCCGCGGGGGCCGGTCAGAAACGGAAGACGGGGCCCGTCGCCGCGTCGAGCGCGCATGCGTTGGGGTAGGTCTTGTGCCAGACGATCGGCCGCCCGTTCCAGTCGCCTTCGGCGGTCGCGGTGACCGGGTCGTACTCCCGCGTGCAGAGGTGGCTCTCGACGATCACGTCCCCCGGCTCCCCCTGCGCCCGGTGCAGGGCGGCGCAGGCCGCCGCCCCGTGCGGGTGGTGTCCGTCCCCGTCCGGGCAGGTGAGCTGGAGCCCGCGGGTCCAGGTGTTCTGGGCGCCGGAAACGGTCAGGAAGAGCCGCCCGTGGTCGGACTCGCCGGCCGCTGGGGGCGCGGCCAGGGCGAGCAGAGCGGTGGCGCTCGCCGCGGTGGCCACGGCGGCGGTACGTACGGACATCGGTTCCTCCTGGGGCGCGGGGGTGCCCGGAGCAAGCTCATCGCGCGCGCGAGGCGCGCCGCAAGCCCCCGCACCGGCCGGTCCCCCGACCGGCCGCACACCGTCACCCGCCCGGCGGGCCCTCTCCCCGCGCCCCGCCTTCCGCCGGCGTAACGCTATCCGACCCTGATGTGGACGCGTTTGATGTCGACAGGCAACGCCGGGAAGCCGTCGCCGGGGCCGTTCTGGTCGTCCTCGCCGCCTGCCGCGATCTTCCGCAGCACGTCGAGGCCGGCGGTGACCTTTCCGAACGGTGTGTAGGCGGGTGGGAGCTTGGTGTCCTGCCAGACGAAGAAGAACTGGCTGCCATTGGTGTCGGGGCCGGCATTTGCCATCGCCACCGTGCCGGCCGGGTAGGCGGCCCCGGTCAGGTTCTCGTCGGGGAAGGAGTAGCCCGGGCCGCCGCTCCCGGTGCCGGTCGGGTCGCCGCATTGCAGTACGTAGATGCGCGCCGTGGTGAGCCGGTGGCAGTGCGTCCTGTCGAAGTACGCGCGCTGCGCGAGGAACTTGAAGGAGTAGGTGGTGCACGGCGCCTTGTCGGTCTGCGCCCGGAAGGTGATGGCGCCCTGGCTGGTGCGCAGCGTGGCGCTGTAGGGCCGGGCGGCCTTGACCGGGTCGAAGACGGGTATCCCCTTGAATCTGTCGGCGGGGACGGCAGGCGTATAGGCGCAGGCGGCCGTCCGCGCGGGTGGGGGCGGGGTGTCCGCCGCGGCGGGCGTCGCGGCGGACAGAGCGAGCAGCGCGGCGGCGGTGAGCAGGGCGTGCGGCTTACGGAGCATGGGACGGTTCCCTTCGGATGCGACTCCGGACGGGCATGGACCGACGATCGCGCCCCGGTCCCTCGGGGACCGGGGCGCGACTTCCGCCTTGACCTCTGAGCCTTACTTGGCCGCGGAAGCCTTCGGGGGCTCCGGGACGGCGTGCGGGGCGCACGTGACGTCCTTGCTGTCGACCTTGCCCTCAAGGAGGTAGGCGTCGACACGGGAGTTGATGCAGGGGTTCACGAGGCCCGTGACGCCGTGCGAACCGGCGCCCTGCTCCGTGATCAGGCGCGAGCCCTGGAAGCGCTTGTGGAGCTCGACCGCGCCCGCGTACGGGGTGGCGGCGTCACGCGTGCTCTGGACGATGAGCGTCTTCGGCAGGCCCTTGTGCGTGGTGACCTCGACCGGCGTGCCCTGGGGGGCCCTCCAGGTGGCGCAGGGGAGGTTCATCCAGGCGTTGGCCCAGGTCATGAAGGGGGCCTGGCGGTTGACACGGGTGTTGTCCCGGTCCCACTTCTGCCAGCTGGGGGGCCACTTGGCGTCGGCGCACTCGACCGCGGTGTAGACGGCGTTGCCGTTCTCCGCGGTGATGTTGGCCGCCTTGTCGGCCAGGTTCGGGCCGGCCGCGGCGACCAGCGGCTTGCTGTCACCGGCGACGTACTTGCTCCAGGCGTCCGCGACCGGGACCCACGAGGAGTCGTAGTACGCGGCGCTCTGGAAGAAGTTGATGAGCTCGGCCGGGCCGACGACCCCGCCGATGGGGTCCTTCTTGGCGGTGGCCCGGATCTTCTCCCAGCCCTGCTGGACCTTGGCCTGGGTGCTGCCGAGGTGGAAGACGGCGTCGTGCTGGGCGACCCACTTCTCCCAGTCCTTGAAGCGGCCCTCGAAGGCGACGTCCTGCTCCAGGTTGGCCTGGTACCAGATGTTCTCCTGCGCCGGGTTGACGACGCTGTCGACGATCAGGCGGCGGACGTGGTCGGGGAAGAGCGTGCCGTAGACGGCGCCGAGGTAGGTGCCGTAGGAGACGCCCAGGTAGTTGAGCTTCTTCTCGCCGAGGGCGGCGCGCACGACGTCGACGTCACGGGCGGTGTTGGCCGTCGTGAGGTACGGCAGGAGGTCGCCGCTGCGCGCGGCGCAGCCGTCGGCGTACTGCCGGGCCAGCTTGCGCTGGGCGAGCTTGTCGGCCTCGTTGGAGGGCACCGGGTCGGCCTTGGGCGCCGCCACGAACTTCTGCGGGTCGATGCAGGAGATCGGGGCGGAGTGGCCCACGCCGCGCGGGTCGAAGCCGACGAAGTCGTATGCCTTGGCGGTCTTGGTCCACAGCGGGCTCTTGGTCGTGATCCGCTTGGGGAACCTCAGGCCGGAGCCGCCGGGGCCGCCGGGGTTGTAGATCAGCGAACCCTGGCGCTCCGCCGCGGTGCCGGTGGACCGGGCCCGGTCCACGGCGATCTTGATGGTGCGGCCGTTCGGCTTGCGGTAGTCCACGGGCACCGTGACGAAACCGCACTCGATCGGCTTCTCCAGGGCCCAGTCGGCAGGGCAGTCCTGCCACTTGATGCCCGACTTCGCCGCCTTCGCGGCGGCGACCTGCACACCGTGCGCCTCGGCGGCGCCGCCCGGCACGCGGTCGACCGCGCCGGCTGCCGGGGCGGTCAGGAACCCGGCCACCAGCGCGCCGGTCACCGCAGTGCCGGCCGCGCCGAGTATTGATGTAGGTCTCACGTAGGAATCCCCCTGCTGATGCGCCGCCTGCTGCGGCGATGATCGCAATACTGCTGCTCGGATCCTTCCGTCTCCCTTGCCATAAAGGACAGGTTCCACAGGGGTTTCTTTACTAATCCGTAAGAATGAAGACACAAAAGGCGCCACATGTGCCGTCGTTCATCCCTGGCGCATCAAATCGCCCGCATGATGCGATCTGCTGGCATGTCGCCCGCTTCCAGTGCTTTTCGGAGCTGGAGGCCGTCCGGGGCGACCGCGCACACCACGGCGGCGGGCCCGGCCAGCGGGGCGACGGCGGCCGTCGCGCCGAGCGGGCGCGCCGCCACCGGGGCGCCCTCGAAGGCCGGGTCGACGACGAGGAGTTGGCCCACGGCCCGGTGGCCGCCGAGCACCGCGCCGCCGTCCCAGCCGGGCGCCCCGGGCCCGTACGACAGCTCCTGGTCGAAGAGCGGGCGGCCGGCGCGGTGGACCGTCAGCCGTGCGGTCAGCCGGCCCGGCTCCTCGCCCGCGCGGCCGAGGATCTGCTCCTCGCGGAGCACCAGCCGCGCGGTCGGCGCGAGTTCGACCCGGGTGGTGCTGCGCAGGTCGCTGCCCCGGGCGGAGATCAGCGGCTCGGGCAGCCAGTGCAGCGTGGCCCCGTCGCCGACGCGGATCCGGGTGTCGTACGTGGCCGGCTCGCCCGTACGGCCGGGCAGGGCGATGGTCGCCGCCGTGGTGGAGAAGCGCAGGGTGGCGCCGTCCTCGACCTCGGCGGTGAGGGTGAGCCGGTCGCCGCCGAGGGGCGCGCTCATCGCGCCCACGAGGGCCACCCGCGCCCCGGGCCCGAACGCCCGCAGCCTGCGCAGCGCGAAGGGGCCCGCGCCGTCGAGGACGGGCAGGGCGGTGCCGCCCCTGCCGTCGGGGGTGGCGACGATCCGGGCGGCGGCCCGGATCCCCGCGGCGGGCTCGGGCCGTACGGGTGCGAGGGTCATCGGGTTCCGGCGGTCCAGGCGGTGAGCTGCGCGCGTACCCAGTCGGCGACGGGTCCGACGCCGCCCTCGGTGGCCAGCGAGGTGAAGGCGACGGGGAGTTCCCCGCGCTGGGCCTTGGCGTCGCGGGCCATGCCCTCCAGGTCGGCGCCGACGTAGGGTGCGAGGTCGGTCTTGTTGACGACGAGCAGGTCGGCGGTGGTGACGCCGGGGCCGCCCTTGCGGGGGATGTCGTCGCCGCCCGCGACATCGATGACGAAGATCTGCGCGTCGACGAGCCCCTTGGAGAAGATGGCGGTGAGGTTGTCGCCGCCGGACTCGACGAGGATCAGGTCCAGCGGCCCGACCGCGTCCTCCAGGTCCTCGACGGCTTCGAGGTTGGCCGAGATGTCGTCACGGATCGCGGTGTGCGGGCAGGCGCCGGTCTCGACGGCCGTGATGCGCTCGGGCGGCAGCACGGCGTTGCGGAGCAGGAATTCGGCGTCCTCGCGGGTGTAGATGTCGTTGGTCACGACGGCGATGGACAGCCGGTCGCGCAGCTCGCGGCAGAGCGCGGCGACGGTGGCGGTCTTCCCGGACCCCACGGGCCCGCCGAGCCCGATCCGCAGCGCCCGCCGCGACCCGTCACCGCGCAGCGGGTCGGCGGCGCTGTAGGTGTGGCGGTGGGGGAAGGCGTCGGGGTGGTCGAGATGCATGGTCCCTCCGGGGGTTCGGTGATGGGTGTCTGTGGTGTCGCCGCCCGCGGCGGACGCGCCCCGCGGGCACGTCCTCGAACGCCGGACAGGCTGAGTGCGTACCCCGAGGGCCGGGGCTTGCCCCCCAACGCGGCGCGGTCGCGTATGGGATACGCCGGGGAGGGGCGGGGCAGGGAAGACAGGACTGTCCCCCTCCTACGTCGCGAACAAGCGGACCGGCCACGCCGCGTGGTGCTCCGCCATGATGTCGAGCAAGGGCGCCCCGCCCGCCGGAAGCGCGTCCAGCCCCTCACTCGCCGCGGCGGCCGCCCGCGCCGCGACGGCGTCCAGCTCCGGCGCCAGCCGGGCCAGCACGCCTGTCGCGTCGAAGGGATCGAGGCCGAGCAGCCGTACGACCGCCGTGGCCGGTCCGCTGACCGACTCGTAGACGGCGGCGTACGCGGCGTCCAGCGCAGTCAGCCCGGCGGCGCGGGCGGCCAGCCCGAGCACGATCGGCTGGTGGGCGCCGCGCGGCCGGGCCGCCACCAGCGCTTCCAGTTCGGGCGAGGGCCACGTGGCCCGTACGGCGCGGGTCAGCTGCCGCCCCAGCCGGCGCGCGGCGGCACGCAGGGCCGGTGAGGGGGTGCGGGCGTCGGCGGCCTCGTCGAGCGTGAGCGGGTCGAGGCCCGCGGCGGCCGCGGCGGCGAGCCCGGCCGCGGTGAGCCCCGCGGTGTGCAGCCGCCCCCGGCAGAACGTCTCCAGGGTGGCCGCGTCCCGGACGCGGCCCGCCTTGACGGCTGCCTCGGCGCCGCCGGAGTGCGCGTGGCCTCCGGCGGGGAAGCGCCCGTCGGCGAGGACGAGCAGCGCGGCCCGCGAGCCCGCCGGCGCCCCGGTCTCCCCCGCCGCCATCAGAAGAGGAAGTAGCGCTGTGCCATGGGCAGTTCCGCCACCGGCTGTGGTTCGATCACGTCGCCGTCGACCGTGACCGTGAAGGTGTCGGGGTCGACCTCCACCCGGGGGCGGGCGTCGTTGTTGCGCATGTCCGCCTTGGTGACGCCGCGCGTGCCGCGGATCGGGGTGAAGCGCTTGCCGAGGCCGAGCCGCTCGGGGAGGCCGTCGTCGAGGGCCCACTGGGTGACGAAGTTCAGGGAGTTGGCGGCGGGGGCGCGCCCCACGGCACCGTACATGGGCCGCGGCAGGATCGGCTGCGGGGTGGGGATGGACGCGTTCGCGTCGCCCATCTGCGCGTACGCGATCTGGCCGCCCTTGATGACGAGCAGCGGCTTGACGCCGAAGAACGCCGGTTCCCACAGCACGAGGTCGGCGAGCTTGCCGGTCTCGACGGAGCCGATCTCGTGGTCGAGGCCCTGCGCGACGGCCGGGTTGATGGTGTATTTGGCGACATAGCGCCGGGCCCGCCGGTTGTCGGCGGCGCCGTCCCCCGGCAGGGCGCCGCGCCGCCGCTTCATCACGTGCGCCGTCTGCCAGGTGCGCAGCACGATCTCGCCGACGCGGCCCATCGCCTGGGAGTCGGAGGAGATGATCGAGATGGCGCCGAGGTCGTGCAGGACGTCCTCGGCGGCGATGGTGCCGGGCCTGATGCGGGACTCGGCGAAGGCGAGGTCCTCCGGCACGGCGGGGTTGAGGTGGTGACAGACCATCAGCATGTCGAGGTGTTCGTCGACGGTGTTGACGGTGTGCGGGCGGGTCGGGTTGGTGGAGCTGGGGAGAACGTTGGCCTCGGAGACGACGGTGATGATGTCGGGCGCGTGCCCGCCGCCCGCGCCCTCGGTGTGATAGGCGTGCAGGGTGCGTCCGGCGATCGCGGCGAGGGTGTCGCCGACGAAGCCCGCCTCGTTGAGCGTGTCGGTGTGGATGGCGAGCTGGGCGCCGCTCTCCTCACAGACGGCCAGGCAGGCGTCGATGACGGCGGGGGTCGCGCCCCAGTCCTCGTGGATCTTGAAACCGACGGCTCCGGCGCGCAGCTGGGCGCGCATGGAGTCGTAGGAGACGGTGTTGCCCTTGCCGAGGAAGCCGACGTTCAGCGGGTAGCCCTCCATCGCCTCGAACATCCGGGCAAGGTGCCAGGAGCCGGGGGTGATGGTGGTGGCCTTGCTGCCCTCCGCCGGGCCGGTGCCGCCGCCGACGAGCGTGGTGACGCCGGAGGCGAGGGCCTCGTCCGCGATCTGCGGGCAGATGAAGTGGACGTGGGCGTCGACGGCCCCGGCGGTGAGGATCTTGCCGTTGCCCGCGATGATCTCGGTCTCGGGGCCGATGACGAGGTCGGGGTGGACGCCGTCCATGGTGTCGGGGTTGCCGGCCTTGCCGATGCCGGTGATGCGGCCGTCACGGATGCCGATGTCGGCCTTGACGACGCCCCAGTGGTCGAGGACGACGGCGCCGGTGACGACGGTGTCGGGGGCGCCGTCGGCGCGGGTCGCACGGGACTGTCCCATGGACTCCCGGATGACCTTGCCGCCGCCGAAGACCGCTTCGTCACCGGCGTGGCCGGGGCCTCCGCTGCGGTCCTCCTCGATCTCGATCAGGAGGTCGGTGTCGGCGAGGCGGATGCGGTCCCCCGCCGTCGGGCCGAACAGATCGGCGTACGCGGCCCGGCTGAGCTCAGTCATCGAGCGGTCCTCCGCACTCGCCGCGCAGTCCCTCGACGATGCGCTTGCCGGCGATCGGCACCAGGCCGACCTCGACGGGGATGCCGGGCTCGAAGCGCACGGCGGTGCCCGCGGCGATGTCGAGCCGCTTGCCGCGGGCGGCGGCGCGGTCGAAGTCGAGGCCCGGGTTGGCCTCGGCGAAGTGGTAGTGCGAGCCGACCTGCACGGGCCGGTCGGCGGCGTTGAGCACGGTGAGCCGGGTGCGGTGGAGCCCCTGGTTGAGGGGTACGGGGTCGGCGGCGAGCAGGATCTCTCCGGGAATCATGGCGGTCTTCCCTTCAGCCGATGGGCTCGTGCACGGTGACGAGCTTGGTGCCGTCCGGGAAGGTGGCCTCCACCTGGACCTCGTGGATCATCTCGGGTATGCCGCTCATCACCTCGGCGCGGCTGAGCACCTTGCGCCCGGAGGACATGAGCTCGGCGACGGTCCGGCCGTCGCGGGCGCCTTCGAGGACGTGCACGGTGATCAGGGCCACCGCCTCGGGGTGGTTGAGGAGCACCCCACGGGCCCGGCGCTTCTCGGCTACGTCGGCGGCCACATGGAGAAGCAGGCGTTCCTGCTCATGCGGGGAGAGTTGCATGCGTCCACCTCACTGACGAACCGGTACCCCCAGCGAACCCAACGGGGGCACACAAGAGTTCTACACACCTTTGACCTGGGGTTCTTCATCGGACGACCAGGGATTGCAGATTAGAGCGGAAGCTTTTCCCACGTGTTAACTGACTCTTTGCGCATCCATGGCCAGAGGTGTCACAGGAGGCCGGAGGGGCCAGGGGGACGAAACCGGTGATCCGGGCGGGGCCTTCATGCCGCTGCCGTCTGCAACTACTGGATCTTCTGGGCCGGATCACTCCGCTCCACCCGCATGACACGTACGACGGGCTACGGGCGCCGCAGACCGCGCGCGTCGCCCGCGCCGGGCCCGGCGAAGCCCTCGCAGCCGCGTTCGAGGGCGGTGGGCGGGAGTTGCCCGGGAGCCGCCTGGCACGCCCGTTGCCGGTCCGGCCCGGGGCGCGTCGGCGCGTCCGGGGCGCGGTCCCGCTCACGCTCCCGCCCGCGCCCGTGCATCACGGGTCGGCGGGTGAATAAACACTGCTCCCCCAGACGCCGGACGGCGTCGTAGACGACGCGCGGTGATCGATGTCAACCGGGCACGCACGCCGCGCCGGAGCGGTGCCGCGGGCCCCCAGGCCAGGGGCTCAACAGGGCTTCGCCGAAACGGACAATCCCCGCCGTGTCCAGCGGAATTGCCCGGGAGTGAGCAGCCTCACATACCTCTGGTTCCACTCGGAATCCGTACCTGGGCTGCGCCAAGATCCGGTCGACGACAAGACCCCGCCATCCCGGCGGGGCGGTCCAGGCGGACGCCGAACCCCGCCGCTGCCTGGATGCCGGGTCGAACGAACGCACCGGTGGGGATGGAGGACCCGAGCACGGTGGGACGACCAAGAGTAGTGCGGTCGGCCCTTGGGGTGAAGCCGTTGACACGGCCGGGCATCTTCGCCTGCCCGAACCCGACAGGTCATCCTTCACAGGCGGCTGACGAAGGGTTGGCACATGGGCGCGCACAAACGTCCGTCAATGATGTCCAGGGCCGGCGCGGCCTCCGCGCTCACGCTCGCCGCCGTCGGCGCCACGGTGCTGGTGCCGGGCGGCGCGACGGGAGCCGAGGCATCGACCGTCGCCACCGACGCACTGCACATCGCGGCCTCGAAACAGGGTTCCCCCTATCAGTGGGGCGCGACCGGCCCTTACCGCTTCGACTGCTCGGGCCTGACCCTCTACTCCTTCAAGCGGGCCGGGAAGACCCTGCCCCGCACCGCCGCCGAGCAGTACAACCGGACCACCCATATCTCCCGCTCCGCCCGCGAAGCCGGTGACCTGGTGTTCTTCGTCTCCGGCCAGGGCATCTACCACGTGGGGATATACGCGGGCGGCGGCAGGATCTGGCACGCGCCCAAGACCGGAGCGGTGGTCCGCCTGGAGCGGATCTGGACGAACAACGTCCGCTACGGCCGGGTGAACTGACCCGTCGGCACACACAGCGGCAGGAGGCGGCCGCGATGCCGCACCGGGGCCCCGCACGCCGTGCGGGGCCCCGGTCCCGCCCTCACCGTTCGGCGCTGAGGGCGGGCACGGTCCAGGGCAGCGAGATCCATACGGTCTTGCCGCCGTCCGGGTTCGGGGTGAAGAAGACCCTTCCCCCGCGCTCCGCGGTGAGGCAGCGGATGATGACCAGGCCCCGCCCGTTGTCCTGCTGTACGGCGGCGGGCAGTCTGCGGGGGAGGCACGGGTGGCTGTCGGTGACCCCGATCCGCAACTGCCGGTCGAGGTCGAGCCGGACCTCGACGGTGAAGGTGGGCGACTGGCCGCGGGTGTGCTGCACGGCGTTGGTGGCGAGCTCGGAGACGATCAGCCGCACGGTCTCGGCGGCGTCCGTGCCACCCGGCAGCCCCCAGTCCGCGAGCACGCCGGCCACATAGCGGCGCGCGGTGGAGACCGAGGCGGGGGCGCTCGGCAGGGTGACGGTGGCTTCTTGGTGATCTGCCATGGCGCTGTCCCTTTCCCGCCGGGAGCGGACTCCGACGCAATGCGTCGTGAAGTCGAGAGCACTTCCGGACGGCTCTGCGCGACAGCCTGCCACCGGAAATGGGGGTGATGCGGGCGATCCTCCAGCATCTGCATATATCTGTCGCTCGAAGCGGTGAACTCTACGACGAGAGACCGGATTCCGACGGCACACTGGTCTATTGACGAGAAACACCACGTTCATCACGGGGTTCATCACAGGCGGAGGCAGGGCTATGCGAAACGGACCCGCGGTGCGCCGCCGCAAACTCGGCGGCGAGCTGCGCCGCCAGCGCGAACTCGCCGGACTGACCAGCCTGGAGGCCGCACACGCGGTGGGCTGGCACCAGTCGAAGGTCAGCCGCATCGAGACCGGCAGCAGTGGCGTGAAGTCCTCGGACGTCGCGCTGCTGCTGGACGCGTACGGGGTGTCGGACCCCGAACTGCGCGCGCTGCTGGGAGCGCTGTGCGGCGCTGGCACCGCCGATGCGGAGGGTGCCCGCCGGGGCTGGTGGTACGCCTACCGCAATCTGCTGCCCCCGGCGTATCTCGACTTCATCAGCCTGGAATCGGAGGCGTCGCGGTTACGCACCCTGGAGACGACGGTCGTGCCGGGCCTCCTCCAGACTCCCGCCTATGCCCGCGCGGTGACCCGTGCGGCGCTCAACGACCCGCCGCCGGAGCAGGTGGAGAAGCTGGTGCGGGTGCGCATGGCACGGCAGTCGGTGCTGGGCGGCGACAGCCCGCTGGAGCTGTGCGCCGTGCTGGACGAGGCGGTGCTCCGCCACGAGGTGGGCGGGCGGGAGGTCATGGCCGGGCAACTGCGACACCTGGTGGAAACGGGTGCACAGCGTCATGTGCGGCTGCATGTACTGCCGTTCTCCAGGAGCTGCCATATTGGCATCACCGGACCTTTTGTTATTTTCTCATTTCCGCGCATTGCTGATCTGGACGTGGTTGTTCTCGACCATTTGACGAGTAGCCTCTACCTCGAGCGGAAAGAAGACCTCCGGGCGTACGCCGAGGCATTCACCACGCTGCGGGCGCACGCCCTCTCGCACGAGAACTCGCTGGATTTCATCGCCGGGATCAACGACGGCGCGTAAGGAGGCACCATGTCCGCAATGCCTCGGTACGTACCTTCCCCTTCGGCCCTGTGCGGCGCAGTGTGGCGACGCAGCAGCTACAGCACCGGAATGAACAACTGCGTGGAGACGGCCGGTCTGGCCCCCGGGCTCCTGGCCGTGCGCGACTCGAAGAACACCGCCCTGTCCGCCCTGTTGCTCTCCCCCGTCGCCTGGTCCTCCTTCCTCGCAGGGCTGCGCGACGACTCCCTCCGTCCCCCCGACCGCACGACCTGAGCCCTCAGGCGGCCGGTGCGGTCCTCACGACCGTGCCGGCCGCCTCCTCGACCTGCCGGTCCGACAGGTCCGCCCGGGCGGTCAGCCTCAGCCGCGAGATGCCGTCGGGCACGGACGGCGGCCGGAAGCAGCCGACCGCGAGCCCCGCGGCCCGGCAGTCGGCCGCCCAGCGCACCGCCGCCTCGGGGGACGGCGCCCGTACGGACACCACCGCCGCGTCGGGCCGTACGGCTGCGAGGCCCGCGGCCGTCACCCCGCGGTACAGCTCGCGGGCGACGTGCCGGGCGCGCGCCGCGCGCTGCGGCTCGCGGCGCAGCACCCCGAGGCTCGCCAGGGCCGCGCCCACGGCCGCCGGGGCGAGGCCGGTGTCGAAGATGAAGGTCCGGGCGTTGCTGACGAGGTGCCTGATCACCCGGGCCGGGCCGAGGACCGCACCGCCCTGGCTGCCCAGCGACTTGGACAGGGTGATGGTGGCGACGACGTCCGCCGCGCCCGCGAGGCCCGCCGCGTGCACGGCCCCGCGGCCGCCCTCGCCGAGGACTCCCAGGCCGTGCGCGTCGTCCACGAGCAGGGCCGCGCCGTACGCCCGGCAGGCGTCGGCGAGCGCGGCCAGCGGGGCGGCGTCGCCGTCGACGGAGAAGACGGAGTCGGTGACGGCCAGCGCGCGGCCGCCGTGGGCGTCGAGCGTCTTGCGGACCACGTCGGGATCGGCGTGCGGGACCACCGCGGTCTCCGCCCGGGCGAGCCGGCAGCCGTCGATGAGCGAGGCGTGGTTGCCCGCGTCGGAGACCACGAGGGCCGCGTGCTCGGCGGGCCCGGTGAGGGCGGTGACGGCGGCGAGGTTGGCCGCGTAGCCCGAGGAGAACACCAGGGCCGCCTCGAAGCCGCAGAAGGCGGCCAGTTCCTCCTCCAGCCGGGCGTGCAGCGCGGTGCTGCCGGTGACCAGTCGCGAACCGGTCGCTCCCGCGCCCCACCGGAGCGCGGCCTCGGCCGCCGCCGCGGTGACCTCCGGGTGCCGGGTGAGCCCCAGATAGTCGTTGCCCGCCAGGTCGGCCAGCGGCGAATCGGCGGGGCGCGGACGCAGGTCCCGCACCAGACCGGCGGCGAGGCGGCGTTCGTGGTGCCGGTCGATCCAGTCGAAGGGGTCCTGGGGCATCGGCCGTCCTTGTCGTTTCCGTGGCGGGGCGACGGTGGGTGGGAGCACGGCGGGACCCCGGGCCCCGCTTTGTATGCAGTGCATAGAACGTAGTCCTCGTCGCGCCTGGTCAGGGTGTGGCAATACACACACCTCAAAAGGGGGCTGTTGTGCGATCTCTCCATTGGCCCGAGGCGGTGCGGTGCGTAAGGATCTCGGCCATGGACCTGCTGAACACGCTGGTGGACAAGGGGCTGCGGCGGGAGCTGCCGACCCGTGAAGAGGCGCTCGCCGTACTGGCGACCTCCGACGACGAACTGCTCGATGTGGTGGCCGCGGCGGGCAAGGTGCGCCGCAAGTGGTTCGGGCGCCGGGTGAAGCTCAACTATCTGGTCAACCTCAAGTCCGGGCTCTGCCCCGAGGACTGCTCCTACTGCTCGCAACGGCTCGGTTCCACGGCCGGGATCCTGAAGTACACCTGGCTGAAGCCGGAGGAGGCGTCGCAGGCGGCGGCCGCCGGTGTCGCGGGCGGCGCGAAGCGCGTCTGCCTGGTGGCCAGCGGGCGCGGGCCGACGGACCGGGACGTGGAGCGGGTCACCCGGACCATCGAGGCGATCAAGGAGCAGAACGAGGACGTCGAGGTGTGCGCCTGCCTCGGGCTGCTCTCCGCCGGGCAGGCGGAGCGGCTGCGCGCCGCGGGTGCCGATGCCTACAACCACAACCTCAACACCTCCGAGGCCACGTACGGCGACATCACCACGACGCACACCTACGCCGACCGCGTGGAGACCGTGCAGCAGGCGCAGGCGGCCGGCCTGTCCGCGTGCTCCGGGCTGATCGCGGGCATGGGCGAGACCGACGCCGACCTCGTCGACGTGGTGTTCTCGCTGCGGGAGCTGGACCCGGACTCGGTGCCGGTCAACTTCCTCATCCCCTTCGAGGGGACGCCGCTGGCGAAGGAGTGGAACCTCACCCCGCAGCGCGCGCTGCGGATCCTGGCGATGGTGCGGTTCGTCTGCCCGGATGTGGAGGTCCGGCTGGCGGGCGGCCGCGAGGTGCACCTGCGCTCGATGCAGCCGCTCGCGCTGCACCTGGCCAACTCGATCTTCCTCGGCGACTATCTGACCAGTGAGGGCCAGGAGGGCAAGGCCGACCTGGCGATGATCGAGGACGCGGGCTTCGAGGTGGAGGGCGCGGACACCACGACCCTGCCCGAGCACCGTGCCGACGCCCTGGCCGGCGCCCCGGCCGGCGACTGCGGCGGGCACGGCGGTGGCGGCTGCGGGCCGTGCGGGGACGGCGGCGCCGAGGCCGCCAAGGCTCCCGAGACCGCAACCCCCGAGGCGGAATCGGCAGTTCCGGTCGGCGCCCCGGGCGAGGTGCGCCCGGAGCTGGTCGCCGTACGCCGCCGGGGCGCGGGGACGGATCTGCCGCCCAATGCCTGAGCCCCTCGCCCCCGGGGAGCTGCTCGCCCTCGACCGGCAGCACGTCTGGCACCCGTACGGCCCGATGCCGGGCCGTCAGGAGCCGCTGATCGTCGCTTCCGCGTCGGGGGTGCGGCTGCGGCTCGCCGAACCTGCCCACGGCAGGGACGAGTTGATCGACGGGATGTCGTCGTGGTGGTCCGCCGTCCACGGCTACAACCACCCCGTTCTCAACGCGGCCGCGCGGGAACAGCTGGGCCGGATGAGCCATGTGATGTTCGGCGGGCTCACCCATGAGCCCGCCGTGCGGCTCGCGGCCCGCCTGGTGGAGATCACCCCCGAGGGCCTGGAACACGTCTTCCTCGCCGACTCCGGTTCGGTGTCGGTCGAGGTGGCCGTGAAGATGTGCCTCCAGTACTGGCGCTCGGTGGGACGGCCGGAGAAGCACCGGCTGATGACCTGGCGCGGCGGCTACCACGGGGACACCTGGCAGCCGATGGCCGTGTGCGACCCGGACGGCGGGATGCACGAGCTGTGGTCGGGGGCGCTCCCCCGGCAGGTGTTCGCGGACGCGCCGCCGCACGACTACGACACGGACGCGGTGGACGCCTACTCGGCGCACCTGCGGGAGGTCCTCGCGCGCCACGCGCACGAGCTGGCCGCCGTGATCGTGGAGCCGGTGATGCAGGGCGCGGGCGGGATGCGCTTCCACGACCCGGTGTATCTGCGCGTGCTGCGCGAGGCGTGCGACGCGCACGGCGTGCTGCTGGTGCTGGACGAGATCGCCACCGGCTTCGGCCGTACGGGCAGGCTCTTCGCGGCGGAGCACGCGGGGATCACCCCGGATGTGATGTGCCTGGGCAAGGCGCTGACCGGCGGCTATCTCACGATGGCCGCGACGTTGTGCACGACGCGGGTCGCGGAGGGCATCTCCGGCGGCGAGGTCCCGGTGCTGGCCCACGGCCCGACATTCATGGGCAATCCGCTGGCGGCGGCCGTCGCGTGCGCGTCCGTCGACCTGCTGCTGTCCCAGGACTGGCAGACGGAGGTCAAGCGCATCGAGTCCGCCCTGCGCGACGGCCTCGCCGGCGCGGCCGAGCTGCCCTCGGTACGGGACGTCCGGGTGCTCGGCGCGATCGGCGTGGTCGAGCTGGACCACGAGGTCGACCTGGCGGCGGCGACCCGCGCGGCGGTCCGCGAGGGCGTCTGGCTCCGCCCGTTCCGGAACCTCATCTACACGATGCCGCCGTATGTGACGGGTGACGAGGACGTGGCCCGGATCTGCGCGGCGGTGCGCGCGGCGGCGCGGGTCGCGTAGCCGGTCCGCGCAGACACCCGCGAGCACCCCGAGAAGAAGTGGAAGACATGAGCGTTCTCGTCGTCACAGGCACCAACACCGAGGTCGGCAAGACCGTCGTCACCGCGGCCGTCGCCGCCGCGGCGACGGCCGCGCGCCGGACCGTCGCCGTGCTCAAGCCCGCCCAGACCGGTGTCACCCCGGAAGAGCCCGGTGACATCGCGGAGGTGCGGCGGCTCGCCGGTCCGGTGACGGGCCGCGAACTCGCCCGGTTCCCCGACCCGTTGGCCCCCGCGACCGCCGCCCGCCGCGCGGGCCGCGCGCCCGTGCGGCCGCGCGAGGCCGAGCGGGCCGCGACCGGGCTGGCGGCCGAGCACGACCTGGTCCTGGTCGAGGGCGCGGGCGGGTTGCTCGTCCGGTTCGACGAGGCCGGCTCGACACTGGCGGACGTGGCGGGCCTGCTGGCCGCCCCCGTGCTGCTCGTGGCGCAGGCCGGCCTGGGCACACTCAACGTCACCGCGCTCACCGCGGAGGCGCTGCGCGCCCGCGGTCTGCGCTGTCAGGGCGTCGTGATCGGCAGCTGGCCCGCGGACCCCGGCCTCGCGGAGCGCTGCAACCTCGCGGACCTCCCCGAGGCGGCGGGCGCGCCGCTGCTGGGCGCGGTGCCGGAGGGCGCGGGCGCGCTGCCGCCCGCGGAGTTCCGCGCCGCGGCGCCCGGCTGGCTGGCGCCGGAGCTGAACGGCACGTGGGACGCGGCCCGCTTCGCGGCAGCACAGCGCGGCTGAGCGCTCCGCTCTCCGCTGTCCGGTCGTCGCGTCGTCGTCGCGGCCGGTCGCGCCCACGCGGCGGAGCCGGACATCGGCACCTCCCCGCACCCCGTCAAGGCGCTGCCGGACCACGGTGGACTTCACCCAGGTCACTCAGCGGCCGTCGGGAGGCTCACGAAAAGGAGGCCCGAAAAGGGCGCGCCCGGGAGATCACCGGCGCTGGACACACCGGATGTGGTGCGGGTGCGCCTGGCGGGGGAAGAATCGCGATAACCGCCATATCCCCGGGAAGGGGTGTGCCATGTCGCTCCGGTCCACCACGACGCCGCACGACTCCGTGCACCATCCGGTGTTCGCCCGGTACTACGCGAAGCTGAGCCCGCTCCTCGACGAACGCGCCGGCATGGCCGCGCACCGGCGGGAGTTGCTGGCCGGGCTGTCGGGCCGGGTGATCGAGATCGGCGCGGGCAACGGCCTGAACTTCGCGTACTACCCGGACACGGTGTCCGAGGTGGTGGCGATCGAGCCGGAGCGGCTGCTGCGCAGACGCGCGGTGGACGCCGCGGTCCGCGCGGGTGTTCCGGTCGACGTCGTGCCGGGGGCCGCGGAGGCGCTGCCGGTCAAGAGTGAGGCGTTCGACGCGGCGGTGGCGTCGCTGGTGCTGTGTTCGGTACGGGATGTGCGGCGGGCGCTCACGGAGTTGCGGCGGGTCCTGCGGCCGGGCGGTGAGCTGCGGTTCTTCGAGCACGTCCGGGCGGAGGGGCCGGTACCGGCGACAGTGCAGCGGGTGCTGGACGCCACGCTCTGGCCGGTGCTCTTCGGCGGCTGTCACACGGCCCGGGATCCGCTGGCGGCGATCGGGGCGGCGGGCTTCGAGCTCGGGGCGTACCGGCGGCTGCGCATCCCCGCGGGCCGGATGCCGAATCCGGTCGCGCCCTGTGTGCTGGGAGTGGCCCGGCGCCCGGCCGAGCCGGACGGGGCCGACGGCGCTTCTTGAACCCGCTCACCGGTCGGCCGGAACGCTAAACGGAGAGATCCTCCGGTAAGGTCTGCGCAGAGAACGATCAAGGGGGCCCTCATGACACGTCCGTTCCGTTTCGCCGTCAACATGCTCTCGCCCGGCTCCGCCGCCGAGTGGCGCGAGAAGTGCCGCCGGGCCGAGTCCCTGGGCTACGACGTCATCCTCGTACCCGACCACCTCGGCATGCCCGCGCCCTTCCCCTCGCTGGTCGCGGCCGCGGAGGCGACCGAGCGGCCGCGCCTGGGCACCTTTGTCCTCAACGCCGGGCTGTGGAACCCCGCCCTGCTCGCGCGCGAGGTGGCGACCACCGACCAGCTCACGGGCGGGCGCCTGGAGCTGGGGCTGGGCGCGGGCTATGTGAAGGAGGAGCACGACAGAGCGGGGCTGCCGTTCGGCTCGCCGGGCGAGCGCGTGGACCACCTTGAGCACACGGTCACCGAGGTGGCCCGGCTGCTGGGCGACCCGGAGCACCTGCCGCAGCCCGCGCAGGCACCGCGCCCGCCGCTGCTGCTCGGCGGCAACGGCAAGCGCATGCTGCGGCTGGCCGCGCGGCACGCCGAGATCGCGGCGTTCACCGGGGTGGCCACGACCGCCGCCGGGGAGTCGCGGCTGCTGAGCCCGGCCGTCATCGAGGAGCGGATGGGCGTCTACCACGAGTTCGCCGCCGGCCGTGAGACGCCGGCCGAGCTGAACTACCTGTCGCCCATCGTGGCCGTCGGCGCGGACCGCCGGGCCATGGCACGCAAGGTGGGCGAGAACGCCCCGGAGCTCACCGAGGGCGAACTGCTCGAGCACCCGACGCTGCTGGCGGGCTCGGTCAAGGACATCGCGGACCAGGTGCGCGGCCACCGCGAGCGGTTCGGCTTCACCTACTTCACCGTCCTGGAGCCGGTCATGGAGGCGTTCGCCGCCGTCATGGAGGAACTGCGCACCTGACGGCCGCACCGGGTGGGGGCACGGGCCCGAGCCGCTTTGCTCGTCCTTTACCATGGATGGTCACCCGTACCTTCACTTCCCGAAAGGTGTGAGCGTCCGCCCATGGGCGAGCCTCCCAGTAGCCGACATCGCGCGATCCTCCCTGCCCTGCCCGATCATGGGACGGAGGTGTGGAACCGATGATGGAAGTGCTGCTCCTGGCAGTGGCCCTGCTGCTGACGCTGGCGTGCGCCGTCTTCGTCGCGGCGGAGTTCTCGCTCACCACCGTCGAGCGCGGGGAGCTGGAGCGGGCAGCCGAGCAGGGTGACCGCGGCGCGCAGAGCGCGCTCAAGGCCGTGCGCACCCTGACCTTCCAGCTCTCCGGCGCCCAGCTCGGGATCACCGTCACCGGGCTGATCATCGGCATGATCTCCAAGCCCTCGATCGCGGCGCTGCTCACCGGCCCCGTCGAGGCGCTCGGCCTGTCCCGGGCCGCGGCCTCCTCGACCGCGCTGGTGCTCGGCACCGTGCTCTCCACGGTCGTGCTCATGGTGATCGGCGAACTGGTCCCCAAGAACTGGGCGATCTCGCGCCCGCTCCCGATGGCCAGGAGGGTCGCCGGGCCGCAGCGCGCGTTCAGCTCCGCCTTCCGCCCGCTGATCCGGCACCTCAACAACACCGCGAACCGCACCCTGCACCGGATGGGCCTGGAGCCCGCCGAGGAGCTGGCCTCCGCGCGCGGCCCGCAGGAGCTCGCCGCGCTCGCCCGCCACTCCGCCAAGGAGGGCGCCCTGGAGGCCGACACCGCCGAGCTGTTCATCCGCACGCTGAACCTCGCCGAGCTGACCGCGGAGAACGTGATGACGCCCCGCGTGCAGGTCACCGCGCTGGACTCGCACGCCACCGTCGAGGACGTCGTGAACGCCACCCGCACCACCGGCCTCTCGCGCTTCCCCGTCTACCGCGGCAGCCTCGACGCCGTCATCGGCACCGCCCACGTCAAGGACGTCCTGGCGATACCGGCGGAGCAGCGCCGCCACCACCCCGTCACCGCGACGCTGCGCGAGCCGCTGCTCGTCCCCACGTCGCTGACCGTGGACCGGCTGCTGGACCGGCTGTCGGGCCGGCGCACCATGGCCGTCGTCATCGACGAGTACGGCGGCACGGCCGGCGTGGTCACCCTGGAGGACATCGTGGAGGAGGTCGTCGGCGAGGTCCGTGACGAGCACGACCCCGACGAGCTGCCCGACCTGGCCCCGGCCGGCACGGACGGCGAGGGACGGCGGCTGTACGACGCGGACGGCGCCGTGCGCACCGACCAGCTGGAGATCATCGGGCTGCGGACGCCGGACGGCCCGTACGAGACGCTCGCCGGACTCGTCGCCACCGAGCTCGGCCGGATCCCGGCCGTGGGCGACACCGTCGAGATCGCGGGCTGGCGGATCGACGTGGCGGACGCCGCGGGCCGCCGCGCGGCCCGGGTCAGGCTGACGGCCCCCGCCGCCGGTCACGGCCGCCCCACCGGTGAGGAGGCGGGCCGATGACCGTCGTCCAGCTGCTCATCGGCCTGGCGACCCTCGTCGTCAACGCCTTCTTCGTGGGCGCGGAGTTCGCGCTCATCTCCGTGCGCCGCAGCCAGATCGAGCCGTACGCCGACCAGGGCGACCGGCGGGCCCGCAGCGTGCTGTGGGGGCTGCGGCACATCTCGGCCCTGATGGCCGCCGCCCAGCTCGGGATCACGCTGTGCACCCTGGTGCTCGGTGTGGTCGCCGAACCGGCCATCGCCCACCTGATGGAGCCGGTCTTCCACGCCGTCGGCCTGCCCGGCGGGCTGATCCACGTGGTGTCGTTCGTCATCGCGCTGGCCGTGGCGACCTATCTCCACATGCTCTTCGGCGAGATGGTCCCGAAGAACGTCGCGCTCGCCGAGCCGGTGCGCACCGCCCTGCTCCTCGGCCCGCCGCTGGTGACCCTGGCGCGGGCGCTGCGCCCGGTGGTCTTCACCATCAACTCGCTCGCGAACACGCTGCTCAAGCTGATGCGGGTCGAGCCGAAGGACGAGGTCGCGGCGACCTACTCCGACGACCAGCTGGCCCGGATCGTCGCCGACTCCAGCGCGGCGGGGCTGCTCGACGAGCGGGCGACCGAACGCCTGCGGGACGCCCTGGAGCTGGGCAAGCGCCCGGTCAAGGATGTGGTGACCCCCGTCGAGCAGGTGGTCTCCGCCCCGCTGGGGGTCACACCCGAGGAGCTGGAGCGGCTCTCCGCCGAGTCCGGCTTCTCCCGCTTCCCGGTGCTCGACGACTCCGGCCGGCTCATCGGCTATCTGCATGTGAAGGACGCGCTGGACGTCACCCCGCGCGACCAGCCGTTCCCCGTGCGGCGGATGCGCCGGATCGCGACGGTCCGGGCGGCGACCCCGCTCGACGACGTGATCACGACGATGAGCGGCACCGGCACCCACCTCGCCGCGGTCACCGGCGACGACGGCCGGCCGGTGGGGCTGGTGACCCTGGAGGACGTGCTGCGCGAGCTGGTCGGGCAGCGCCCGTAGCGCTCGCGCCCCGGGGCGGCGGGACACCGCCCCGGGGCCGCCCGGCCGGCAGGAGTAGGATCACCGCGCCATGCAGATGAATGCCACGTACACCAGCTTTGTCGCGGTCGGCGACTCCTTCACCGAGGGGATGTCCGACCGGCTCCCCGACGGCTCGTACCGCGGCTGGGCCGATCTCCTCGCGGCACGGCTGGCCGCCCGTACGCCCGGCGGCCTGCGCTACGCCAATCTGGCCGTGCGCGGGAAGCTCATCGGCCAGATAGCCGACGAGCAGGCGCCCGCCGCCGCGGCCATGGGTGCCGATCTGGCGACCCTGGTCGGCGGGCTCAACGACGTGCTGCGCCCGAAGTGCGATGTCGATCTCGTGTGTGCCCGGCTGGCCGAGGCCGTGGAGCGGATCGCGCCGAGCTGCGGGCAGCTGGTCCTGATGCGCAGCCCCGGGCGGCACGGTCCGGTGCTGGAGCGGTTCCGGCCGCGCATGGAGCACCTCTTCGGCTTCGTCGACGAGCTCGCGGAGAAGCACGGCGCGCTGGTGGTCGACCTCTTCGGGGCCGAGGTGCTGGGCGATCCGCGGATGTGGGCGGAGGACCGGCTGCACCTCAACGCCGAGGGGCACCGCCGGGTGGCCGAGGCCGTCTGGCAGGCGCTCGGCCACGAACCGGAGCTCGACTGGCGCGCCCCGCTCCCGCCGTTCGTCCGGCCGCCCTGGACCGCCCGCCGCACCTCCGACGCACGCTTCGCCCGCGAGCACCTGCTCCCCTGGATCGGCCGCCGCCTGACGGGCCGTTCCTCGGGCGACGGACGGGTGGGAGCACACTTCGACGCCGCCACGGGGCGGGCCCGGCCGGTCGTCGTCAACTCCCCGTCCGCACAGGGCTGACAGCCCCGCACCCCCCACTGGGAGAGGTTGGGGCGTCTCCGTGGAGGATCCCGACGGCTACCGGCTCGTTCTGTGCGCCCGGGACCGGTCCAACTCCTGACGCGAACGCCCCCCGCTCAGCGGGACGCGTCGAGGATGACGCGGGCGACCAGTGCCGGGTCGTCGTTCATGGGCACATGGCCGCAGCCGGACAGCCGCAGCAGTCGGGCGCCCGGTATGACCTTCTTGGCGCGGATGCCCTGCCGGGGCACCAGCAGCCGGTCCTTGCTGCCCCAGGCGATGGTGACCGGGATGTCGGGCACGTCGTGGTCGAACCGCCCCGTGCGGCCCGCCGCCAGGGTCGCGGCGAAGCCGGTGGCCTCGCGCAGGGCGCGCGTCTCGGCGATCACCGCGTCGGGTGAACGGCGCAGGGGCCGGGCGTAGATGGCGCCGACCATCGCCGCCCTGCCGACGGCCGTACGGGCCAGCCGGGCCACCAGCGGCGGGGGCATGGTGACGGCGCCGCGGCGCAGCTGGCGCAGCACCCCGAAGGCGTACCGCCGCTCGGTCTCGTTCCAGAACCCGGCGGGAGAGATCGCCGTGACGGAGCGCACGAGCTTCTCGTGGCCGAGCTGGAGGGCGAGCAGCCCGCCGAGGGAGTTGCCCACGACGTGCGGCCGGTCCAGGCCGAGCGCCTCGAAGAGCGCGGCCAGGACGGGGGTCACGCCCTGGAGGTCGTAGCGGATTCCCTCGGGCAGGCCGGGCGAGCGGCCGAAGCCCGGCAGGTCGACGGCGATGACGTCGCGCTCGGCGGCGAGGATGCCCGCGACCGGGTCCCACACCTGGAGGTGGTGGCCGATGCCGTGCAGCAGGACGAGGGGTTCCCCGCCGCCGAGCCGTTCGTAGGACACCTCGACGGTCCGCTCTCCGGCGGGGGTGTCGATGGGGAAGGCGACCGTGTCGGCCATGGTGCGACTCCTCGTCATCCACGGGGCGGTGCAGGGGTATTGAGACAGGATGTCAGCAAGGATTACCGATGGGTAGACCCCGGCGGGCACCGGGCCGCGGCGCGCGTGGGGCTCATCTGGACAACCCCGCCCACATCACGGTGGGATGGACGCCGTGACCGCACCCGACCCCGCGCTCGACGCCTTCGAGGAACACCGCGGTGTCCTGACCGGTGTGGCCTACCGCATGCTGGGCCGCGTCGCGGACGCCGAGGACGTCGTGCAGGAGGCGTGGCTGCGCTGGTCCCGCGCCGGCCGCGAGGAGGTGCGCGACGCCCGCGGCTTCCTGGTCCGCGTCACCACGCGGCTGGCAGTCGACCGGCTGCGCCAGGCGCACTCCCGCCGCGAGAGCTATGTGGGCCCGTGGCTGCCGGAGCCGGTCGTGACGGACTTCGGGACGACCGTCCCGGACACCGCCGAGCGGGCCGTGCTCGCCGATTCCGTCTCGCTGGGCATGCTGGTCGTCCTGGAGTCCCTCTCGCCGCTGGAGCGCGCGGTCTTCGTGCTCCGCGAGGCGTTCGCCTTCCCCTATCAGGAGATCGCCGCCGTGCTCGACCGTTCGGAGGCGGCCGTGCGGCAGCTCGCCGGGCGGGCGCGCCGCCATGTCGACGAGGGCAGACCGCGGTTCCCGGTGGACCCCGTCCAACAGCGCGACCTCACCGAGAAGTTCCTCGCGGCCGCCACCGGCGGGAGCATCGAGGACCTGCTGGCCCTGCTCGCCCCCGGCGTGCGGCTGGTCGGCGACAGCGGCGGGAAGACCAAGGCCCCGCGGCGCGTGCTGGAGAGCGCCGCCAAGGTGGGCCGCTTCCTCTTCGCGGTGGCCCACAAGGACGTGCCCGAGCCGGAGGTCCGCTTCCTGGAGCTCAACGGCGGGCCGGCGCTGCTCGTCCTCTCCGCGGGCCGGCCGGACACCGCCCTCAGCGTCGAGCTCTCCGGCGACGGCCGGATCTCGGCCGTCTATATCCAGCGGAACCCCGACAAGCTCGCGGGTCTCGCACCGCGGCGTGCGGCTCAGTGCACGGAGAAGCCGCCGTCGACGAAGAGGGACTGGCCGGTGACATAGGCGGAGGAGCGGCTCGCCAGGAAGACCGCCGCGCCCGCGAAGTCCTCGGCCAGGCCGTTGCGTCCGGTCATCGTGCGCGCCGCGAGCGCCGCCACCTTCTCGGGGTCGGCGGACAGCCGTTCGTTGAGCGGGGTCATCACGAAGCCCGGCACGAGGGTGTTGCAGGTGACGCCGTACGGGGACCACGCCTCGGCCTGTGAACGGGCCAGCGATTCCAGCGCGCCCTTGGACACCCCATAGGCACCGCTCTGCACGAACGCCCGGTGCGCCTGCTGGGAGGTGATGTGGATGATCCGGCCGAAGCCCCGCTCGGCCATGCCGGGCCCGAACCGCTCCCCCAGCAGATACGGCGCCTCCAGGTTCACCGCCATCGTGGTGTCCCACACGTCCTCGCCCAGCTCGCCCATCGGCGGGCGCAGGTTGACCCCGGCGCTGTTGACGAGGATGTCGGGTTCGCCGAACACGGCGGCCGCCTCCTCCGCCGCCCGGCGCACGCCGTCGCGGGTGCCGAGGTCGGCGCTCACCCAGGCCGCCCGGCAGCCGTCGGCCGCCAACTCGTCGACGGTGGCGGCCAGCTCGGCCTCCCGGCGGGCCACGACCACGACGCTCGCCCCGGCGCGCGCGAGCGCCCCGGTGACGGCCCGGCCGATGCCGGAACTGCCGCCGGTCACCACCGCGACCCGGCCGTCCAGCGAGAAGAGTTCGGAGAGATACGTCTGCGGGATCATGCCCGCACCCTAGACGGCGGTCCCGCGCGGACAGCGGCCGGGACCGGGGCCTTCCGGCCCGGTCGGACAATCACGCCATTGGTCTTGACCAAGTCCGCACGCCGCCTTATGGTCGCAGGCATACTGCAACAACCTTTAATAAAGAAGCGCGCGAAAAGCCTTTGCGGAGGATCAGGGTGGGGACCACGCAGCTGGACACGGTGCCGGAGCCGAAGTACTGGCACCTGAAGACCGTGCTCACCGACGCACTCGACTCCGAGTTCGCGGTGGGCGAGATCCTGCCGAACGAGCGCGAGCTCGCGGCCCGCTTCGGCGTCGCGCGGGCCACGCTGCGCCAGGCCCTCGAACAGCTCGAGCTGGAAGGGCGCCTCCAGCGCCGCCGGGGCGTCGGCACCACCGTCGCCCCGCCCCGCATGGGCGTCTCCGTCGGCGACGCCGACCACTCCTGGCCGGGCGCGGGACCGGACGCCTGGCTCGCCGTCGACTGCGCGGAGGCGGTCCCGCCCGCGGCCGTCGCCCGCCTCCTGGACACCCGCGGCGGGGAGCCGGTGCACACCGTCCGCCGCACCCGCCGCACCCATGGCCAGCCCGTGGCGGCCGAGTTGCTGTACGTCCCGCTGAGCAGCGTGCCGGGGCTCACCGGCATCGACGCGCCGGCGGGCGCGGCCCGGGCCCGCGCGGTGCTCCGGGAGTTGCAGCGCCTGGAGCTCGACGGCCAGGACCAGGCCGTGGAGCTCGGCTCCGCCCGCGCCGACGACGCCAAGCAGCTCGACCGGCTGCCGGGCGCGCCCGTCCTCGTCGTCACCACCCGCTATTTCACGGCGGGCCGCACAGGTGCGGTGGCGGTGGCCACCTACCGCGCGGACACCTGCCGGCTCACCTTCGGCGACTCGGGGATGCAGCTGCTGGCCGGCTGACGCCGGCCGCGGCCCGCCTCAGCGCCGCGCCGTCACCGTGCTCTCGACCGCGAACAGTTGCTCCTCCACATGGTCGAGAGCCAGCCGCAGCGCGCCCGTCGCCACCGCGGCCTCGCCCAGCAGCGACTGCACGACCCGCGGCGGGCGCAGGCAGTAGCGGGCGAGCTCCGCGCGCAGGGGTTCCAGGACGCCGTTCAGCCCGGCGGCCCACCCGCCCACCACGACGAGCTCCGGATCGAGGGCGAGCACCAGGGCGGCCACGTCGTGCACGAGCCTCCGCATGAACCGGTCGACAGCGGCCCCGGCCCGCTCGTCACCCTCCCGTGCCAGCGTGAAGACGCGTGCCACCTGCGCCTCGTCCAGCGGGTGCAGGGGTTCGCCCGTCGTGGACAGCACGACCTCGGGGGTGGCCTCCCGGCCCAGCAGGTGCAGCGCCCCGATCTCCCCGGCCGCGCCGCCGTAGCCCCGGTGGAGCCGGCCGCCGATCAGCGACCCGGCGCCCGGGCTCAATCCGGCGAGCACGAACACCACATCGTCCGAGCCGGTGGCCGCGCCCTTCCAGTGCTCGGCCACGGCGGCGGCGTTGGCATCGTTCTCGACCAGCACCGGGCACCGGAACGAGCGCCGCAGCCGCTCCCCGAGGGGCAGTCCGGTCCACCCCGGCAGGGCGGTCCCCAGCCGTACGGTCCCGTCGGCCTCCACGATGCCGGGGCTGGCCACGCCGACCGCCCGGAGCCTGCTGCGGGGCACGCCCGAGCGCTCCAGCAGGTCGGCGACCGCGACCCGCACGCACCCCAGGCGCTCGTCCGCCGAGGCGGTCTCCGCGACGTCGAGGGACGCCGAGCCCATGACCCGCCCGCCGAGATCGGCCATCAGGGCGGCGATCCGGTGCGGGCCGATCTCGATGCCCATCAGGTGGCCGGCCTCCACGCGGAAGCGGAAGCGGCGCGCGGGGCGGCCCTGGCGCCGGGCCTCGCCCTCCTCGGCGGGCACCTCCACCACCAGGCCGGATTCCATCAGTCCCTCGACCACGCCCTCGACGGTCGGCCGGGACAGGCCCGTCACCTTGGTCAGGTCGGTGAGCGTGGGGGAGCCGGGAGGCACCGCCGCGCGCAGCGCGTGCAGCACGACGGCCGAATTGATCCGCCGCAACAGAGACGGATCCCCGCCGGTGAGCCGCCCCAACGTGCCGCCTCCTCGCTTTGCGTGTCCTTTGCTGTCGGGTCGGATGGTATCCGGTGCGGAGGAGACCGGCGAGCCTCGGGACCTCACCCGGGGCCGGCATCCGGTGGCGGCTGTTCCGCGGCAGCGCGGGCGGCGGGCGGTGCGGCGCCCGGATCCCGTCGCGTCAGACGGGGAGCTCCGTCGCCGCGCGCAGCCGCTCGAATTCCTCGGCCATTTTCGGCAGCGGCCAATGAGCGTTGAGGCCACTGGGGTTGGGGAGGGCCCAGATGCGGGTGGCGCCGATCGTCCGGTCCTGCGGGCCGATGCGGGCGTGCTTGTCGTCGAAGGCGACGCGGTACGCGGTGATGCCGACGACGGCCAGCCAGCGCGGCCGCAGCCGGGTGACCTTGTCGAGGAGGAGGCGCCCGCCCTCGCGGAACTCCTCGTCGCCGATCTCGTCGGCCCGCGCGGAGGGGCGCGCCACCACATTGGTGATGCCAAGGCCGTACGTCAGGAGTTCCTCCTGCTCGGCGGGGGCGAGGAGGCGGGGGGTGAAGCCGGAGAGGTGGAGGACGGGCCAGAACCGGTTGCCGGGGCGGGCGAAGTGATGGCCGGTGGCCTCGGACATCAGGCCGGGATTTATGCCGCAGAACAGGACGCGGAGATCCTCCGCGACGACATCGGGTACCACCAGGCGTCCCCTCCCTTTTCGGGACAACCCTATACCGGGGGCTGGTCCGTCCCGCAGTGCAGGCACTTGCGGGCCCGCTCGGGAAGGTCCTCCGAGAGGCAGGCCGGGCAGGTCTTGAGCGGTCCGGGCGCGGCGAAGACGACGAGCCCGCGCCGGGCCTGGACGTGCTTGTAGGGGACGACGATGAGGAAGTAGACGACGGCCATGAAGATCAGGAAGTACACGAGGGCGGAGAGGAAGGAGCCGAGGTCGAGATAGGTGGCGCGGTTGCCGGTCCGGCCGAGCTGCCAGCCCAGGCCCATGGAGTGGCCGCCCTGGGCACGCGTGATGACCGGGTTGATCACGAAGTCGGTGAACGCCTTGATGAGCGTGCTCATCGCGAGGGCGATGATCAGTCCCACGGCGACGGTGACGATGTCACCGCGCATGACGAAGTTCTTGAATCCCTTGAGCACGGCCGTCTCTCCTCGCGTCGGGCATCCGATGAGACCACGCAGAACGGTACATTCCGGACTCCCGCCACCGGTGGTACGGCGCGGCCGGCCCCAAAACGCCGACCGCCCGTGGCGGCGTCCCCATGAGGGGGACGCCGCCACGGGCGGCGAGGGGAGGGAAGCGCGGCCGCTAGAGGATCGACCCCGGCGCGTACGCGGCGGCCTCCGGGTGCTGCTTGGCGATCTCCTCGACGCGGGCGACGACCAGGGCGACCTGGTCGGCGGCGGCACCGCTGAAGGACAGCTTGTCGGCCATCAGGGCGTCCAGGCCCGCCCGGTCCAGCGGGATGCGGTCGTCGGCGGCGAGCTTGTCGAGCAGCTCGTTGCGCTCGGCGCCCTGCTCGCGCATGGCCAGCGCGGAGGCCACGGCGTGCTCCTTGATCGCCTCGTGCGCGACCTCGCGGCCGACCCCGGCCCGCACCGCGGCCATCAGGACCTTGGTGGTGGCGAGGAAGGGGAGGTAGCGGTCCAGCTCGCGGGCGACGACGGCGGGGAAGGCGCCGAACTCGTCGAGGACCGTCAGGAAGGTCTCCAGCAGGCCGTCGAGCGCGAAGAACGCGTCCGGCAGCGCGACGCGGCGCACCACCGAGCAGGAGACGTCGCCCTCGTTCCACTGGTCGCCCGCCAGCTCGCCGGTCATCGAGGCGTAGCCGCGCAGGATGACCATGAGGCCGTTGACGCGCTCGCAGGAGCGGGTGTTCATCTTGTGCGGCATCGCGGACGAGCCGACCTGGCCGGGCTTGAAGCCCTCGGTCACCAGCTCGTGGCCGGCCATCAGCCGGATCGTCTTGGCCAGCGAGGAGGGGGCCGCCGCCAGCTGCACCAGCGCGGTGACGACGTCGTAGTCGAGGGAGCGCGGGTAGACCTGGCCGACGGAGGTGAAGGCGTGCGCGAAGCCGAGGTGGCCCGCGATCCGGCGCTCCAGCTCGTCCAGCTTCGCGGCGTCGCCGCCGAGCAGGTCGAGCATGTCCTGGGCGGTTCCGACCGGGCCCTTGATGCCGCGCAGCGGATAGCGGCCGAGCAGCTCCTCCAGCCGGCCGTAGGCGACGAGCAGCTCGTCGGCCGTGGTCGCGAAGCGCTTGCCGAGGGTGGTGGCCTGGGCGGCGACGTTGTGCGAGCGGCCCGCCATGACCAGCTCGGCGTGCTCGCCGGCCAGCTTGCCCAGCCGGGCCAGCACGGCGACGGCACGGTCGCGGACGAGCTCCAGCGAGAGCCGGATCTGGAGCTGCTCGACGTTCTCCGTGAGGTCGCGGGACGTCATGCCCTTGTGGACGTGCTCATGACCGGCGAGGGCGTTGAACTCCTCGATCCGGGCCTTGACGTCGTGGCGGGTGACCTTCTCACGCTCGGCGATCGAGGCCAGGTCCACCTGGTCCAGGACCCGCTCGTAGTCGGCGAGTGCGGCGTCCGGCACCTCGATACCCAGGTCCTTCTGGGCGCGGAGCACGGCCAGCCAGAGCTTCCGCTCCAGGGTGACCTTGTACTCGGGGGACCACAGGACGGCGAGCTCGGCGGAGGCGTAGCGGCCGGCGAGGACGTTGGGAATGCGGGGCTTCAAAGACGCAGCTGTCACACGACCAGAGTCTACTGGCGGTTCGCGCAGGCCAGCGCCCCGGCTCGGTTCGTGCGTTGCTACGAGAGAGCCACGGGGGAGGCACTGGGCGTGCCCCGCCTCCGGGCCGGTGGGATGGTGGGTGCGCACACCCGGGCACGCCGCGAGCGGAAGGTGGCACACATGGCCGAGCAGGTGGACGTCGTCGTCATCGGCATGGGGCCGGGCGGCGAGCACGTGGCGGGGCGGTTGGCCGAGGCCGGGCTGAGCGTGGTCGGCGTCGAGGCGGAGCTGGTGGGCGGCGAGTGCCCGTACTGGGGGTGCGTCCCGAGCAAGATGATGATCCGGGCCGGGAACCTGCTCGCGGAGGGCCGCCGGATCCCCGGCATGGCCGGGGCGTCCGAGGTGACGCCGGACTGGGCGCCGCTCGCCCGCAGGATCCGCGACGAGGCCACCGACGACTGGAACGACCGGGTGGCGGCCGACCGCTTCACCGGCAAGGGCGGCCGGCTGGTCCGGGGCCGCGGCAGGCTGGCCGGGCCCGGCAGGGTCGAGGTGGCCGGCCAGGTCTTCGAGGCCCTGCGCGGGGTGGTGATCGCGACGGGCACCGAGCCGTCCGTCCCGCCGGTGCCGGGCCTGCGGGACGTGCCGTACTGGACCAACCGCGACGCGGTGTCCGCGAAGGAGCCGCCCGGCTCGCTGCTCGTGCTCGGCGGCGGCGCCATCGGGCTCGAACTGGCTCAGGTCTACGCCCGCTTCGGCACCCGGGTCGAGATCGTGGAGGCGATGGAGGGCCTGCTCCCGGCCGAGGAGCCGGAGGCCGGTGAGCTGCTGGCGGAGGTGCTGCGCCGGGAGGGCGTACGCATCCGGACCGGCGCCCGGGCGGCCGGGGCGCGGCACGCCGGGGACGCCTTCACGCTCACGCTCGCGGACGGCACGGAGCTGACGGCCGACCGGCTGCTGGTGGCCACGGGCCGCCGGGCGGACCTCGCAGACCTCGGCCTGGAGACCGTGGGGCTCGATCCGGGAGCGCGGTCGCTGAAGGTCGACGGCCAGCTGCTGGCGGCGCACGCGCTGTGGGGCGTCGGAGATGTGACGGGGCACGGGGCGTTCACGCACGTCGCGATGTACGAGGCCGAGATCGTGATCCGCGCCGTGCTCGGCGAGCCGGGGCCCGACGCCGACTACCGCGCGCTGCCCCGGGTGACCTTCACCGATCCGGAGGCCGGGGCCGTTGGCCTGACGGAGCGTCAGGCGCGGGAGAAGGGGCTGCGGGTGCGCACCGGCCTGGCGCGGGTGCCGTCCTCGACGCGCGGCTGGATCCACAAGGCGGGCAACGACGGCCTGGTCAAGCTGGTCGAGGACGCGGACCGGGGCGTGCTGGTCGGGGCGACCACGGTGGGGCCGACGGGCGGCGAGGTGATGTACGGCCTGGCCGTGGCGATCCAGGCACAGGTGCCGGTGGAGGCCCTGCGTCATATGATCTACGCCTACCCGACCTTCCACCGGGGCATCGAGGACGCGCTCGCCGACCTCCGCGCGGCGTCGGAGGGCTGACAACCGGGACAGTTGGCGACAAGGCCGCCCTTAACCCATCGGTCACAAGCCGTTCGTGATCACGCAACACCGCTCCGTCAGGGTGGGGCCATGACTGACGAGACCCGTGCGAAGAGCGTCCGCGCGCGCCATCACTGGCGGCGGGAACTGGTGGAGCTGGCCGCCCTGTTCACCGCGGTCGCCGCCACCGACTCCGTGGCCGACACGGTGGTGCACGGCGCGGACGGTCCCGTCCTGTTGCTCTCCTCGGCCGCCGCGCTGCTGGCCACGGCCGGCTTCCACACCTGGTGGGCCCGGCGCCACCCCGCTCCCGCCCGCCTCGCCGGGCCGGGCCACCCCGCCGGGCCCGGCCATGAGGAGCCGGAGGGCGACGGCGGCACCACCCTGTGGCGGATGCGGACCACCGTACGGGACGAGCCCGGCAGTCTCGCCACGCTGTGCGCGGCACTGGCCCGCCACCGCGTCGACATCCTCGCGCTCCAGACGCACCCGCTGGCCGACGGCGCCGTGGACGAGCTGCTGCTGCGTGCCCCGGACACCCTGGCGCCCGCCGGCCTGTCGGACGCCGCCACCGCGGGCGGCGGCAGCGGGACATGGCTGGAGCGCGCCGACGCCCACGACCTCGTGGACGCCCCGACCCGGGCGCTCACCCTCGCCACCCGCACGGCCCTGGACGCCGCGGAACTCCCGCTCGCCCTGCGGCAGTTGCTCGGCCGCTGCACCATCCGTTCCCTGCCCGGCACGGAGGCCGAGGTGCCGCCGGAGGGGATGTGGGACGAGAGCGTGATCCGTCTGCCGGACCCCTCGGGCGGGACGATCACCATCGAGCGCCCCCACCCGCCCTTCACCCCCACGGAGTTCGCACGGGCCCGCGCGCTGGTCGAGCTGGACGCCCGCCTCGGCCCGCGCGTGCCGCCGCGCAGCGATGTGCTGACGCTGCCGGAGGGCAACGAGATCACCGTGCGCCGCGCCGGCCTCGGTGATCTGGCGGCGGCGCGCGAGATGCACGAGCGCTGCTCCCCCGCGACACTGTCCCGCCGCTACCACGGGCCGTTCGGTGACGCCGACCGCTATCTCCGCCACCTGCTGAGCCCGCGCTTCGGCCGCACCCTGGCCGCGTACACGGCCTCCGGCCGGCTGGTGGCGCTCGGCCACCTGCTGTGGGACGGCGAGGAGACCGAGGTCTCGCTGCTCGTCGAGGACGCGTGGCAGCGGCGCGGGGTCGGCGGTGAACTTCTGGGCAGGCTGGTCGCGATGGCCGCCGAAGCCGGGTGCGAGAGCGTCTACGCCGTCACCCAGTCGTCCAACACGGCGATGGTGGGGGCGATGCGCGCCCTGGGCCTGCCGCTGGACTATCTGATCGAGGAGGGCACGCTGGTCGTCACGGCCCGGCTGGCCCGGGAGCAGGGCGCGCCAGCGGTCCGTACGGGATCTTCCGCCCGCGAGCGGTGAACTGCCGCACCGCTTTCGATATCCGGATCCGAAATGCCGGTGACGCGGCGGCCTCACGCGTACGAGGATGACCGCATGCCGAACAACACCAGCAACCTCCTCCCCCGTCAGGTCGCCGACGCCTACGTCGACGCGTTCATCGAACTCGACCCGCTCACCGGCACCTATCTGGGGGTGGCGGAGTCCGCGCGGCGGCTGCCGGACTTCTCGCCCGCGGGCGGGCGGGCCCTGGCCGACCTGGCCCGCGAGACCCTCGACCGGCTCGCCGAGGCGGAGCGGCGGCCGGGCGCGGACAGCGACATCGAGCGGCGCTGCGCCCGCCTGCTGCGCGAGCGGCTCACCGCCGAACTCGCCGTCCAGGAAGCGGGCGAGCCGCTGCGCGCGGTGAGCAACATCCACTCGCCGCTGCACAGCGTGCGGGAGACGTTCACCATCATGCCCGTGGAGAGCGCCGAGGACTGGTCGGCGGTCGCCGAGCGGCTGCGGGCCGTTCCCGCGTCGCTGGAGTCCTACCGGGCGGCGCTCGCCGAGGGCCTCGACCGGAAGCTGCCCGCCGGTCCGCGCCAGGTGACCACCGTCATCGGGCAGTTGGACGAGTGGATCGGCACGGACGGCGGCTGGTTCGCCGACTTCGTCGCCCCGGGCCCCGACGCGCTGCGCGCGGAGCTGGAGGAGGGCGCCGCCGCCGCGACGGGCGCGCTCGTCGCGCTGCGCGACTGGCTGCGCGATGTCTACGCCCCGGGCGTCGAGGGCGCCCCCGAGGTGGTGGGCCGCGAGCGGTACGTCCGTTGGGCACGCTACTGGAACGGCACGGATCTCGACCTGGAGGAGGCGTACGCCTACGGCTGGTCGGAGTTCCACCGCATCCTCGGCGAGATGCGCGTGGAGGCCGAGAAGGTGCTGCCCGGCGCGAGGACGCCCTGGGAGGCACTGGCCCATCTCGACGCCCACGGCCCGCACATCGAGGGCGTCGAGGAGGTGCGGGTGTGGCTCCAGAAGCTGATGGACGAGGCCATCGAGGCGCTGGACGGCACCCACTTCGAACTGGCCGAGCGGGTCAAGCGGGTGGAGTCCCGCATCGCTCCTCCCGGCAGCGCCGCGGCCCCGTACTACAGCTCGCCGTCCGAGGACTTCTCGCGGCCGGGCCGCACCTGGCTGCCGACGATGGGCGAGACGCGGTTCCCGGAGTACGACCTGGTGTCCACCTGGTACCACGAGGGCGTGCCCGGCCACCATCTCCAGCTCGCGCAGTGGGCGCACGTGGCGGACCGGCTCTCCCGCTACCAGACCACCGTCGGCCACGTCAGCGCCAACTGCGAGGGCTGGGCGCTCTACGCGGAGCGGCTCATGGACGAGCTGGGCTTCCTCACCGACCCCGGGCGCCGGCTGGGCTATCTGGACGCCCAGATGATGCGCTCCACCCGCGTGATCGTCGACATCGGGATGCACCTGGAGCTGCGGATCCCGGAGCACTCGCCGTTCCACCCCGGCGAGCGGTGGACGCCCGAGCTGGCACGGGAGTTCTTCGGGCTGCACAGCGGCCGCCCGGCAAGCTTCGTCGACAGCGAGCTGGTGCGCTACCTCGGCATGCCGGGCCAGGCGATCGGCTACAAGCTCGGCGAGCGGGCCTGGCTGGCCGGGCGCGACGCGGCCCGCAAGGCGCACGGTGACGCGTTCGACGCGAAGGCGTGGCACATGGCGGCGCTTTCGCAGGGGTCGCTGGGCCTGGACGACCTGCTGGCGGAGCTGTCGGTGCTCTGACGCGCGGCAGCGGGGGCGGGCCCGGTGCGGCATCCGGGCCCGCTCCCGCGCGCTGCCGTCAGATGCGCCAGGTCCGGATGCGGTCGGCGCACTCGTAGACGTCGACCCGGTACTCCTTGATGTCCCGGGCGAGATCCACTATGGAGCCGTAGGGCGGGTCGATGCCCTCGCCCGCGGCGGCCATATAGGCGACGACGACCATGCAGGCGTAGAGGCTGCTGCGCACCGGCAACGGCTGGAGTCTGACCAGGGTGTGCATCAGGGCGGCGGCCCGCCAGGCGGCGTCGGGCTCGTGGTCGAACTTCGCGACGTCGAAGGCGTGCCGGGAGACCGCGGCGGCGAGGGCGGTGTAGTCGTGGACGGCGGGCTCCTCGTACAGCTTCTGCTCCTGCACGCCCAGGAGCCAGGGCAGGTCGATGAGCAACGTCATCAGGCGGCCGCACCGCCCTCGGACGGAGGTGCCTCCTCGGGGAAGGCGGCGTCGAATTCCTCTATGTGTTCGTTCCAGAACTTCGCGGCACGCTCCACGAAGCGGCGCCGCTGCTGCTCGCGCACGGACAGGTCGTGCACATACGCCTTGATGCTCTTCCCGTCGGCGGCAGCGGCCTCACGGATGGCCGCGAGCTCCTCTTCCGTGAATTCAATGTTGAGTGCCGGCATGCCCCCACGGTACCGGCCGAGTACCAGCGGGGGCAGGGGACACCGCGAGGCTCACCAGCCGCAGCCGGCCGAGGCCGCGGCCGTACGGGGCGCGGTGCCCGCCATGGCGGGAAATCCACGGGCTGGCCGGCCCTTCGCAAACCGTCAATCCCCGGTAAAACCCTTGTTCAACCGGGGTTTCCACTGTTAGACATCACCCATGACCGGCTATTCCCCCGACGCCACCGACTGGCGCATCCTCGACGCCCTCCAGCGCAACGGCCGTGCGGGCTTCGCGGAGTTGGCGCGCACGGTGAACATGTCCTCCAGCGCCGTGACCGAACGCGTCCGGCGTCTGGAGGAGGCCGGCGTCATCGGCGGGTACACGGCCGTCGTCGACGCCGGGAAGCTGGGGCTGCCCGTCCTCGCCTTCGTCCGGCTGCGCGCTCCGGAGGGCGGCCACGAGCCGTTGCGCGATCTGCTGGCGACCACGCCGGAGATCCTGGAGGCGCACCACGTCACGGGCGACGACTGCTTCGTCATCAAGGTCGCGGCCCGGTCGATGCGGCACCTGGAGGAGGTGGCGGGGCGGATCGGCGCTCTCGGCCCGGTGACGACGAGCGTCGTCTACTCCTCGCCGCTCGCCCGCCGGGCGCTCAGCCGGTGACCCCGGCCGTGCGGTGGCGCACGGCGGACCCCGACCGGCCCTTGACGACCTGGAGTTGAGCGGGGACTCGCTGGCGGAGGTCGGCGACGTGGCTGACGATACCGACCGTGCGGTCCCGCTCGCGCAGCGAGTCCAGGACGTCGAGCACCTCGTCGAGGGTCTGTTCGTCGAGGCTGCCGAAGCCCTCGTCGATGAAGAGCGTGTCGAGCCGGATGCCGCCCGCCTCCTCCGTCACGACGTCGGCGAGCCCGAGCGCGAGGGCCAGGGAGGCGAAGAAGGTCTCTCCGCCGGAGAGGGTCGCGGTGTCGCGCTCGCGGCCGGTCCAGGCGTCGACGACGTGCAGGCCGAGGCCGGAGCGCCGGGCGCCGCCGGAGCGGGCGTCGGAGTGCACCAGCGTGTAGCGCCCGGCGGACATCCGCTGGAGCCGCAGGGTCGCGGCGGCCGCGACCTGCTCCAGCCGGGCGGCCAGTACGTAGGACTCCAGGCGCATCTTCCGCTCGTTGTGGGCGGACGTCCCGGCGACGAGCGTCGCGAGGCCCGCCACCCGGTGGTGCTCCTCGCGCAGCGGGGCGAGGCGGCGCACGTCGGCGGCGGCCCGCGCGGAGAGCTGGTCCAGCTCCTGGCAGCGTGTGCGGGCGGCGGACTCGGCGGCGGAGGTCTCGCGCAGCCGCCGGGTCGCGGCGGCGAGCAGCGCGTCCGCGGCGGCCGGGTCGGCGGGGGGCCGCCGCGCGGCGGCGGCGTTGTGCGGGTCGGCCAGCTCGGCGGTGACGGCGGCCCGCTCGCTCCGCCAGTCGTCGAGGCGCTGCCGCAGGGCCCGCTGTTCGCTTTCGGGGAGTACGGCGCGGGCCGCGTCCGAGGGCGTGGGGAAGCCGGCGCGCCCTGCCGCCCCGGCGAGCCGCGCCTCGGCCTTCTCCAGGTCCTCCGCCGCGCTCCGCGCGGCGCGTGCCGCCTCGGCCGCGTCGGCGAGGAGGGCCAGGCGGCGCTCCAGCAGCGCGGCGTGCGCGGCGACGGACGCCGCTCCCCCGCGCACCCGCGCCAACTCCTTCTCCAGCGCGCGCAGTTCGCCGTCGAGGTGCTCCCGGCGGGCCGTGCGGGCGGTGGCGCGCAGCTGGGCGGCCTGCCGCCCGGCGCGTCGCCGCTCGTACTCCCGCTCCGCGCCTTCCAGCGCCTCGCGGGCCCGGTGCGCGTCGGCCCCCGCCGCGCGGGCCTCGGCGCAGGAGCGGCTGATGTCCTCGGCGGCCGCCGCGAGTTCGGTGACGGGCGCCGTTCCGGCGTCGGCCTCGGCGTGGGCGAGGGCGTCGCGCAGCGCCTGGAGGTCGCGCTCGGACCGTTCGCGGACGGACTCGGCGTCCTGGAAGCGGCCGAGGGCGCGGGCCTCGTCGGCGCGGTCGACGTGGTCGGCCGTGGTGCGGGCGGGGCCGGGGTGCTCGGTGGACCCGCACACCTTGCAGGCGGTGCCGGGCGTCAGCTCGGCGGCGAGTTCGGCGGCGATGCCGAGCAGGCGGCGTTCCTTGAGGTCGAGCCAGTGCTCCCGGGCCTCGCCGGCCCGCTCCCGGGCTTCGAGCAGCCGGGCCCGGGCGGCGGTGACCTGCCCGGCGAGCCGGTCGCGTTCCCGGGCGGCGTCGAGCCTGCGCCGGGCGGGGGCCACCTCGCCCTCCAGGCGGGCGGCCCGGGTGGCCGCCTCCTGGGCGTCCTCGACGCGCCGCTGGTGGGCGGCGTGCCTCGCCTCCCAGCCGGCGAGCCAGTCGTCGGCCTCGATGAGGGCCTCCTCGTCGAAGCGGGCCTCGCGGTCCAGCTCGGCCAGCTCGACGGCGACGTCGGCGGCGCGCTGTTCGGCGCGGCGGGCGGCCGAGAGCGAGCCGAGCTCCTCGCGGTGGGCCCGCTCCAGTGCGGCGAGTTCCGCCGCGGGGGCGTCCCGGTGGGCGGCGGAGAGCCGGTCGCGGGCGGCCCGTTCGGCACCGGCGGCGGCGTGGTGCGCGCGCCCGGCCTCTTCGCGCAGCTCCAGGGCGGGCACCACCGACCCGGCGGCGTGCGCCCGCTCCAGGCGCTCGCGCAGCCGCTCGGCCTCGGCGTCGTGCTCCTCGACGGCGGCGGCGCGCTGCCGGGCCGCCGCGTACCGCGCCTGGAGACCGGCCAGTTCGCGGGTGGCGTCGGCGTGCCGCTGGGCGGCGCGGTGGGCCTCCTCCGCGGTGCGTGCGGCGACGGCCGCGATGTCCCGTCGCTCCCGCGCCCCGGAGCGGGCCAGTGCCGCCCAGGTCAGCACGGCCTCGGCCAGCCCGGCGTCACCGGGGGCCAGCGGCGCCCGGCCCGCGGCTGCCGTACGGGCCGTGCGGGCCGTACGGGAGGAGTCGCGCTGCCCGGGGACGGCGGGGGTGGCGCCGGGTTCGGGCAGCGAGGGGTCCGCGACGGCCTGCTGCATCCGGTGCACGAGGGCCAGGAGCTGCTCGTCGCCGGTGGTGACCTGCTTCTCGGCGGCCCGGCGCAGCTCGGCGAGGCGGTCCTCGACGGCGGCGAAGCGGCTGGTGTCGAAGAGCTTGCCGAGCAGCTTGCCGCGGGCGGTGTCCTCGGCGCGCAGGAAGCGCGCGAAGTCGCCCTGCGGCAACAGCACGACCTGGCAGAACTGCTCGCGGCTCATGCCGAGCAGCTGGGTGATCTCCTCGCCGATCTCCTGGTGGGAGCGGCTGAGGCCCTGCCACTGCCCCTCGTCGTCGCGCTCGCGCAGCGTGCTGTGGGCCTTCTCCCGGGTGAAGCCGTCGCCCCGCTTCTTGGGGCGCAACTGCTCGGGCCGCCGGGTGATCTCCAGCCGCCGGCCGTCGACGGTGAGGTCGAGCGTCACCTCGGTGAGGGTGGCCGGGTCGGCGTGGTCGCTGCGCAGGGTCAGGCCGCTGCCCTGGCGGGCGCCGGGCACCCCGCCGTAGAGGGCGTAGCAGACCGCGTCGAGCACGGAGGTCTTCCCGGCGCCGGTGGGGCCGTGCAACAGGAAGAGGCCGGCGGAGGAGAGGGCGTCGAAGTCGACCTCCTGGGAGCCGCCGAAGGGCCCGAAAGCGTGCAGGGAGAGCCGGTGCAGCCTCATCGAGCCTCCTCGCCGAGGGCCTCGGCCAGCCGTACGGAATCGATGGCGCCGGTCAGCACGGTGCTCTCGGCGGCGTCGGGGCCGAGGCCACCGCGCACGTGGGCGACGAAGTCCGCGGCGATCTGATGGTCGCTGCGGCCGCGGAGCCGCTGGGCGTAGGAGGCGAGAGGGTCCTCGGGGGCCCGGTCGGGTTCGAGGACGAGGCTCACCACGTGCGGGAAGCGCCCGGCGAGGCGGGCCATGGGCTCCTCGGGGCGGTGCGGGTCGGTGAGGGTGGCCTCGACCCACGCCTCCTCGTGCTTCTCCAGGCGCGGGTCGCTCAGCAGGTCGTCGAGGCGGCCGCGGATCCGGGCGAGCGGGCGCGGGACGGGGCAGTCGAGCCGCTCCGCGGTCAGGGCGCCGCCGGCGCCGAGGTCGACGAGCCACATGGTCTTGCGGTGGTCGGCCTCGGAGAAGGAGTACGCCAGCGGGGAGCCGGAGTAGCGGACGCGCTCGGTGATCGTCTGACAGCCGTGGAGGTGGCCGAGCGCGGCGTAGTCGACGCCGTCGAAGGTCTCCGGGGGGACGGAGGCGACGCCGCCCACGGTGATGTCGCGCTCGCTGTCGCTGGCCGCGCCGCCCGCGACGAAGGCGTGCGCGAGGACGACGGACCGGGTCCCGGCGGGCCGCGCGGCGAGGTCGGCGCGCACCCGGTCCATGGCGGCCCGCAGCACCGCCTGATGACCGCCGCGCGGCGCGCCGAGCTCCTCGCGCACGAGGGCGGGCTCCAGATAGGGCAGGCCGTAGAAGGCGACGTCGCCGTGCGCGTCGGCGAGCACGACGGGGGTGCCGCAGCCGGCCGGGTCGGTGCGCAGGTGTATGCCGGCCCGCCCGATGAGCCCGGCGCCGACGCCGAGGCGGCGGGCCGAGTCGTGGTTGCCGGAGATCATCACGGTGGGCACCCCGGCGTCGGCGAGCTTGTGCAGCGCCTCGTCGAACAGCTCGACGGCGGCGAGCGGCGGCACGGCCCGGTCGTAGATGTCACCGGAGACGAGCACCACGTCCACCTCGTGCTCGCGCACCGCCTCCACGAGGTGGCCGATGAACGCCCGCTGGGCCTGGAGCAGGCCGATGCGGTGGAAGGACCGTCCGAGATGCCAGTCCGAGGTGTGCAGCATTCTCACAGGAGGGCTCCGACCCGCATGTTCCTGTCCCTCCACGCTCCGCCTCAGCCCGGCGGGTGCGACCGCCGACCACGTCTTGCCCGGACAGCGTCCTGCCTGCCCGCCCCTCAGTCTCCCATCCGGGTGGGGGGCCGGGGGCCATGGGGCGATTGTGGTCCGCGGGGCCCGGGGCCACTGGACGGATCCCCGGCAAGGAGGATCATCGTCGGGACGGGTCCGGGAAGCCGAGCGCCTACGCGACGGCCAGGCCGGGCCGACAGCGGCGAGCGCGGCTCCGCGAGACGTACTGGAGGGTCTCGTTCCGCCACGGACGTCCGACCGCCGCGCTCGTGGGCCGTTCATTCACCATCGGCGAGCCAACGCAGTCGGCCGTCCTTCGGAGACGTCCGGCAGGTGAGTTCTTCACCCTTCGAGGAGACGACAGTGGCACCACTCTCCCGGCACTTGCGGTGAAGTTCGTTGCAGCTGCCCTTCTTCTTGCCCGGGGTCTTGGCGCAGTTCTCGGTGTCGTGGGCTTCTCTGCCCTCCGGCGAGAGGTTGTCGTAATTGCTGCCGTCACGCCGACCAGGAGAGTCAGCGTCTTTCACGTCGGCCGGTTCGGCCTCCGACTGTGCCGCAGCGGCGCGGCCAGGAGGTAAGGCATCCTCCGCTTCTGCCGCCGGCGACGGCGAGTTGACCGGTGATCTGGTGGACGACGCGGGCGATGGTGCGGCGCCGGCCGGGGAGGCCGATCCCGTGCCACAGGCGGCGACTGTGCCGAGGAGCAGGAATACGGTCGACATGGCGGTGGCCAAGCGGGCGGGACGAACCCCTATTCGATCAAGCATGGTTGCAGCTTAGGCCCGGCCTGCGGGCGCGCTCAGCACGACTACCGTCTCATTCCAGCCGTCGATGGGTCCCGTGCGTGAGCCCCGCAAGGGGCTGCTCGACGGCAGATGCCACGCCGACCATCACCCCGAGCCCTGCGCCGCTTGGATACGTCCGGCCCGGCGCCGGAGGCGGAGCCGTGCCGCAAAGGGCCACCAGTGAACTCGGCGCCCGGTGGCGCGCGGGGCTGAAGCGTCGTTTTCGGTCACCTTGGCGCACACCGACCGCTTCACATTTGCGCCGCACCCGTGCCCGCACGTCGGCGAATGCCTCCGCCGGGCCCCGGCCGGCCCTAGGCCGGATTTTCCGGCGACAAATGCCAAAACCGTGAGCCACACCCGCACGATCGGTTACCTTCCGTCGCAACGGACACGCCACTGGTAATCGCCCACGGGCTGGAGAGGAATGTGACCGTGCCGTGCAGCCGCCAGTTTCGACCGATCCCATGATGAGGCGCGCTTTGAGACAGTTCGCCGGAAGGAGGCAGTCGATGACCGCAGCACCACCCGAAGTGCTCGCCGAGCTCCAGGAGTTACGGGTCCGGGTACCCCATCTGACCGGTTCGATGGTGGCGAGCACGGACGGGCTGGTGATCGCGCATCTCCTCGCCGGCGCCGAGCCCGACGGCATGGCCGCGCTGACCGCCGCGGCCCTGGGTGTGGGCGCCCGGCTCGCGGACGCCGTGGGCCACGGAGGCTTCCGCGAGCTGCTGGTCAGCGGCGAATTCGGCTATGTGGCCACCTACGCCGCCGGGGCGTCGAGCGTGCTGACGCTGCTGGCCGCGGCCGACGCCAATGTGGGCCGGCTGAATCTGGAGGCCCGCCGGGCCTGCCCCCGGATAGCCGCGCTGGTGGACGCGTCGCACCGGCGGCAGACCTGAGCGAGCGAGCCCCGCACCGAAACCCATCACCGACACCGAAAGCGGAACCGTCATGGCGAACACCGAAATGGCACTGAAGGACGCGATGAGCTCGATCGAGGGGGCCCTCGGCGTGGCCCTCGTCGATTACGGCAGCGGCATGGCGCTCGGCACCCTGGGCGGGTCCCAGTCGCTCGACCTCAATGTCGCCGCGGCGGCGAACACCGATGTCGTACGGGCCAAGCTGCGCGCCATGGAAATGCTCAGTATCCAGGACCGGATCGAGGACATCCTCATCACGCTCGGCACGCAGTACCACCTGATCAGACTGCTCACCGGGCGCGGCGGCAACGGCCTCTTCCTCTACCTCGTCCTCGACGCGCAGCGGGCGAATCTCGCCATGGCCCGGCACCAGCTCAGGCACATAGAAGCGGAACTGGAGGTCTGAGCCCGGGGGTTCAGGGAGCGGCGACCGGCTCCCGGTCCGCCGTGAGCCGCTCGTCCAGATAGGCGGCCAGCTTCGCCGCGAACCCGGCCGGGTCCTCGCCGGGCGCGCCGTGCCCGGCGTCGATCTCGGCGTAGCGGGCCCGCGCGATGCCCGACAGCAGCGCCTGCTGCTGCTCGGCGCCGATCAGCCGGTCGTGCGCGCTGGCCAGCACGAGCGTCGGGGCGGTGATCCGGCCGAGCAGGGGGCGCAGGTCGACGGTGAGGTCGGCCTCGGTCTGCCGGGCCGCGCCCGCGCCGTCGATCATCCCGTCGAGCGCGCGGACCAGCTCCTCGTGGGCCGGGGCGGCGACGCCCTCCCAGTAGCGCGGGCCGAAGGCCATCAGCGGCACCGCCCGCGCGAACAGGGCCGTCCCGTGTTCCGCGTCCACGCGCAGCAGTTCCAGCCAGGCGTGGAATTCGGCCGCCATCCGGGTGTCCGTGCGCACCCAGCCCGCGTGCAGCGCGAGGGAGCGGACGCGTTCGGGCCGGGTGCCCGCGATGTGGGTCGCCACGGCCGCGCCGAGCGAGTGGCCGGCGAGGTGGAAGGAGTCCAGCCCGGCGTGGTCGGCCGCAGCGAGCACCTCGTCGGCGAGATCGGCGAGGGTGACCGGCCCGCCGTGGTCGGTGGTGCCGCCCGATCCCGAGAGGTCGGGGGCCACCACCGTGAACCTGTCGGCGACGGCCTCGGTCAGCGGCCCCCACTGCTCGCGGGTCGCCGCGGTGCCGTGCACGAGCACGAGCCCCGGGCCGCTCCCGGTGATGTCGTACTCGACGGTGGCCGTGCCGCCGCTGATCGGCAGGGTGGTGCTGGGCATCGGTGTTCCTCGTTCCTCGGTGTACGGCTGGGTGCGTCCGCACGCTACGGCCGGCGGTTTACGGGCCGGCCGCCGTGTACGGCTCGGTGCGCACCACTCTCGTCGCGGGCACCGCCGTCGGCCAAGATCCGAAGTGCGCCTACACTCATCGCGGATTCAGATCAATGGGGTGGGGCATGGAGATCCGGCAGTTGCGGTACTTCCTGACCGTGGCGGAGGAATTGCACTTCGGGCGGGCGGCGGAGCGGCTGCACATCGTGCAGTCGGCGGTCAGCCAGCAGGTGCGCAGGCTGGAGCGGGAGCTCGAGGTGGGGCTGTTCGACCGCACCACCCGCGCCGTCGGGCTGACCGAGGCGGGCCGGCGGCTGCTGCCGCACGCCCGGGAGGTGCTGGCCGCGCAGGACCGGGCGCGGGAGGCGATCGACGAGCTGCGGTCCGAGCGGAACACCACGCTCCGGCTGGGCACCAGCGCCGGGCTCGGCACGCGGCTGGAGGGAATACTCGCCGAGTTCACCCGGCTCGCCCCGCACGCCCAGCTCGAACTGGTCACGGCCGCCACCGACGACCGGCTCAAGCGGGTGCGTTCCGGCGAGCTGGACGCGACGCTGCTGCGGGGCGAACGGGCCGTGCCGGAGCTGGAGTTGCTTCCCTTGTGGGAGGACGACCTCATGGCCGCGCTGCCCGCCCGTCACGACCTCGCCGTGCGGGGCACGATCGACATGGCGCTCCTGGCGGGGCTGCCGCTGCGGCTGGCCGCCGAGGCCAGGAACCCCACGCTGTACGAGCTGGTCATGAGCTCGTGCCGGGAGGCCGGTTTCGAACCGGTCCTCGGCCCGGAGTACACCACCGACCAGGACACGCTGGCCACGATCGGCTACGGCAAGCCGTCGTGGACGGTCCTCTACGCGCCCTACGCGCGCCAACTGGCCGTGCCGGGCGTGGTCTTCCGCCCGCTGTGCGGCCCCGCCCCCTCGATGCCGGCCTTCCTCGCGGTGCGCCCCGACCCGCCCCGCGCCGAGCTGCGGGCCCTGATCGAGGCGTGCCACACGCGGCCGCCCGTCCCGTCCTGAGGGCCGTACGCGCGCTGCCGTCCCCCGTACGGCAGCGCGCGTATCCGGCTCAGCCGGCGCCTCCCGGCCGCTCAGCCGACGAGGTCCGCCACGGCCCGCGGCGGCCACGTGCCCGCCTGAAGGACCCCGAGGGAGTAGGCGCGCGAGACGAGCGCGGCCCGGCTGCGGACGTCCAGCTTCCGGAGCAGGCACGTCACGTGGTGCTCGACGTCCTGTCTGCTCAGGTGGAGGCGCGAGGCGAGGGGGACGGTCGCCTCCCCGGCGGCGATGCCCTCGATGACGCGCGCCTCCACCTCGCTGAAGCGGGCGAAGGGGTGCGCCGCACCCGGGTGGCCGGACGGCGGCCGGAGGTCCGCGGCCCCCGCCGACGAGGCGTTCGGTGCGGGGTCCACGAGCACAGGAGTGGAAATCATCAAGAGACTGAGATCCCTTCACGCCATGCGAGGCGCGCCGAATCGCCGATGAGACCCGGCGTGCACGCGAGATCAGGCCCCCTTGGCTCGCCCGGAAGGGCGGCTCCCCCGAAAGGACCTGGCAACTTGTCCTGAATGAAGACTAGATAAGCGCCGGAGCGCCGGTCAACGCGGAGCGGCTTCGTCCCACTAACCCTGTGGTCGGACCACCCGATGGTTCGGTCCGCCCCCACGGGACCTTCGGTGGCACGGCCCGGGCGACGGACCGTCACTCCCGCGCGCCGGGCGCGGACCCGATGGGCGTAACCGGGCGCGCGCCCGCCGGACCCCGCTGCCAGGATCCGGACTATGCGACTCATACGCTCCGTACGCACTCCCCCGGGGGCGGCCCGCCGCCCCGTCACCCGTCTGCTGACCGCCTTTCTGCTCCTCGCCGGCGGCAGCGCCTGCGCCACCTGGGGGACGGCGCCCCTGGAAACGCACCAGGACGACGGACACGCGCAGGCCGGCGTGGCCCAGGTGCAGCAGACGCGCGAGGAGCGGATGGCGGCCGCCAGGAAGTGGGGGCTGGACCGGCCGCCGCTCGTGGCGCCGCCCCCGCCCAAGGTCAAACCCCAGCTGACCACGCCCGACTGGGCGGACCAGGGCCCCGGCCTGATCCCCGTCTTCGCGAGCGTGCCGACTGAGGAGAAGGTCGTCTTCCTGACGATCGACGACGGGGCGGCGAAGGACCACGCGTTCCTTCAGATGCTGCGGGACCTGGACATCCCGGTCACCGCGTTCCTCACCGACGAGTCGGCCGCCGACGACTACGGCTACTTCCGCGACCTGCACGCGCAGGGCGCGTCGATCCAGAACCACACCCTGCACCACCCTCAGATGATCACGATCTCCGAGGACGAGCAGCGCGCGGAGGTCTGCGGTCAGCAGGACATCCTGCAGAACGAGATCGGTGTCCGCCCGTGGCTGTTCCGGCCGCCGTTCGGCGACTTCGACGCGGGCACCCTCGCCGTCGCCGAGGAGTGCGGAGCGCGTGCCGCGCCGCTGTGGAACGAGGAGGCGTTCCCGGACCGGATCGACTACCGCGAGGACGACCCGCGGTTCCACCCCGGCGACATCATCCTCACGCACTTCAACGGCCCGCAGGCGTGGAACGCCACCATGCCGGACATGCTGCGCACGGTGCTGCGCGAGGCGACCGAGCAGGGCTACGCGCTGGCCCGGCTGGAGGACTACATCTGACCCCGCGGGCCGGGCGGGCCCGGCGGTTCAGGCGTCGCCGTACGCCTCGCCGCCGAGCTCCAGGCCCGCCGTGCCCGCGGTGGTGTCGGCCAGCCAGGCGCGGAAGCCCTCGATCTCGGCCTCGGGCAGGCCGACCTCGATGCGGACGTCCGCGCCGTAGTCCACCTCGCGCACGGCCCGTCCGGTGGCCCGCAGGTCGTTCTCCAGCTTCCCGGCCCGCTGGTGGTCGACGGTGACGGTGGCCAGCCGGAACCGCCGGCGGGTCACCGTGCCGAGGACGTCGAGCGCCTCGCCGACGGCACCGCCGTAGGCCCGGATGAGCCCGCCCGCGCCGAGCTTCACGCCGCCGAAGTAACGGGTGACGACGGCGACCACGTACCGCACCTCGCGGCGCACCAGCATCTGGAGCATGGGGACGCCCGCGGTGCCGCCCGGCTCCCCGTCGTCGCTGGCCTTCTGGACGGAGCCGTCGGCGCCGAGGACGTACGCGAAACAGTGGTGGCGGGCGGTGGGGTGCTCCTTGCGGACGCGCGCGATGAAAGCCTGGGCCTCCTCCTCGGTCGCGGCGGGCGCGAGCGCACAGAGGAAGCGCGACTTGTTGACCTCGATCTCATGGACGCCTGCGCGCGCCACTGTCCGGTACTGGTCCTGCATCCCGCCACCCTATGCGCACTCCGGGAATGGTCCGGCGGGCAGGCTCGTTGAGCGGGCATGTACGCAGAGGCGGGGAGCATCCGCAGGATCATCGAGGAGACCGGCGACACGTGGGCGGTCGTCGGTCTGTCGTCCAACGAGGGCCGGGCGGCCTACGGCGTCGCCCAGGTGTTGCAGCGGTACGGCAAGCGCGTCGTGCCCGTCCACCCCAGAGCGGAGACGGTGCACGGGGAGAAGGGGTACGCGACGCTCGCGGAGATCCCCTTCCCCGTCGACGTGGTGGACGTCTTCGTCAACAGCGACCTCGCGGGCGCGGTCGCGGACGAGGCGGTCGCGATCGGCGCGAAGGCGGTGTGGTTCCAGCTGGGCGTCGTGGACGAGGAGGCGTACGAACGGACGCGCGCGGCCGGGCTTTCGATGGTGATGGACCGCTGCCCGGCGATCGAGATCCCCCGCCTGGGCTGACCGCGGGCGGGGCCCTCAGTCGGTGGCTTCCGCGAGCCGCCGCAGCAGGGGCCCCACGTCGACGAGTTGCCGGATCTCGTCGGGGCGCAGCGAGGCGAGGCGCCTGGAGAGCACCTCGGCCTCGCCGCGCGCGAGGTCGGCCAGGGCGGCGGCGCCGCGTTCGGTGAGCGTGACCCGGCAGGCGCGCCCGTCGGTCGGGTCGGGTGCGCGGCGGATCAGGCCCGATGCCTCCATGGCCAGGACGGCGGAGGTGGCGGTGGGCTGGGAGCAGGGCACCCAGGCGGCGATCTCGCCGATGCGGGCCGGGCCCTTGGCCAGCAGCACCAGGATGGCGATGTGGGTCGGCTGGACGCTGCCCGCGGTGGAGGCCCTGCGCAGGCTCCGGGTGAGCCGGTGCAGGGAGATCACCAGGTGCAGTGCGTCGTCGTCGCCGATCGTCATCGCTTTGCCCACCGCCCCGTACGGTTTGATCAGGGGATCATGATAGTGGGCGAGTACATGTCCAACCACAGAGCCAGGTCCAGCGTGCGCTCCAGGCCGTGCCGGGACGCCTGGGTGATCTGGGGGGCGTCGTCGTGCGCCGCCCGGCGCAGCCAGTCGCGGTCGACAATGCCGAAGACGGCGTGCGAGGGCCGGGAGAGCAGGTCCTTGGCCTGGCCCTGGAGAGCGACGGCGTACTGGGGGTCCTGGGTGGAGGGGTACGGGCTCTTGACGCGGTCGTAGACCGACCGCGGCAGGACGTCGGCGGTGGCCTCCCGCAGCAGGCTCTTCTCGCGTCCGTCGAAGGACTTCAGGGACCACGGCGTGTTGTAGACGTACTCCACGAGCCGGTGGTCGCAGAAGGGCACGCGCACCTCCAGCCCGACGGCCATGCTCGCGCGGTCCTTGCGGTCGAGAAGGATCCGCACGAAGCGCGTGAGGTGCAGGTAGCAGATCTTGCGCATGCGGAATTCGAAGTCGCTCTCGCCTTCGAGGCGTTCGATGTCCTTGACCGCGGCGCCGTAGCCGTCCTGGACGTAGGAGTCCAGGTCGAGCGCCTCGGTCAGCCCCGGGGTCAGGATGCCGTCGTCGTCACCGAAGTCCCGCGCGTGGTGGACGAGCCAGGGGAAGGTGTCGGCCCGGCGGGCCTCCTCGTCGAAGAACTGCCGGTAGCCGCCGAAGACCTCGTCGGCCGACTCGCCGGACAGGGCGACGGTCGAGTGCTTGCGGATCTCCTTGAAGAGGAGGTAGAGGGAGGAGTCCATGTCCCCGAAGCCCACGGGAATGTCCCGCGCCCGGATCACCTTGGAGCGCACCTCGGGATCGGCGAGCGCGGTCGAGTCCAGGACGATGTCCTGGTGCTCGGTGCCGGCGAGACGGGCCACGTCGTGCACGAAGGGCGTGTCGGGGGTGGCGCGCAGCTCGTCGGCCACGAAGTTCTCGGTCCGGCCGACGAAGTCGACGGCGAAGCTGCGCACCGTCTCGCCCGCCTCGCCGAGCTGACGGGCCGCCAGCGCGGTCATGGCCGAGGAGTCGAGGCCGCCGGAGAGCAGGGTGCAGCGCGGGACATCGGCGACGAGCTGACGACGGACGATGTCGTCGAGCAGCGTGCGGACGTGCGCGATCGAGGTGTCCTTGTCGTCCGTGTGCGGGCGGGTGCGCAGCGCCCAGTAGACGTGGCTGCGCAGGCCGTTGCGGTCGACGGTGACGACAGTGCCGGGCTCGACCTCGTGCATGCCCTCCCAGACCGCGTGGCCGGGGGTCTTGATGAACGAGAAGAGCTCGCGGAGCCCTTCGAGGCCGACGTTCCGCTCGGCGGCGGGGTTGGCGAGGATCGCCTTGGGCTCGGAGCCGAACAGCACGCCGTCGGTGGTGGGGTAGTAGTAGAACGGCTTGATGCCCATGCGGTCGCGGACCATGACGAGCCGCTCGCGCTGCTCGTCCCAGATCGCGAACGCGACCATTCCGTTGAGGTGTTCGGCGACGGCCTCGCCCCATTCGAGGTAGCCGCGCAGGACGACCTCGGTGTCCGAGCCGGTGCGGAAGCGGTGGCCGCGGGATATCAACTCCGCACGCAGTTCGGTGTAGTTGTACGCCTCGCCGGAGTAGACGAGGACGACCTCGCTGCCGTCGGCGCGGCGTGCGGTCATCGGCTGCCGGCCGCCGGCCAGGTCGATGATCGCGAGACGGCGGTGGCCGAGTGCCGCGGGCCCCTTGACCCAGGTGCCGCTGTCGTCGGGGCCGCGGCAGGACATCGTCTCCGTCATCGCGTCCACGGTCTGCTGCGCGGCGCGCAGATCACGGTCGAAGGAAATCCAGCCGGTGATGCCACACATGCCATGCCCTCCTGATCCGGGCCGGGGCCGCCGGGAAGCGTGAGCGGGCGCGACGGATGCGCGGCACCTGCTCGGCGACCCCCGCACGTCTGTTGTATCGAGCACCTATATAAATCGTCCGCCCGTGGCGCGGCCCCGTCAACCTCCCCCGCGCGACTTCCCCGGGCGCGCGGCGGCCCGCACGGAGGGGCCCGGCACGGGCGAGGCGGAGCCTGAACTGCGACTTCGCGGTACGACCGGGTCCGCTTCGCCGGACACGCAGCCGCGACGTCGTGGCAGAGGTTTTACCCAAGCCCCCGCGGAGGCGTCAGTGGGCGGGGGCGACGGCCACGGCCATCGTCATCGTGGCGACGGCCACGGCCATCGTCATCGTGACGTCTTCCGGACCGTCGTTGCGGTAGGCGTGCGGGGCGCCGCCGTCGAAGGTCGCGGACGTTCCGGCGGGCACGGTGCACTGCCGGGGGCCGCTGGAGCCGTGGGACTGGCGCATCGCCCCCGGTGACAGCAATGTCTCCGACCCGCACCCGCCCGGCACGGTCGAGCTGCTCACGGTGACGTCCGGTGTCCTCACGCTCGTGGTGGCCAGCGAGGCACCATCGCCGCCGTCCCCGCCTCCCTCTACCCCGTCGTCACCGCACTCGCCGCACGCGGTGTCCTCAGCGAACGCCTCCGCTCCGTGCAAGCGACAGGCGCGGGCCTGGCCCTGGTCGGCACGGTCCTGCTGGCAGCGGGCTGACCCGCACCACCCTCCTCCGCGACCCCCGCGGCCATGACAGGGACCGGTACAGGCGTCCTCGGCGGCGACACAGCCGGCCCCTTCCCGGCACCGCACGACCTCGGCCGGGGACGGGGTGAATCCAGTTCCGGCCGACTTCAGCCGGGTCTCGTCCAGCGCCGCCTCGCGAGCTGCGACCCAGGCAGACCGGAGCACGCTCCCGGGCAGCAGACCACCCCGTTCACCCGGGAGCAGCATTGACCCGAAACGGCTGGGCTTCTGATGCGCTGATCGCCGCGTGAGTGAACCGGCCGGTGAACATCAGGTCCTGTCCTGTCCGGTCGGGCCGGGACATGCGGTTCGCTGAAGTCCGGAGGCTGAGCGGGGTGCACTGGTCCCGCAACCCAAAAGGGAACGATCGTTTGCGCTATGGGCGGCCGACTGCTACCTTTGCATTGAAACGCAAACGAACGTTTTCGTTTGGTGTTGGGGTGGCGCCGCTCGCTCTCACCCGGCCGCCGCCACCCCCGCCGGACGGCGAGGAGCGCATCATGCCGAAGTCGCCAGCGGTCCACTCCCTTCCGTGCCGGACGGACGTTCTGGTCTCCGGAGCGGGACCCTCGGGTCTGACTCTGGCGGCGAGCCTGCGCCGACTGGGCGTGGACCACGTCCTGATCGACCGCGATGCCGGGATCCGGCCCGGATCCAGGGCGGCCGCGGTGCAGCCGCGGACGCTGGAGTACCTGGACCGGATCGGAGTCGGTGCGGCTCTTGTCGAGCGCGGGAAGAAGGGGCGGGGTTTCTGCCTGCGCGACCGGGACCGGATACTGCTGCGGGCCTGTTACGACCACCTCGACACACCGCACCCCTACATGCTGCTGGCCTCCCAGCAGACCACCGAGGAAATCCTGACGCGCCGGCTCGTGGAGCTGGGCGGCGGCGTGCACCGCGAGCACCGGCTGATGGGCTTCACCGCCGATTTCCCGGGCGTGACCGCGACGGTCGCCGGCCCGGACGGCATAGCCCGTGTGGTGAGTGCCCGGTATCTGGTGGGCTGCGACGGCGTTCACAGCACGGTGCGCACGGCGGCCGGGATCGCGTTCCCGGGGGACTCCCCGGAGCAGCTGTTCGCGCTCGCCGACGTCCGCCTCACACCTGGGCGGCAGACGGCGGCGTCCGAGGATGCCGCGTTCTGCCTGTCGGAGGCGGGGCTGCTGCTGATGTCCCCGCTCGCCGACGGCCTGCACCGTCTGGTCGCCCCCGTGCCGCCCGGCACGACCGCACCCGATGCGGGCGATGTGGAGCGGCTGTTGGCGACGCGCGGCCCCGCGGGAGAGCGAAACCGCGTGCTGGAAGTCGTGGCGGCCTCCACCTACCGGGCCCAGGAGCGGGTGGCCGAGCGGTTCCGCGCCGGACCGGTCTTCCTGGCCGGAGACGCCGCCCATACGCACAGTCCCGCCGGCGCCCAGGGCATGAACACCGGAATGCAGGACGCCGGGAACCTGGCCTGGAAGCTTCACGCCGTCCTGTCCGGCACAGCGCCCGAGACGCTCCTCGACAGCTACCACCGCGAACGTCAGCCGGTCGCAGCTCAACTCGTCGCTTTTACAAGCACGTTCGCCCGGATCGCCGCCCTCGCCGGCCCGGCGGCGAGCCGACGCCGCAACGCGCTGCTCGCGGCGGCGGCAGCCACCCCCGGCATCACCGACTGGCTGGCCTCCACCCTCGCCCAGCTCGACATCGCCTACACCAGCGAACCCGACCTCGGCACCCCCCGCCCCGGGACGCGCGTCTCACCCCTGGCCGTCCCGCCGGACGGCCTGCACTGGACCCTCGCCCTGCCCGGCACACCACGGCGTGCCATCACGGCAGACAGGCAGGGGGCGTTGGCCGTGCGGTACGTCCCCGACCTGCCGACCACGCTCCTCGTGCGCCCCGACGGCTACCTGGCCGCCGCCGGCGTCCCCAGCGATCCGGCCGCCGTCGCGGAACGGCTCGGCCAGCACCTGCCGCGGTAAGTCCGCCCGGACAAAAGCCCGTTCGAGGAGACACTGACATGACTTCTCACGCCACTTCCCCCACCCTCATCCGCCAGGCGGCCGTCTTCGACGGAAGCCGGCTGCTGCCCGCACAGGATGTCCTCATCGACGGCCCGGTGATCGCCGCCGTCGGGGCCCACCTGGAGAGCCCAGCCGGAGCGACGGTCCTGGACGGCACCGGACGCACCCTGCTGCCCGGCCTCATCGACGCCCACACCCACACCACCGACACCGCTCAGCTGCGCCAGGCCCTGCTGTTCGGGATCACGACCGAGCTCGACATGGGCGGCTCCGCCGAGACCGCCCGGCGGATGCGTGCCGCCGCCGACGAGCGGGACGACCTGGCCGACGTACGCGTCGCCACCACCGGCGCGACCGCCCCCGGCGGCCACCCCTGTCAGTTGGCCGAACTAGGCATGATCGAACCGTTCCCCACGGTCGCAGGGCCCGACGAGGCCGACGCCTTCGTCGCGGCCCGCGTCGCCGAGGGTGCGGACCATCTGAAGATCTTCATCGAGGACGGCACCGCCATCGGCAAGCCCCTGCCCCTCATGTCCCCGCGGACGGTCACCGCCCTGATCCGGGCCGCACACGAGCGGGGACTGCGGACCGTCGCCCACACCCTCACCCGCGGCGCGGCACGTCAGGCCATCGACTGCGGCATCGACGGCCTGGCCCACGCCCCCGCCGACGGACCCGGCGACCAGGACCTGATCGAAGCCGCGGCAGCGGGCGGCGTGTTCGTCGTGCCCACCCTCACCGCACTCACCGGCATGACGCCCCACCCGGCCGAGTACGCCCTCGCCGACGATCCCAGGCTGCGCCCCTACGCGGACCCGCGGTGGCTGGCGGACCTGGACGAGATCCGCACCATCGACCCCGCACAGCGAATCGGCCCTCTCGGAGTGGATCCCCGGCACGCCGCCGACGCCGCCCTGCGGATGTTCCGCCTCGGTGTGCCCCTGCTCGCGGGCACCGACGGCACGGGCGGCCACGGTCACCCCACCGCCCACGGCATCAGCTACCACGGCGAACTCGCCCTGCTCGTCGCCTCCGGCCTCACCCCCGCCCAGGCTCTGACGGCCGCCACCGCCGCCCCCGCCGACGCGTTCGGCCTCACCGACCGCGGACGCGTCGCCCCGGGACTCCGGGCCGACCTGCTGCTCGTCGACGGCGACCCCACCCGCGACATCACCGCGCTGCGCACCATCACCGCCCTGTGGCGCAACGGCACCCGCGTCGAGCGCACCGCCCCTCTCGCAGCACAGGCACAGCCCCAGGAGTAGCCATGGACACCGCCCGAACCCCGACGAACCCCGTGCCCTTGGGCATCCATCACCTCAAACTGCCCGTCACCGACCTGGAACGCAGCGCCCGGTGGTACGGCGACGTGCTGGGCGCCCACCGCCTGACCGAGCTGGACCACCGCCGCCCCGGCGGAACCCTCTTCGCTGTCGTCCTCGACGTCCCCGGCCTGGGCACCCGCCTCGAACTGCGACTGGACCCGGTCACCGCCACCGCCGTCGAGGGCTACGACTTCCTCACCCTGGCCGTCGACGACCGGACCGCCCTGGACCGTTGGATCGCCCACTTGGACACCCTCGACGTTCCGCACTCCCCGCCGGTCGTCGCCCTGGTGGGCTGGCTCCTGGTCATCCCCGACCCCGACGGACAACGCCTGCGCCTGTACACCACCACGCCCCACGGCCTGGACTCCGCACGCATCGAGTACGACTCACCCTGGCTCAGCACCGGCCCCGCACCCGAGCCGGAACCAGCCGATGACCTCGGCACGGACGACACCGCCGCGACGCTGTGCCTGCTGGCCAGGATCACGGCGGTGCCCGGCCAGGGCGATCTGCTGGAGTCCCGTCTGCTGCCCCTGGCGCGTGCCACCCGTCGTGAACCGGGCTGCATCGCCTACCGGGTGCACCGCAGTCAGCGGAATGCGGACGCCTTCGTCGTCTACGAGGAGTGGACAGGCCGACAAGCCCTGGACGCTCACCATGCGACACCCCACATGAACGTCTTCCGCGCGGTCGCCGCAGACCTGCTGGCCGCGCCCCCGCACCCGGAACCGCTCACCCCGTGCCCCCGGCCCTGACCCCGTCCGCGGGCACGCGGCAACCATCACCGGCCCCAGCTGCCGCCCTCCACGGCCGGCACAGGTGCGGCCGCCACCATGATCACGGGCGCGAAGCGCCGCCGAGGGCCAGGGCGAGGGAGGAGAGGCCGCCGACCAGCTGGTCCGCGTCGACCGGCGTCACCAGGTGGCGGCCGACCAGGAGCCCGGGCATAAGTGTCATAAGGACGGTCGCGACCTGCTCCGGGTCCGCCGTGGACGCCATGGTGCCCTCTTCGCGCCAGCGGCGGGCCAGTTCGGCGAGCTTGTCGCGCACGCCCAGGTAGAAGGTCCGGGTGCGTCCTTCGAGTTCCGGGCTGCGCAGCGCCTCGCCCCATGCCTGGATCGCGATACGGGTCAGGTCATACGGCCGGCCCTCGCCCCGCTCGCGGGCTTCGGCGGCCATGGTCCGCAGGACCTCGGCGGGCGAAGGCGTGGGGCGGCGTTCCAGCAGCCGCTCGAAGAGGTCCCCGACCAGGGTCAGGGCCTCGTCCGCGGCGGCGTCGATGAGGTCGTCCTTGCTGCGGAAGTAGCGGTAGACCGCACTGGAGGACATGCCGGTCGCGGCGATGACGTCATCCATCGACGTGGCGTGAAAGCCGTTACGGGAGAAGCAACTCCAGGCACTGGTGAGGATGTGGCGCCGCCGCTCTTCGCGGCGCTCCTCGCTCAAGCGGGGCATGCCCCCACCTTAAACGAAAACGATGGTTTCCGTTACTGAGGGGTGGTGAGCGCCTGCCGGTCCCGCGGCGGCCGCACGGCACAGAGCGACGCCAGGCGGTCGGCGTCCTCGCTGCCGGGTTCGGCGGTGCCGACGAGCAGACTCTGTCCGGGAGCGTCCTGCACCTCGAACGTTTGGTACGAGAGCGTCATCCGGCCCGCGAGGGGGTGGTGGAAGGTCTTGAACCGACTTCCCAGTCGAGCGACGTCCTGACGCTCCCACAACGCCGTGAACTCCTCGCTCCCCGCGCGGAGTTCGTCGATCAGGGCCGCGAGGTGGGGGTCGTGGCGCTCGTGGCCGTAGGCGAGCCGCAGCGCGGCGACGGTGTCACGCGCCACCGTGTCCCACTCCACGAACAGGGTGCGTGCGGCGGGGTCGCGGAAGAGGGAGCGGGCCATGTGACGCGGGTTCGCCAGCGGCGAGAGCAGCGCGGTGGCCGGCGGGTTGGCCGCGAGAACGTCCAGGCGGCGGTTGATGACGTAGGCGACCGCCGCCGGGAACGCGTCCATCAGCCGCTGCAGCTGCGGGGCCACGCGCTCCGGGGCGAGGCCGGCGGCTTCGTCGCGCGGTACGAGACCGGCCAGGCGGTAGGCGTGCCAGCAGGCGTCGGAGTCCAGGTTCAGGGCTCGGGCGAGGGAGTCGATGACCTGGCCGGAGGGGTGGCGTTCGCGGCCCTGCTCCAGGCGGGCGTAGTAGTCGGCGCTGACCCCGGCGAGCACGGCGACCTCCTCACGCCGCAGCCCGCTCACCCGGCGGCCCGTGGACCGGGGAAGCCCCGCCTCTTGCGGACTGACCCGGGAACGGCGCGCCAGCAGGAATTCGCCCAGTTCATTGCCGCTCATGTCCGAAAGCCTACGCCGGTCGTTCCTAGGAGTGCGGCACCCAGGAAGAGCCCTCCTGCCGCCCGCGCGGGATCGGGCCCATGCTGACGGAACCGGACGGTCCACCCACGAGACCGTCGACCTGATGAAGGAACGAGCATGACGTATCCGGCCACCACGACTGCCTCGAAGACCGTGCTGATCACCGGGGCCGGCAGCGGCATCGGCGAGGCCACCGCCCGGCGCCTGGCCGCCGCCGGCCACCAGGTGGTCCTGGGGGCGCGCCGCGGCGAGCGCCTGGCGGCCCTGGCCAAGGAGATCGAAGCCGATGGCGGCAGCGCCCTGCCGCACACCCTGGACGTGACCGACCCGCTCGGCATGCGGTCCTTCGTCCAGGCCGCCCGCGACCGGTACGGCCGGATCGACGTCCTGGTCAACAACGCCGGAGTGATGCCCCTGTCGCGCCTGGACGCGCTGCGGACCGACGAGTGGGACCGCATGATCGACGTCAACCTGCGCGGAGTCCTGCACGGCATCGCCGCCGTCCTGCCGATCATGGACGCGCAGGGTTCCGGGCACATCGTGAACATCGCCTCCGTGTCCGGGCTCCGGGTGGACCCGACCGCCGCCGTCTACAGCGCCACCAAGCACGCGGTCCGTGCCCTTTCGGAGGGTCTGCGTCAGGAGAGCCGGCACCTGCGGGTCACCGTGATCAGTCCCGGTCTGACCCGCAGCGAACTGACCGACACCATCGGTGACCAGGACACCAAGGAAGCGGTCACGGGCCAGATGGCCATTGCCATCCCCGCCGCGGCGATCGGCGAAGCGATCCACTACGCCATCTCCCAGCCCGCCGACGTCGACGTCAACGAACTCGTCGTCCGCCCGACCGCCCAGGGCTGAACCGCACGTCTCCCCGCACGGAAAGGCAGCTGTCATGGTGACCGAAGACCAGGTTCGCACCTGGGTCGAGGGATATCTGCGGGCCTGGGTGAGCAACAGCGAGCAGGACATCGCCGCGCTGTTCACCCCGCGGGCCGAATACCACGAGTGGCCCTACGAGACCGACTGGGTCGGCCGCGACGCCATCGTCGAAGGCTGGCAGAGCCGCGCGCCCTGGCAGGAGGGCGGCTGGGACTTCGACTGGTCCCTCCTCACCCGCAACGGCGACACCGCGGCCATCGAAGGAACCGGCCGCTACAAAGAGCTCGGCGTCTTCGCCAACCTCTGGACCGTGACGTTCGACAAGAACGGCCTCTGCACCATGTTCCGCATGTGGAACAACGAGATCTGACCCACGATCCCGTTCCTCGGCGGCCTGGCCGGCACCGACAGCGTCGGCACGGTCCTGCCGGCGGCGGGCTGACGCCGCCTCACACCGCCCGGCCGTCGGGCGTCCGGGCATCCGGCTCCGCCTCCTCCAGCGACAGCAGCTGCTGCGGGGTCACCCCGTCGGGGATCGGCACGGGCGCCGGCGTCCGCAGCGGCGGCACCCAGCCGGTCCCGGGGTCCCAGCGGCGTACGACCTTGGCCGGGGCGCCGGCCACCACGCAGTGGTCGGGGACCTCGCCACGGACCACGGCCCCGGCCGCGACGACGACGTTCCGCCCGAGCCGCGCGCCCGGCAGGATCACCGCCCCCGTCCCCAGCCAGCTGCCCGGCCCGATCGAGACGGGCGCGCTGCGCGGCCACTGCCTGCCTATGGGCTGAGCGGGGTCGTCGTAGGAGTGGTTGTCGCTGGTGACGTAGACGTACGGACCGCAGAACACGTCGTCGCCGAAGGTCACCCGCTGGGAGGCGACCACATGGCTGCCCCGGCCGAGGACCACGCCGTTGCCCAGGCTCAGCACGGGTTCGGGGCCGAGGTCGAGGCCGGGCATCATGCCCGCCGTCAGGGTGACCTGTTCGCCGATGATGCAGTGGTCCCCCAGCTCGATCCACTGCTCGCCGAACACCGTGCCCAGGGGGAACGCCAGCCGGGTGGCGGGCCCGATCCGGGCGAAGCGGTACGGGCCGGGGTGCTCGGCGGTCACCGCGCCGGCCCGCTGGACCCACCGCCAGCCGCGGTGGACCGCGCGGGACGCGGCACGACGCCCCCAGGCCCGGAGAGCCTCGGGGGCGTCGAATGAGAACGTGTTCCGGTTCTTCGGCACCCGCTCACCGTACTCAGCCGGATCCGTCCCGGCAGAGGTGGTGAGCTGTGATCTTCCCCCTACCCGTGAAAAGCCCCGGGCCCCCGCCTCGCCGTGGAGGAGGGGGCCCGGGGCGCGGACGGTCGCGGTCAGTCGACCGTGGCGACGGCCTCGGTCTCGGCGGCCGCCTCGGCGGCCTCGGCCTTCTCCGCCTTCTTGGCCTTGATCCGCATGACGACGAACGAGCCCAGGCCGAAGAGCACCGCGGCCACCAGGCCGAGGTAGGAGAACTGCTTGAGCCACTTCTCGGCGACCTTGCCGACGGTGTAGATCACCGCGACGGTGCCACCGGCCCAGGCGATGCCGCCGAGGACGTTCGCGATGAGGAACTTCCAGTACGGCATCTTCAGCACGCCCGCCAGCGGACCGGCGAAGATCCGCAGCAGGGCGATGAAGCGGCCGACGAAGACCGCCCACATGCCCCACTTCTTGAACGAGCGCTCGGCGGTGGCCACATGCTTCGGCCCGAAGTGCTTGGGGAACTTCCGGCCGAGCCAGTCCAGCAGCGGCTGGCCGCCCTTGCGGCCGATCAGATAGCCGATGGAGTCACCGACGATCGCGCCCGCGACGGCGCAGACACCCAGGACGTACGGATTGATGTGGTCCTGCGTGGCGGCCATCAGCGTGGCGCTGACGAGGACGATCTCACCGGGAAGCGGGATGCCCAGGCTCTCCAGCCCGATGACCCCGCCCACCATCAGATAGACGGCGACCGCCGGTACTGTCTCGAGCCACTCCTGGATGTGCAACGCCGGTTCCTCCCCGGTTGACGACCCTTACCCGGCGTACGCCGTACGGGCGCACGCCGCGAAGCCTACTGGAGGGAAGGACTCGCCCAGCGGCCCGCGGGTTGCCACCGATGGCCTATGTGTTCGACCACAGGACCCGCCGGCACCTGGGAGGACGGGCCCGCGCGGCCGTCGCTACGCGTCGTTGGGCCGCAGCGTCCACACCACGGTCCTCTGGACCCGCGATCATCCCCTCGGCGGCCCGCCTCTCCGAGCTGTGCATATCTGGATCTAGCAGGGCAAAGGCACCCATCTATCCACGCTGGTCCCCGACTGTTCCCGCCTGCACTGTGACCGCAAAGTGACCTGCGGGCCCATGGGGAGGAGGAGGCCCATGCCGCCTCAACCTGCGGATTAGTGTGGCTCGGACGACAAGGGGGCCCCGAGGCACCAAGCGCCTCGAGGCCCCCTTGTCTCACCCCGGGGCAGTTGGCTCCTTTGCGCAGCCGGTAGCGTACGCGGGGGCGGGGTGCCCTGATGCGGATCCCGGCCGAGGAGGGGCAGCGCGTGAAAAACCGGTTCGCAGGTGGCTGCACAAGGTGTTCCGTGCTGGTGTTCCCAAATGGCGGGTTCCTCCGTAAGGGCGACGAGGGTTGGGAGGTGTGGTGCGCGACCTGCCGGAGCCTGGACGAACTCGCCGAATCCAAGGACTTTGATCCGGAGAATCTTGAACTACCAACGGTGCCGCCGTCCGGCTGCGCGACCACCGTCGACCTGCGCGTGCTCGGCATGACCAGGGCGTGCTGGAAGTGCCGCAGGGATACCTTGTGCCTGATAGGGCTGTACCCGGACCGGCCCTCCCACGGCTACGTGGGGCTGCACACCACGGACAATGAGAAGACGATGGCGTTGTGCCAGCTCTTGGTTCAGCGCATGGGGCGCACTGACCTGACCGCCGGTGTCAAGAGCCGGTACAGCAGGACCGTACGCGAGCGACAGCTGGCCAACGGCTGTTGGCACTGCGATGCGCTTCAGGGCAACTTCCCGGTCCATGAGGAAGCCCTGGGCCGGGTTGCTTCAGGTGGGGTGAATGGTCTGGACACGCTGCTGGTGGCCATTTGTCCAGTGCTGGAATGGCAGACGGTCGTCTACGACTTCGGTGGCGGCGTCATCGCAATCTGATCGAGCATGGGCCGGGCCCCGGCGGGCTGCCCTCCTCATCCGCCGGGGCCCGGTCACGGGGGGCCAACCGGCGGGGCATTGGGCCGGACGGCCGTTCCTCCCCGCGCTCGGGAGGGTCTTCGCCTCGGGGCGCGAGGCTGCCTTCCCAGCTACCGGCAGCTCTCTCGGCTCGCGTGATCCCGCGGCTACTCGTCTCCGTCAACAGGTTGCCCAGGAGCATAGGAGCAGGCGATGCCTGGCGACAACGGACTTGACCTGCGTGGTGACCGCTTGGGCAACCGGGCGTCAGGGGCTCCAGCGACTGTATGACTGGCAGCCGTGACGTAAGGCAGCGCCGTCTCTCAGCTCTCTTCCGTCTCGTCAAGATGGAGGGGGATGTTGCGGAGCTCCATCTCTTTACGTAGGCGCTGCGTGAACTCTGATTTTCTGTATCGAGCAAACCACCAGGGGAGTGCGCTGATCATTTCCGTGCGGGCATCAGGGGATAGTTCAGATATGAACTCTTGGAGTATGTGGGCTATGGCTACCCAAGCGTTTTGCGGGTCGTAAACGGCGGCCTTTCGGGCAAGGTTTTCGATGCGGGTGATTGCGCCCTCATCAAAACTCCCGGGGTTGTTCATGAACGAATGGGCGAGCGCCATCCCGGGATCGCTGAGCACGCGGTACCGGAATGCTTCGATGCGAGCGATCTCCCGATCTTGCTCCTCGGCCTTGAGCCGCGACTCACGTTGGCGGCGTCGCTCTGCGGTTGCGTCAGCTATGTCCGCTGGATCCGCCGTGATCTGCGCGTGACCCCATGTGATCCGAACCGCTTGGTCTTCGAGGTCGCAGGGGACGCCGAGGAGGGTATTGGCTCGGTGCTCGACTATTTCTGCTTGGTTCAACGGGCGTTTGTTGGCCACGGATTCGGCCACGCCTCTCACATAGTCGCATGCCACTGCCTGCGGATCGTGGTGCGTTGGAGGCGGTGAAATCTCCTCCCAGGCCAAGGTTAGATCGGCATGGAAAAAGAAGTCCGGGTTCGCGCTGGCTAGTTGCGCGGAGAAGCCAGCGCGGCCCGTGCGTGGTTCGTGGCGGTATCTGCGCATCAGCTCTCGGTGTAGGAGGTGCGGAGCTGGTGTGCAGGATCGGCCTCGCGTGCAGAAGCCAGGAGCGATTCACGGAGTGCGCTACGGCCGTCTTGCGGATCAGGCAGTGCAGCCGGGGCCCAGTTGTATGCGAAGTGTGTGAGCCTGAGGAACCTGTCCGCGATGTACTGTCCGCGGTCGGCTGCTGGGTCGTGGACGGCCCGCGTGAAGATATCAACGACCGACCCTCTTAGCGACGGTATTTGGAGGGCGGTGTCCATCCAGAGCTTGAAGGCGGATGCAGAGGTCTCATCCAAGGACGGGGAATCGAGCCCAGAGCGCCACCCGCCTATGAAGAGGGCTTGATCACTGCGCGGGATCTCTCCTCCGGCAGCAGACGAGAGCAGTAGCGGGATGCCTGATGTATTGCGTTCTTGGGCCAAGGCCATGAACGACCTGCGGCCGGCCTCCCGGAGTGCCGAATCGTCGCTGGCGCACCAAGTGGACAGGTTGGAGCGTACCTGCCCCCGTACGTTCGGCTGATGCCACAGCTTTTGCATCGACTCACCGACTGCCTGGGCAATTTTGTTTGAGGGGGCGGCAGCAAGGAAGCTCAGACGGTAGAGCATCATTTTGGGATACTCGCCCGCAAGTGGTCCGCCGCATGCACGAGCGACAGCTACCTTCAAGTCCTCGGTGAACTTGCCCTTCTCGTCCTGGGCCCACTTCTTCAGTCGGTCGCGCATAGCTCGACCGATCACTGGGTGTAGAGCGCCGGCAGTAATCAGGTCACGAGCGTGATCCTTCAGGGAGTTATGACTGGACCATTGAGTGGCCACGTCCTGAAGCAGCTTGAGGGACTTATGATGTGCGCTATAACGCAGCACATACTGGCCGAGGCGGTTGGTAATTCGTTCCGCATGCTCCGGGTAGGTAACCGGAAGGTTGGCCATCCAGGGTACGACGATGTCGGTGAGGGGCATGCGGTCGACCCAGAAGTACTCCAAGACGGCGTCGGCATAGTCCGGCCGCTGGAAACGAAGCGTATCCTGGCGTGTCAGCGTGGCGCCGATACTCCAAGCCAATTCGATGATTCCCGGGCCGCTTTGCCCGCCACGATGGTTCGTTACGTCTTTGAGTTTCTGTGAGAGGTTGGCGGCCGCCTCGAAGATATCTCCGACGGGTGAGCCCTCCAGCAAGGCTGCGGCGAGGAGAAAATTCCGACGATCACTGTCCGGATTTTCTATATGCCACGTACGCAAATGAGTGCGCCAACTACCCAGGGCTTCAAGGACGTTGTTTATCTTGATCTGTGTGCGGGATAGCTTTCTGCCGTCGACCGCCTTGAGATCTTCTTCGAGTACGGGGGCGAAGTGTTCAGCCCGGATGGCATTCGCCCAGCGAACCGCATCATCGGGCTTCCGCCCACCGAGCTTCTTGACGATTCCTTCGTCGGCGAGCCATTCATCTGCCGGAACAATGGGTTGTTGTTGCTCCAGGCGAGCGCGGACGATCGCAGTTGCTTCCGGGTGTTCTAGAGGGACCGCGAGATCATCCGCGCCGCGGCCTGTTATCTCCCACAAGTTGGGCCGCACGGCCACGACAAGGATCGACTGGCTCCCTTCCAAGATTGCTTTATCAGCGAGCAGGTTCTGGCCGAAGTCTTCACCGACCTTTTGCTCCTCGCTTCGGAGGTCCAGCAGCCAGGCGCCGCGCTGGTCTTTCAGTTGATCGAGGTTGAAGCTGTCATTCGGTTCGCGCCGAACCTGACGAGGCCGTAGCTCTTGGCGCTCGTGGAGCAGGTGTACCGCAGTCGTGTACCTGCCGATCCCTCGGTCCCCTACCAGGACGACGATGCGATGCTCATCAAGCTTCTGCCGCGCCGCACGGATGTTCTTGGGCTCGACAAAGCCGACCAGGCATTCATCGATCCACTCGCTCGTCAGCGTGCGGGCCTGTACGAGACGGCTCACCGTCTGATGCAGGTTACCGATGACGGTGCCGTTATTTGTGCCTATGCGCTGGATCGTACGAGGAGATGCGCCCTCGCTTTCATCGTCGTCTTCCCAGTCCTCCAGTTCCTCGTCGCCGACAAGCTCGTCTGCCGGCTGCGACGGATCCTGTTCCGGTCTATCGGCGCTGGCGGGGTGGAGCGGTCCAGCAGTCCCCTCACCCGGCTCCGGGGCCGGCGTGGGAGGCGGGTCGGTGACTGCTTCGGGCTTGTCTGTTGTCTCCGGTGAGGTGCGCCCGCCCGGCTCGTTCTCCGGGTTCCCCATGCCGGTCGCGTCTGGCTGATCCATGCTCGTGCTTCCCCCTGTGGATACGACCGTTGCTGCTTGTTTGCGGGATTGATCGCAGCTACGCGGGCAGCCGAAGTCAACCGCCGATGATGCGCTTGCTCTTGATGCCGACGACTTCAGCGTCGGCCTCGACGGTGCGGGCGTCCTGTATCACCTGGGCGCGACCGCTGACCTCCTCGGCGTCCATTCCGGTCACCTTGCCCCTGACGGTGCCCAGACGCTGATCCACGACCGGAGAGCCAGTCGCGGGTCGCTCTTCACCGACGAAGGTGATGCGTTGCCCGTAAACCGCCTCCAGGGCTCCTCGTAGGCGCGCCAAGCTCCTGCGCACACCCTCGTTGCCGCCGTGGAGAAGGTGCCCCTGCCCTTGGCCGTTGAAGACCTCCAGAGCGTCACGCATCGCGATCAGCGCCTCTTCGCGGTTGGTGACTTCCAGTTCGTCGGGCGACAGAGGGAAGCGGAGCTCGCCTTGAAGCACGTCGGGGACCGCAACCCTGTCTCGGGCCTCCGCCCGCCGGTCGAGCGCTGCGCCCAGCCGCCCGTACAGGAAGGTGAAGGCTTGCGTGAGCGCTGCCCCTGTAAGGACTGGAAAACTCAGCGGGTCCATGCCGCTCCCCCCGTCGCATACACCACGAACCAGACCGAATGTGCGTTCAGTTCTACCAAGCGATGCCGAAAAACGGGCAGGTAAGACTGGGATTGGCTGAAAACCAATCAGCCTGACTGGATAGCTAGTTGCGGGAGCGTCATGTTTCGGACTCAGGATGCACCGAACCTCGCCCTCACTGACCAACCTCCGGGCACCCACGGCCGGTTCCGCTCCACCACCGCGCGCGGAAGCCACGGCATCTACGACCTGATCGAGGAAGCGTTCACCTCGACGCTCATGCTGCACCGCAACGGCAGCAACTACGCCCGGATCGACGTCAGTTTCCGGGAGGTCGGCGGGGAGGCCGCCCGCCGCATCGAGCAGGCCGAGGACCCGTCGAACGCCACCATCTACCACCTCGCCACCCACACCTCACCAAACTGCTTAGTGCTCGATTCCTCTTTCGGTGTACACATATCGGCGTCGTAGTTGGCGGGTTGGAGGCGGGGGCCTGCCCCATACCCATGGACGTGCACGCTT
>NZ_JBIRVR010000030.1:0-78223 GCF_044387105.1 Streptomyces sp. NPDC020379
AAGCGTGCACGTCCATGGGTATGGGGCAGGCCCCCGCCTCCAACCCGCCAACTACGACGCCGATATGTGTACACCGAAAGAGGAATCGAGCACTAGGTAGCCGACCGCCGCCCAGTCGTCGGCACCGCCGCCAGGCTGTACCCGGCGTCCTCCAGGACCCTCCGCAGCCGCTCCGGGGGAATCGCTACCCGCCCCTCGGAAGTGATCCGTCCGAGCCACCCCTGGTACGGGGCCCGTTGATCGACAGTGAACGGGCGCCACAGCTCGGCGTGGTGAGCGGCCACGTAGGCGCGGACGATCTCCATAGCCATCTCGGGCCGGTCGTCCATCCCCACCGCCCCGCCGGAGGTGAACAGCCCCGCCCACACCTCGGTCTTCATCGGCCCGAAGGGCACGATGCCCCACTTGGCGGCAAGCTCGTCGGCCAGGGCAAGGACGGCCGCCATCGGCGCCCGCCGCCCCGTCATGTCCGAGCCGCCCAGGAACCGGTCCGTCAGCTCCTGGTGACGCTTCAGCAGCGCCTCCCGGCCCCCCGGCGAATGAAGGAGCCCGACGAGCTCTTCGGCGAACGCCGCCCCCGCGTGGCCGTGGTGAGCGCAGACGCTCTCCCGTACGGCCTGGGCTCTGTCCCGGTCGGGGAACGGTGGCCCAGTCAGGCACAGGACGCGGGCGGAGGCCCCCTGGTGGGTGGTGAACGCGAGCGCAGGCTGCTCCCCAGAGGAGAGCACGACGGTATGCCAGGGCAGCATGGACGGCCAGCCGCCCCCGCGCGCCTTCCCGCAGTTCTTGGGGACCTGGTAGAGCACGTCGTCGACCATCTTCACGGCGTCGACCGTCATCGTCTCGTCGAGCACCACGGGCAGCCCGGAGACGAGGTTCAGCCTCTTCTCGATGGCGATCAGGGAGGTGCGCCACGAGGCGATGGCGTCGGCCTGCTCGGATGGGTCCGCCCACACCGACAGCGCCGCCATCAACGCGATGGTCTTGCCCCGGGTGGAGCGGCACGAGACGTCCACCGTGAAGGAATCCAGGCCCAGCGGCTTGAGCAACGGCGCGGCGAACGAGGCGGCCAGGCACGCGTGCGGCGTCGGCAACTCTGCGATGACGGTGATCGCCTGCCGCCACCCGGCCACGGTCCCGGACCGGCGGTGGGCGCGCAGCGGAGGCAGTTGCTCCTTGTAGACCGGCTCGACGGTGCGCTCGCCGCCCGGGGCGGCAGCGAACGTGCCGTCGGGCTGCCAGCCGAGCTGACGGGCGATCCACTCACGCGGGATGACCTCGCGGTTGACGGCCTCGAACTCGGCCAGCCACTTCTCCACCAGCCGGGCATCGCTCTCCACGCAGGGAAGGCCAGCGTCGCCGAGCTGCTTCACCAGCTCCTTGCCGCGCCGGGCGACGCTCTTGGAGACCGTGCGCCGCACCACACCGCGGTGATGGTCCGTCCAGGCCAGCTCCACCGACTGCTCGCCGTAGGGGTCCTCGAAGATCCGTGTGATCACGAGCGCGGCGTGCGCGACGCGGACCCAGGCCGGCTGGTCCCGTACGAACCGGACCGCGTCGACGCCGTCGCGGAGGATGCGGTAGTTCTCCGGCACCACCGCGGCCTCGGGCAAGCCGAACAGCGTGGACAGCATGTCGTTCTCGCGCAGCGGCCCGTCGTCGAGACCGTCGGTCACCTACTGCACCATCTCCACGATGTGCGGCACCAGAGGCGACTGCGCGTCCGGGTCCGTGGTCAGCCTCGGGCCGTCGCCCCAATCGAAGCCGTCGGCCCCGAAGTCCATGGTGGCAACGTCCGCCTCAGCACGCTCGTCATCACTCATGATCTGTCCCTCGTCCGTGCCGTGCGCGGATCGCGGGGCACGAACGGCTCCCGCTTCCCCGCCTCGATCCCCCCGGCGATGGTCTTCTGCGCCTTCGCCTCGTGCCGGGAGATGCCCCGCTGCTCACCGGCCTCCGTGATGAGAGCGACCGCGTCGCTCTCGCTCATCAACCCGACCCCGACCAGCCGCCCCAGGGACCGGCCCGCGACCCACAGCGACCGGTTCCGCTCTCCGTCGGCCGCGTTCGCCACGGCCGTGAGCGCGTTCGTCACCACCGTCTCCACCAGCCCCCGGCCACCGGAGACGGACCGGGGAGCGGGAAGAAGAGAAGGGGCACGTGGAGGCGGGGGCCAATGCCCGGTGCGCCTCAGCTCGGCGGCCAGCCACGTGGGCAGCGCAGCGGGCTCCTTGACGTCGCCCTGGGCGAGGTAGCACCCCGCGCGGACGACGGTGCCGGGCACGGGGACGTGGGAGTCACCGGCCCGAACGTCAACGGCCCATGCCAAGGCCCCGTTCGATTGCCGCCACAAGGAGCCCGGATCCACCGCGTAGTAGAGGTGCAGGCCCGCGCGCGGTGTCAGCACCGCCAGCGTGGGCGGCTCCACCATCGGCAAAGGTTGATGGTTGACCTCGGCGAGGACGGCCAGGGTGTCCCATCCGGACACCAGCGTTCGCGGGGCACAGCCCTCGGGGAGGCGCCGGCCGGGGAGGAAGGCCGCCGGGGCCTCGGGGCGGTTGCCACCGTGAGCGTCCACGTCGATCACCACCAGGTGGGACCGGCCGGTGTGAAGGCCCACGTTCGCCCGCGGCTCCGTCCGCCACCACCCGGTGATGATCTCCGCGTTGGTGGTGGCGGCCAGTACTCCGTGGCACCAGCGCCCCTCAGCGTGGCAGGGGCAGGAGTGGCCGGCGTGCCGCTCGTAGGCCGGGTTCGGGACCGTGCCGCCCGGCAGGAACGGCGAACACCTCTCGCACCCCCGCAGCGGTAGCTTCCCCTGGGGCTGCATCGGGAAGACGGCCCAGCCGCGCCGGGCGCACCACAGCGCCGAAGTCAGCTGCGGCGAGCCGCGGGCTCCGGGCGCGGATCGTGCGGTACTCATAGATCAACCTTTCTGGCGTGACGCCCGGTCACGACGCCCCGGGTGACCTCACCAAAGCTCCCAGGGCGCAGCGCTGTCGACGGCGGTCAGAAGGCGGGCGACTCGCCGCCGTCGGCAACCATGGGCAAGCCCGTCTCTGGGCCGAACGCTGGATCGCCGGGAAGATCGAAGGCGCGTCCTTCATGTTTGGCCGTCCGCTCGAAGGCCCCGGCGCCCGGGACGGGGCCCGGGGTCTTCGGCGGGGAGTACCGCGCGGCGAACAAGGACTTCTGGCCGGTCTTGGTGACGCAGGTCAGCTCCAGCACGCCGCCGGTCTCCAGGCCCTTGACGTCGGCCGTGCTCACGGCCTTGTAGATGGCGCCGCGCAGCGTCGCTACGTCCTGGGGCTTCGAGGGCGTCTTGACCCACACGATCCAGCGGGCGGCGTCCTCGCCCTGGCCCTCACTCAGCAGCAGCCGCCACTTGCGCTTCGGTTTGCCGGTGTCCAGGTACAGCGGAGCGCCGGTCCTGAAGTCGCAGTTGTGGAAGACCTTGATGTCGCGAACCTCGCCGCACACGGTACGGCCGGGCTCCCACTCGACGGTCGTCGGCTCACCGACGCCGCTGAGGAACGCAGCCTGGTCCTCAAGGTCGGGTGTGTAGGCGGGCATCGGCTCGGAGGAGTGCACCGGGTTCATGCTGTCTCCCCGCGCTCGGCGCTGACGGGGAGAGTGGCTGCGGCGATGACTTGCTGGGGGGAGGCGCCGAGCAGGGAGGCCAGCGGTACGACTAGCACGAAGCTGCTGTTGCCGAGCTGGACGGATGGCAGGTCACCGGACTTGATGGCTTCCCGGACGCGGTACTCGGTTACCCCCAGGACCCGCGAGATGTCGGGATGCGCGGGAAGCATGAGCGGCCGCCCAACGACAGTGTCTACCTCGATCATCATTCTCACCCTGATCTTTTACAGAACCCAGATTCCCGAGAAATTGCCCTGAATCCCCGCTGTTACCCCCATACTGCGACACTCATCGGTAATTCAAACCAACCAGTCGCGAAGTCGCGCGTGTTGCGTCGCATCACAGCAAAAGGCGCGAATTGAAAAGAAATTGATCACTACGTAGGCAGAATTCAGGCACACAACGGACGGAATGCTGGAATCGGCCAAGCCCAGACATGTACATATGACGCACGTCACACACGGGTGTTGGCGTCGAGGCCCGTCTCAGGTGACGCCGCATGGTTTCCTCGTCCGCCCCTGGACGCCCCCGACCATCCCTCGCGGATTACTTGAAGGGATCTTCCATGTAGGACACCACCCGGGAGAGCTGGCTAAAGCCCGTCGAAGCCGCCACCTATCTCGGCGACGACATGACTGCCAGAGCGCCTGCGGCTGACTGGCCAGGGGCCGAAGTATCTGCGCCTCACCAATAGTCCGCGCGGCCCGGTGCGTTACCGACGCCAAGATCTAGATGCATGGGAGGAGTCACGCTTGGTCGACCCCGCCGCACATCGGATGGTTCCGCGTCGCGCAAGATCGATGAAGTGATCAGACGGAGATCGGATTCCGACCAGGGCCGATCCGCGCGACGACACAGGAGGTCAAGAACGGAATGGCGGGAAGATCGGCACAGGTCTACGACCTGTGGCACAAGTCTCGTCCGGCGCCGGGCGAGAAGACGTGCGAGCACTCCAAGAGCAGTCAACAACTGGTGCCCTCGCGCCTCCACGGCCAAGGGAAGCGCTATCAGGTGCGGTATCGGAACCTTGACGGGGAGCAGCGCAAGGAGAACTTCGCGACGCGGACCGGCAAGGGTGGCGCGGACGAGCGCCGGCAGGAGGTGGAGGAGCTGCTGCGGCGCCGCGTCTACGTGGACCAGCGGGCCGGCGAGGTCACGCTGGAGGCGTACGCCGTGGAGACGTGGATGCCGTCGCTGGACGTCGACGCGGGCACGTTCACCGCGTACGAGCGGTACCTGCGGCTGCACATCCTGCCGAAGCTCGGGCGCAAGGCGATCAGCCAGATCACGGCCTCGGACGTGAAGCGGCTGCGGGCCGGGCTCGACGGGAGCGGCCAGTCGAAGGAGGCGATCATGGCCACCATGGCGACGCTGATGCAGGCCGCCATGGACGACAATCTCCGCAACGACAACCCCTGCCACGCGCGGTCGGTGACGCGGCCGAAGCAACTGCCGCCCCGCGCCATCAAGGCGTGGACGCCTGAGCGGGTGCAGGCGGTGATCCGTGCGCTGCCGAACCGTTTTCAGCGCCTCGGCAAGATGACGGCCGGGTGCGGCCACCGGCCCAACGAGGTTATTGCCGTAAGTCCGGTGGACATGGACCGGGAGCGGCAGGAGTTGATCGTTCAGCGTCAGCTCAAGTGGGTGCGGGGGCACGGTTGGTGTTTCGCGCTGCCGAAGGGCCGGAAGGTCCGACGGACGCCGATGCCGATGTCGGTGGAGAACGAGCTCGACGCGCAGATGCGCGAGTACCCGACGGTGAAGGTGACCCTGCCGTACTACGACCGCCGGGATAAGCCTGCCGAGCGGTTCCGGCCGATGACGGTGGAGTTGATTTTCTCCCGCGAGGCCAAGGGGGAGATCAAGTTCATCAACCCGAAGCGGTTCAACGAATGGGAATGGAAACGCGCTCTGGTGGACGCGGGTGTAATCCCGGCTCCAGCGCGGGAGAAGCGCGGCGAGTATCAGGCGGCCCGTGACGACGGCCCGGTCGCCCTGCGGCATTTCTTCGCGACCGCCCAGATCGACGCCGGCGAATCCGTCGTGGATGTCGCCGCGTGGATGGGGCACGCGAACCCGTTGGTCACCTTCCGCCGGTATGTCCGTGGCCGCGTCGGAGCGGGGGATCGCGGCCGGGCCGCCACGGACATCTTGCTGGCGGGTGTCATCACCGCCGCCAAAGCGGTGTGGAATCGGAAAGCGGTGTGACCTCGATGTGCCCTGCGGAAGCCGCAGATCGGCGCCATCCCAGGTCAGAGGCTATGAATTGGGCCGAAGGGTCCACCAAATTGACATCTCGCCCGTCACCGCGCCGTCCTCGCGCGTGATCGCGATGTGGACGGGGAACTCCGGGCGCTCGCCCGCGTCCAGCTGCGCGACGACCTCGGCCGCCGGGCGGCCCAGCTCGGCGGTGGCGGTGACGGGGCCCTTGGCGAGCTTCTTGTAGCCGATCTCGGCGCGCACGGCCAGCGGCACGGCGCGGGAGAGCTGATCGCCGAAGGCGGCGATGACGATGGCGCCGCTCGCGGACTCGGCGAGGGTGAACATCGCACCGGCGTGCGGGCCGCCTACGTGGTTGTGGTAGTCGGGCTGGTCGGGCAGGCGGACGACGGCGCGCTTCGGGGTGGCCTCCTCGAAGACGAGGTTGAGCGTACGAGCCATGGGCACCGTGGCCAGGAGCATGTCGCCGATCGAGGGCTGGGTCTCAGACATACCGCAGAAGTTACCAGTCAGTAGGAATGGCGGGAAGGGGCTCCCGTCAGCCGGGCCGCGGTATGCCTCTATGGTTATCGGCCATGTGGCCAGGACAGCAGCCGCCCGGGGGCGAGCAGAACCCGCAGGACCAGAATCCGTACCAGCAGCCGGGGTACCCGACGCAGCCCAACCCCTACCAGCAGCCGGGGTACGCGCAGCAGCCCGGCCCCGGGCAGCCGAATCCCTACCAGCAGCCCGGTCCCGCCGGTCCGCCCCCGCCGCCCGGCCCGCCCGGTCCGGCCATGGGGCAGCCCGCGCAGACCGTGCCGCAGTGGACCGGTCCGGCCGGGCCCGGCGGGCCGAAGCCGCCGCGGGACACGAGCAAGCGCACCACGATCATCGCGATCACGGCGGCGGTGGCCGTGGTCGCCGCCGCCGTGATCACGGGCGTCGTCGTCATGAAGGGCGACGACAAGAAGACCGAGGCGGAGAACGGCCCCTCGCCGGCGTCCTCCTCCGCCGCGCCGTCCTCGCCCGCGCCGTCCTCGGACGCGCCCCTGGACAATCCGCGCGGCGGTGACGCCGAGGTCAAGCCGGTGATCGACGGCTGGAAGGTGGTCTCCAGCAGCAAGCGGCACCTCGCCTTCGACGTCCCCGCCGAGTGGTCCGTCGACAGCCCCGGCATGTCCGTCGGCTTCGCGGACGACAAGGGCAAGCCTCTGATCACCATGAGCTCCCCCGCCTACTACAAGCAGGGGTCGTGCGGGAAGAACTCGCAGAAGGCCGCCGCCGGCTCCAAGGGCGCGCAGGGTGCCAAGAGCGAGGAGAGCGCCGCCAAGATCGAGGCCGAGAACTGGCTGATCGCGGGCTACGACCAGAAGCAGACGGGCAAGCTCGACAGCACCGACGCCAAGCCCTTCAAGAGCGACCACGGCATCACCGGCTACGCGGCCTCCGCCACGGTGACCGGGGTGAAGAAGACCGACAAGTGCTCCTCCGACGGCAAGTCCTTCACGGTGACCTACAAGGACACCAATGGCGACCTGGCGACGTGGGTGCTCTACGCGGACAAGGGTGTCGACGGCGAGCTGCCCGACGACACCGTCAAGAAGATCATGACCTCGCTGCGCCCGCTCAAGAGCTCCTGAGCCACGCCCCCCGGAGCGGCGCGCTCAGCCCACGCTGAACGTGCCGCCCGGCGGCTCCGGCGACCGCACCGCGTCCGCGTCGGTCACGACGGCCGCCCCGGCCGCGAACCGCGCCAGCTCCTCCCCGTGCGCCACCCGTGCCGGGAAGGCGTCGGCGGCGGCCCGGCGTACGAGGGCCGCCACCGGGAGCTCGCCGTGCGAGGCCACGAGCACGGCGTTGCCGAAGCGCCTCCCCCGCAGCACCGAGGGCTCCACCATCAGGCACAGGTGCGCGAAGGCCGCGCCGAAGGTCGCCACTTGGGAGCGGAGGAAGGCGAAGGGGGCACCGTCGGCGAGGTTGGCGGCGTAGCGGCCGTCGCGGCGCAGCACCCGGGCGGCCGAGCGCGCGAACTCCACCGAGGTGAGGTGGGCCGGCACCCGCGAGCCGCCGAAGACGTCGGCGACGATCACGTCGGCGGAGGCGTCGGCCGCCGCCTCCAGTTCCGTACGGGCGTCGCCGGCGCGCACGTCGATGCCGGAGTCCGCGCGCAGCGGGAGGTGTTCGGCGACCAGGGCGAGGAGGCCGCGGTCGGCCTCGACGACGCGCTGCCGGGAGCCGGGCCGGGTGGCCGCGACATAGCGGGGCAGGGTGAGGGCTCCGCCGCCGAGGTGCAGCACGTCCAGCGCGCGGCCGGGCTCCGCGGCGGAGTCCAGGACGTGGGCGACGCGCTGGGCGTACTCGAATTCGAGGTGCGTCGGGTCGTCCAGGTCCACGTACGACTGCGGGGCGCCGTCGACGGTGAGCAGCCAGGCTCTTGGGCTGTCGATGTCGGGCAGCAGCTTGGCGGTGCCGCAGTCGACGTCCTGGGTCACGGGTATGGGTTCGTCCACTCCCCCATTGTGCGGCGCGGGAGGGCCGGTTCCGGACGGAACGGCCCCGGTCACACCACCTCCCCCACGCCGATCGTGCGGCCGGCTTCGCGCAGGGTCAGCGGAACGCCCCGTTCGAGGGGGGCGGCGCGGTCCAGGGTGACCGTGAGCGTGAGCGGGTGGCCGGGGAGCGCCGGCCCGTGCGGCCCGAGGTCGACCGTCCCGGGTACGTCGGCCGTACGGAAGTGGAGTTGCGCCCGGCAGCCGGTGGCGAGCGGCCGGGCGCGGCCGCCCTCCGCCGCCGGCAGCAGTCGCACGCGGGCGCGGAAGCGGCGCCCGGTCAGGACGCTTCCGGGCGCGCCGACGACATCGCCGCGGTGCACCTCGTGGCGCTCCACCCCCCGCAGGAGCAGCGCGACGCTGTCCCCGGTCCGCGCGCCCGCCATGGGTTCGCCGAAGGTCTCCAGGCCGGTCACCTGGGTGCGGCGGGGACCGCCGGGCCGCCCGACGACCTCGACGGCCGCGCCGGGGCGGACGGTGCCGCGCTCGATCGCCCCGGCGACGGCGGTGCCCCGCCCGGTGAGGGTGAACACCCGCTCCACGGGGAGCAGGAGGGGCCCGTCCGTGCGGCGCTCCGGTGTGGGCAGATAGGTGTCGACGGCGTCGAGCAGCGCCTCGATCGTGCCCGTCCAGCGGGGATCGCCGTCCAGGGCGCGCAGCGCGGAGACGCGGACGAGGGGTGTGCGGGCTCCGTCGTAGCCGTGCGCGGTGAGGAGCGCGCGGGTGTCCAGCTCGACGAGTTCGGTGAGCTCCGGCCCGCCGGCGTCCGCCTTGCTGAGGGCGACGACCAGGTGCCGTACGCCGGACTGGCGGGCGAGCAGGAGGTGCTCGGCGGTCCGCGCCCCGATGCCGTCGAGCGCGGAGACGACGAGGATCGCCCCGTCGAGGCCGGCCGTCGCGGCGATCAGGTGCTTGACGCGGTCGGCGCCGCCGGGCAGGTCGGCGTGGGCGTAGTGGCGGGTGCCGGTCTCGAAGGCGACGTGGGGGACGGGCGCGGCACCGGGGCGGCCGGGGGCCGGGCGGGTGCCGAGGAGCCGGGTGATGGCGGCGGTGAGCGTGGTCTTGCCATGGCCGGTGTGTCCCATGGTCGCGATGTTCAGGTGCGGCTTGGTGCGCACGTATGCCTGCTTGGGCATGGTTCCTTTCCCCGGGTGCTGTGGTGCGGTGCCTTCGCGCGGACCCCGGGGGCCGGGCCGACCCTTCCCTTCGGGGTCCGTGGAGCGATCCGGGAAGAGTCAGCGTCGCCTGTGGCCGTGGTGGTGCGGGCCCATGGCCCGGCGGGGGTCGGCGGCAGCCCCCGGCGCGCCCGCGGCGGCGGGCGTCGGCAGAGGGTGGGCAAGCCGGCACACGCTGTCGATGCTCGCGCACGGGGTGCGGGGCGTCGAATGGTTTTCCCTCGCAAGGGCGTTGGCGCTCCGCGCGGCCGCTCGAAATGCCCGGTTCGCGGCGGGCGCGGTGTCCGACGGGCGAACAGGGGACGACCGAATGTGCGCGTTCCGTACCGTCTCACCGTGATCACAGCGGCTTTACGGGCGCGTCGGTTAGGCTCCAGCGATGCTCGAATCCGCCGCGCCCTCCCCCGGTCCCGCAGGGCGCCGCGCCCGTGCGCCGCTGTCCCCTTGGTTCCGGCTGGGGCTGCTCGCCCTGCTGCTCGCCGCTGCCGCGGCGGCCGTGCTGGCGTTCCGGCCGGAGCGGCTGCTCGCCGACGGCTGGCCGCCGCACATGTCCGGCGGCGCGGCCGTGGTGCTGTTCGCCGGCGCGTACGGGCTGTGCACGGCGTCGTTCGTGCCGCGCCCGATCCTCAACCTCGCGGCGGGCGCGCTCTTCGGCGGTCCCCTCGGCACGGCGGTCGCCGTGGTGGGCACGGTGCTGGGGTCGGGGCTCTCCTTCGGGCTGGGGCGGCTGCTGGGGCAGGACGCGCTGCGGCCGCTGCTGCGCGGCCGCTGGCTGACGGCGGCGGACCGGCAGCTGAGCCGGCACGGCTTCCGGTCGATGATGGCGATCCGCCTGTTCCCCGGCGTCCCGTTCGCCGCCGCCAACTACTGCGCGTCGGTCTCCCGGATGGGCTGGGCGCCGTTCCTGCTGGCGACCGGGCTCGGCAGCCTGCCGAACACGGCCGCGTACGTGGTCGCGGGCAGCCACGCCTCCTCGCCGACGTCACCGGCGTTCCTCGCCGCCACGGCGTTCATCGCGATCACGGGGCTCGCGGCGGTGATCGTGGCGTGGCGCAGGAAGGGGCAGGCGCTGCGGGCGTCGCGTCCGTAGGGCGTCCGCTGTGCGCAGCGCCTGCCGGCCCGGCCGCCGGTCCGTACGCGGCGCCTGCCGGGCCGTCAGCTCTCGTCGATCTTCACATTGCCCGAGCTGGTGCGGACGGAGAGCTTCGCGTCGGCGGACTCCTCCTTGCGCACCCCCACGTCGCTGCTGCCGGAGCTGGTGCCGGTCTCGACGTGGTACGTGCCGTGGGGCACGGTCAGTTCGACGTCCCCGGAGGTGGTGCGGGCGGCCACCGAGGCGGGGCGCCTGGCGAAGGACAGGTGTACCGGGCCCGAGGAGGCGGTCACGGTGGCCGTGGGGCCGGACAGTTCGCTCCCGGTGATCCGGCCGGAGCGGGTCCGCGCGGCGAGTGGTCCGGTCAGGGCGGCGACGGTCACCTCGCCCGAGCTGGTGCCGATGTCCGCGCCGGCCAGGCCGTGCACCGTGACCGGGCCGCTGCTGGTGCCGAGTCTGGCGTGGGCGGTGGCGGGCACGGTCAGCTCGTAGTCGACGAAGCAGTTGTCGCCGCAGCCGCTGTGGAAGGCCAGCACGCCCGCCGAGAGCTCGTGGGCGGGCGTGGGTTTCGTGGGGCCTCCGTAGTGGAGGGTGCGGTGGACGGTGACGCCGGGGCCCGTGCCGGGCGTGATCTCGATGGCCCCTCTGCGGTTGCCGAGGATCTCGACGGCCGTCACGGGCCCCGTGACAAAGACGTCCTCGGTCGCCGTCTTCCTCGCGCTGTCCTCGAAGCCGCACCCGGCCAGCAGGAGAGCCGTGGCCGTGGCGAGGGCCGCGAGCCCCGGACCCCGCCGCCTTCCCCGCGCCCCGCGGTCCACGGCCACCGGACGGGCTCGGCGCGGGAGGCGGGGGAACGTCTGAGGCATGGGGTGATTCCTTGGGTGCGGAGGCGGCGGACAGCTACGCGGACGGGGGAACACAACGGGCGGCCGGGGCCCGGCAGTGCTGTCCTGGACACGCCCACACATCAGGTGTACACGCGAGGAGCAGACCCGTGATCCCCACCGACGACCTCTCCGATCCTGCCGTACGTGCCCTGGTGAACGCCATCAACGCCAACGACGCCGCCGCCTTCCGGGCCGCGCTGGCCCCCGGGGCGACGATGTCGGACGACGGCTCGGACCGGGATCTCACCCAGTGGGCGGACAAGGAGATCTTCTCTTCGCACGGGCACCTGGACGTGGAGTCCGAGTCGGACGGCGGGCGCTCGCTCGTCGCGAACTACCGCAACGACACCTGGGGCGCGATGCGTACGCGGTGGCACTTCACCGTCGACGGCGGCGGCAAGGTCAGCCGCTTCGAGACCGGCCAGGCGTGACGCGCCGTCGGCCCTGGCCGGCGCGGACGCGGGCGCTGGCCGCCGCTGCCGCGCTGGCCCTCCTGACCGCCTGCGGGGGCGGCGGGGGCAAGTCGGCCGGGCACACGGTGTCCCCGTCGGGAGCGGCCTCGTCGGTGGGCGGCACCCGGGTGGTGGCGTTCGAGGACACCTACGCGTACGACGACGGCCTGAAGGTCAAGGTGACCAGGCCGACGGCGTTCAAGCCGAGCGTCACCTCGCTCGGCCACCGGCCGGAGAACTCCCCCATCACGTTCATGGTGACGCTCACGAACGGCACCAAGCAGACGTTCCAGGTGACCGGACTGCTGGTCAACGTGACGGCCGGGGAGGGCGCCGACCGGGCCGAGCAGATCTTCGACACCGCGCGCGGTGTGGGCACGCCCTTGACCGGGCCCCTGGCTGCCGGGAAGTCCGCCACGGCCACCTTCGCCTTCGACGTACCGCCCGCGAACACCGGCAGGGTCGACATCGAGGTCCGCCCGGACTTCGGCGAGAAGTACAACAGCGTCCACTGGGTCGGCCCGGTCCGCTGAGCGCGCGGAGGGTGACCGATCTCGCGTCCGCCGGCCGCCCCTCTCCTGCGAGAGTGGGACGATGACGAGCACTGACGACGACGCCGTACTCCTGCGCCGCGACGGCCGGGCGGGCCGCATCACCCTCAACCGCCCCCGCGCCATCAACGCCCTCACCCATGACATGGTGCGCCGCGTCGACGCCGCGCTCACCGCCTGGGAGCACGACGACGCGGTGGCCACCGTCGTGATCGACGGCGCCGGTGAGCGGGGGCTGTGCGCGGGCGGGGACATCCGGTTCATCCACGACGACGCCCGCGCCGGCGGCGGTGCGGCCGCGACCCGGGCGTTCTGGCGGGACGAATACCGGCTCAACTCCCGTATCGCCGCCTACCCCAAGCCCTATGTCGCCCTCATGGACGGTCTGGTGATGGGCGGCGGCGTCGGCGTCTCGGCGCACGGCGGCGTACGGATCGTCACCGAGCGGTCGGCGATCGCCATGCCGGAGACGGGCATCGGCTTCGCCCCCGACATCGGCGGCACCTATCTCCTCTCCCGGGCGCCCGGCGAGCTGGGCACGCACCTGGCCCTGACCACGGCCCGGCTCGACGCGGGCGACGCCCTGCGCGCCGGGTTCGCCGACCACTTCGTCCCGCGGGCCCGGCTGGCGGACTTCGCCGCGGCCCTGGCCGACACGGACCCGGCCGCGGCCGTGCGCGCCCACGCCGCGCCCGCCCCGCCCGGCGCGCTGGCCCCGCATCAGCGGTGGATCGACCACTGCTACGCCGCCGACTCCGTCGAGGAGATCCTCGCCCGCCTGCACGACTCCGGCGTCCCCGAGGCGAAGGAGGCCGCCGAGGCGATCGCCACGAAGTCACCCACGGCCCTGAAGGTCACCCTCGCCGCGCTACGCAGGGCCCGGCGCCTGGCGACGCTCGACGAGGTGCTGGACCAGGAGTACCGGGTGTCGTGCGCGTCGCTCTCCGACCCGGACCTGGTGGAGGGCATCCGCGCCCAGGTGGTGGACAAGGACCGCCGCCCGCGGTGGGTACCGGCGTCGCCGGCGGACGTCTCCGCGGAGGCGGTGGCACGGCACTTCGAGGGTTTGGGCGCGGACGAACTGGGCCTGGCCGCGCGGTAGATCACCCACCGGAGACAGAACCGGAGCCGCGCCCCGTCAGGGGCGCGGGGGAACGGCGCGACAAGCCCCCACCGAGCCCGCGGCCGCGCGCAGCGGCAAGAGGCACTCCGGTGGGCGGAACCGGAGGTCCGGGGCGAAGCCCCCGGACGTCACCCCGGCGGCACCCGGAACGCCGAAAGCAACCGCTCCGCCGCCGTACTGGCGGGAAGCGTGCCGTCGCGGACCGCGGCCTCCAGGGAGGGAGCCAGCCGCCGCACGTCCGCGTGGGAGCGCAGCTCCGTCAGCAGCTGTTCGCGGACCATCGTCCAGACCCAGTCCACCTGTTGGTCACGGCGGCGCGCCGCCAGTTCGCCCGTCGCGTCGAGGACCCGCCGGTGCTGTTCCAGCCGCTCCCAGAGCGTGTCGAGGCCCGAGCCCTCGCGCGCGCTGCACGTGAGGACCGGGGGGTTCCAGGCCGCGTCGGGTGCCCGCAACAGCCTCAGCGCACCGGCCAGTTCACGCGCGGCGGACTTCGCGTCGCGCTCGTGCGGGCCGTCCGCCTTGTTGACGGCGATGACGTCGGCGAGTTCGAGGACGCCCTTCTTGATGCCCTGGAGCTGGTCGCCGGTGCGGGCGAGGGTGAGCATGAGGAAGGTGTCGACCATGTCGGAGACGGCCGTCTCCGACTGGCCGACGCCGACGGTCTCGACGAGCACCACGTCGTAGCCCGCGGCCTCCATCACCACGATGGTCTCGCGGGTGGCGCGGGCCACCCCGCCGAGGGTCCCGGCGGTGGGCGAGGGCCGGACGAAGGCGGCGGGGTCGACGGCGAGCCGCTCCATCCGGGTCTTGTCGCCGAGGATGCTGCCGCCGGTCCGGCTGGAGGAGGGGTCGACGGCGAGCACGGCGACCTTGTGGCCGAGCCCGGTCAGCATGGTGCCGAGGGCGTCGATGAAGGTCGACTTGCCGACACCGGGCACGCCCGTGATGCCGATGCGCCGGGCCGTGCCCACGCGCGGCAGCAGCTCGGTCAGCATCCGCTGGGCGGCCTCCCGGTGGTCGGCGCGGGTCGACTCCACGAGCGTGATGGCGCGGGCGACGGTCGCCCGCTTGCCGTCGAGCACACCCTTGACGTACGCGTCCACATCAATGCCGCGTGCCATGGGCTCACAGCTCGTGGCCGAGGACCCCGGCGAGGGTCTTCAGCAGGTCGTGGGCGGCGTCGGGGATGACGGTGCCGGGCGGGAAGACTGCGGCGGCGCCCATCTCCCGCAGTGGCTGGACGTCCTGCGGCGGGATGACGCCACCGACGACGATCATGATGTCCTCCCGGCCCTGCTCGGCCAGTTGCTCGCGGAGGGCGGGCACGAGCGTGAGGTGGCCCGCGGCGAGCGAGGAGACGCCGACGATGTGCACGTCGGCCTCCACCGCCTGCCGGGCGACCTCCTCGGGCGTCTGGAAGAGCGGGCCGACGTCGACGTCGAAGCCGAGGTCGGCGAAGGCGGTGGCGATGACCTTCTGGCCGCGGTCATGGCCGTCCTGGCCCATCTTGGCCACCAGGATGCGCGGGCGCCGGCCGTCCTCCCGCTCGAACGCCTCGACCAGCGCGCGGGTGCGCTCGACCCCGGACGACTGCCCTGCCTCTTCGCGGTACACACCGGAGATCGTACGGATCTGCCCGGCGTGCCGTCCGTAGACCTTCTCCAGGGCGTCGGAGATCTCGCCGACGGTCGCCTTGGCGCGGGCGGCCTTCACGGCCAGGGCCAGCAGATTGCCCTCCAGGCCCGCGCCGGGGCCGGAGCCGGCCGCCGCGGTCAGGGCGCGCAGGGCGTCCTGACAGGCGGCCTCGTCGCGTTCGGCGCGCAGCCGCCGCAGCTTCTCGATCTGCTGGGCGCGCACGGAGGAGTTGTCGACCTTGAGGACGTCGATCTGCTCGTCGCTGTCGACGCGGTACTTGTTGACGCCGATCACCGGCTGCCGGCCGGAGTCGATGCGGGCCTGGGTGCGGGCGGCGGCCTCCTCGACGCGCAGCTTGGGGATGCCCGCGTCGATGGCCTGGGCCATGCCGCCCGCGGCCTCGACCTCCTCGATGTGCTGCCAGGCGCGGCGCGCGAGGTCGTGGGTGAGCTTCTCGACGTACGCGCTGCCGCCCCAGGGGTCGATGACCCGGCAGGTGCCGGACTCCTGCTGGAGGAGGAGCTGGGTGTTGCGGGCGATGCGGGCGGAGAAGTCGGTGGGCAGGGCCAGGGCCTCGTCGAGGGCGTTGGTGTGCAGGGACTGGGTGTGCCCCTGGGTGGCCGCCATGGCCTCGACGCAGGTCCGCGCGACGTTGTTGAAGACGTCCTGCGCGGTCAGCGACCAGCCCGAGGTCTGCGAATGGGTGCGCAGTGAGAGCGACTTGGCGTTCTGCGGCTCGAAGCGCTTGACGAGCCTGGCCCACAGCAGCCGGGCCGCGCGGAGCTTGGCGATCTCCATGAAGAAGTTCATGCCGATCGCCCAGAAGAAGGACAGGCGCGGCGCGAAGGCGTCGACGTCGAGCCCGGCGTCGATGCCCGCCTTCAGATACTCCCCGCCGTCGGCGAGGGTGTAGGCGAGTTCGAGGTCGGCCGTCGCCCCGGCTTCCTGGATGTGGTAGCCGGAGATGGAGATGGAGTTGTAGCGCGGCATCTTCCGCGAGGTGTACGAGAAGATGTCGGAGATGATCCGCATGGAGGGCCGGGGCGGATAGATGTAGGTGTTGCGGACCATGAACTCCTTGAGGATGTCGTTCTGGATGGTCCCGGCCAGCTTCTCGGGCGGTACGCCCTGTTCCTCGGCGGCGACGATGTAGAGGGCGAGGACCGGCAGCACCGCGCCGTTCATCGTCATCGACACGCTCATCCGGTCCAGCGGGATGCCGTCGAAGAGCTGCCGCATGTCGTAGATGGAGTCGATGGCGACGCCCGCCATGCCGACGTCGCCGGTCACGCGCGGATGGTCGCTGTCGTAGCCGCGGTGGGTGGGCAGGTCGAAGGCGACGGAGAGGCCCTTCTGACCGGCCGCCAGATTGCGGCGGTAGAAGGCGTTGGACTCCTCGGCCGTGGAGAAGCCCGCGTACTGCCGGATGGTCCACGGCTGGTTGACGTACATCGTGGGGTACGGCCCGCGGAGGTAGGGCGCGATGCCGGGGTACGTGCCCAGGAAGTCCACTCCGCGCAGGTCGTCCGCGGTGTAGAGCGGCTTGACGCCGATGCCCTCGGGGGTCTCCCAGACGAGGTCCTCGGGGCTGTGGCCGGTGCTCTCCTTGAGGGCGGCCCGCCAGGGCCCGGGGTCGGCGGGGGCGCCGTCGGCGGGCCCCAGGTCGATGCCGGTGAAGTCGGGGATGGGCATCACGCCACTCCCATGCGGTCGAGGACGGAGGTGAGGACGGTGACGGCGTCGCCGCCCGCGAAGACGAACTCGTCGACTCCGGCCCGTCGGTAGGTATCCCGCTGTGCGGCGTCCGGGCGGCCGGCGAGGAACACCCGTGCCGCGCCCGCCTCCTTGAGCGCGGTGGCGACGGCTTCGGCCTGGTCGGCGTAGAGCTTGTCGCTGGAGCAGAGGCAGGCCACGCGGGCGCCGCTGCGGGCGAAGGCTTCGGCGGCGGTGTCCGCGTCGACGGCCACCGGGTCGTGGACGGGCTCGATGCCGCCCGCCTGGAAGAGGTTGGCGGCGAACGTGGCCCGGCCGGTGTGCGCGGCGGCGGGTCCGAGGGCGGCGAGGAAGACGCGGGGCCGGGTGCCGGTCGCGGCCAGGTGGGCGTCGGAGCGGGCGCGCAGCGCTTCGTACGCCTCGTCGCGGCGGACCGTGGGCAGGCCGCCGCCGGGGGCGGCGGGCGCGGGCTCCCGGGGCACCGGCTGCTCGCCGAGGCTGGGGAACTCGCTGACGCCGGTGATGGGTTCGCGGCGGGTGGCGAGGTCCTCGCCGCGCTGCCGCCAGGTGTCGGCGAGGCGTTCGGCGATCAGCCCGGAGCGCAGCGCGGCGGCCTGGCCGCCGGCCCGCTCGATCTCCTGGAACCAGGCCCAGGCGGCGTGGGCGAGTTCGTCGGTGAGCCGTTCCACGTACCAGGAGCCGCCCGCGGGGTCGATGACCCGGGCCAGGTGCGACTCCTCCAGGAGGATGGAGGAGGTGTTGCGGGCGATGCGGCGGGCGAAGGCGTCGGGCAGGCCGAGGGCGGCGTCGAAGGGCAGGACGGTGACGGCGTCCGCGCCACCCACTCCGGCGCCGAGGCAGGCGATGGTGGTGCGCAGCATGTTCACCCACGGGTCGCGGCGGGTCATCATGACCGACGAGGTGACGGCGTGCTGGCGCTGCGCGGCGCCCGCGGTGGTGGCTCCGCTGACCTCGGCGACGCGGGCCCACAGACGGCGGGCGGCGCGGAACTTGGCGATGGTGAGGAACTGGTCGGCGGTGGCCGCGTAGCGGAACTCCAGCTGGGCGCACGCCTGGTCGACGCCGAGTCCGCGGTCGGTGAGCGCGCGGAGGTAGGCGACGCCGGTGGCGAGGGAGGCGCCCAGTTCCTGGGCGGCCGAGCCGCCGGCGTCGTGGTGGGGCAGGGCGTCGACGGTGAGGGCGCGCAGGCCGGGGCGGTCGCGCAGGCAGCGGGCCGCGAGGTCGGCGGCCACCGCGAGTCCCTCGGACGGGTCGGCGTCCGTGCCGGTGCGGGCGAGGGTGCCGAGCGGGTCGGCGCCGAGGTTGCCGGTGGCCGTGCGCTGGACGCCGTGCTCGTCGTGCAGGCGCAGCAGTTCGCCGGCGGCCGCCTCGGTGTCGGGTCCGGCGTCGAGGACGACGGGGGCGAGGTCGAGGTAGACGCCTTCGAGGGCGGTGGCGATGCCGCTGACGGGCAGGCCGTGGGCGCCGGCGGTCAGCCAGAGGGAGGTGACCCCGTTCTCCAGGTCGGCGAGCACGGCCTCGTTGGCGCGCCGGGGGTCGGGGTGGGCGTGGCGCTGCCGGACGTCCCAGCCGGAGACGGCCGTTCCCTCCGCGCGTCCGCCGCGGACGAACGGGGGAAAACCGGGGTAACCGGGTGCGCCGGCCGCGTCCTCCGCGGTGTAGAGGGGACGGGTGGCGAGCCCGTCCTGGAGCGGGGTGGTCAGCGCGCCTTCGGCGGCCGAGCCGGATGCATCCGATGTGCCCGCTTTACGCAGCACGCCTTCCACGAGGCGCTGCCATTGCTCGCGGGTGGAGTCCGGGAACTCGGCGGCCAGGGGGAAGCCTTCGTCTGGCAGGACCGTCATGGGGGAAGGCTAGGGGAGCACCCGCGTCCGGCAGCAGCCCATACGGCTGTGACCTTGACCTCTTCGCTTCCGCGGAACGTACGGCGGATTGACCGCCCGCTGGGCCGCCCCGTGCGCTCAGCCGTCGTCCCCCTCCCGCTCCCCCTTCCCTTCCGGCAGGATGAATTCGCACCAGACCGACTTGCCGGTGCCGCGCGACTCCACGCCCCAGACGTCCGTGAGCCGGTCGACCAGCAGCAGGCCGCGCCCGGAGACGCCCGACTCCCCCGGCTCGCGCCGCCTCGGCAGGGCGCTGGATTTGTCCTCGACCTCGACCCGTACCCGGCGTTCGGGTCCCGAGAGCATGCGGATGGTGACCACGGCGGGGCCGTCGGTGTGCAGCAGGGCGTTGGTGACCAGCTCGTCGGCGACCAGCTCGATCTCGTCGGAGCGCTCCCGGGCGCCCCAGGACCGCACGGCCGCGCGGATCATGTGCCGGGCGGCCTGGAGCGCTTCGGGGTCGGCGGGTGCGATGTGCTGCTGGAGGCGGCTGCCGCTGCGGGTGGTGGCGCCGTGGCGGCGCAGGAGGAGTACGGCCGTGTCGTCCTCGCCGACGCGTTCCTCGACGATGTCGCAGAGGCGGTCGGCGAGCTCGTGGAGGTCGTAGGGGCCCTCACGGACGATGTCGGAGAGCAGCCGCATGCCTTCGTCGAGGTCGGAGCCGGGCTGTTCGACGAGGCCGTCGGTGAAGAGCAACAGGGTCTCGCCGGGCTCGAGTTCGACGGTTGTCACGGGGTAGTCGAGGCGGCCGAACTCGGCGGAGAGGCCGAGCGGCAGCCCGCCGGCGACGGGGAGTCTGCGGCAGGTGCCGTCGTTGTGCCGCAGCAGCGGGTCGATGTGCCCGGCGCGGACGAGCTGGACGAGGCCGGTGGAAAGGTCAGCCTCGGCGTAGGCGCAGGTGGCGAAGCGGTCGGTGTCGAGCTCATGAAGGAAGGTGGAGGCGCGGGCCATGATCGTGGCGGGGGCGTGGCCCTCGGAGGCGTACGCGCGCAGGACGATGCGCAGCTGGCCCATGACGGCGGCGGCGTGGGTGTCGTGGCCCTGGACGTCGCCGATGACGGCGCCGACCCGGCCGCCGGGCAGCGGGACGGCGTCGTACCAGTCGCCGCCGATGTCCCGGCCCATCCGCGCGGAGCGGTAGCGCACGGCGATCTGCGCGCCGGGGATCTCGGGGATGCGCCGGGGCAGCATGGACTGCTGCAGTCCCTCGGCGAGGTCGTGCTCCTGGTCGAAGAGCATGGCGCGGGCCAGGCTCTGGGCGAGGCTGCTGCCGAGGGCGATGAAGAGGTTGCGTTCCTGGCGGGTGAAGCCGCGTCCCTCGCGGTAGAGGAGGCCGAGGGCGCCGATGGGGCGGGCCTGGGCGATCAGCGGGAGGTAGGCGGCGGAGCAGATGCCGATGTCCTCGATGTTCTCCCAGAGCCAGGGGTAGTGCTCGGCGAACTCCTCGGGGGATTCGATGAAGCGGGGCGAGAGGGTGCGGATGACCTCGCTCATGGGGAAGTTGTCGTCGATCCGGGTGTAGCGGGTCCCGGGGATGTAGTGCTCCTCCGGCCCCTCGGCGACCATGTGGATGCGCCCGGACTCCAGCAGGCCGAGGACGAGGAGGTCGGCGCCGAGGTGCCGCACGGCGTGGGAGTCCTTGAAGAAGTCGATGACGTCCTGGACGGTCCGCGCGTGCGCGAGGGCGGCGGTGGTGGTCTCGACGACGCTGGTCTGGTCGCGGTGCTCCTGCCGCGGCTCGTGCGGCTCACCGGCGTGCCGGAGCTCCTCGGTGGCGTCGCGGACGATCCCGATGATGCGGCGAGGGCGGCCGGCGCCGTCGCGCAGGATCCGGCCCTGGGTGTAGGTCCAGCGCAGGCTGCCGTCGTCGTCGCGTACGCGGTAGTAGGTGCCGTACGTCTCGCTGCCGTCCTTCATGGCCCGGGCGACGAGGCTGTCGAGCCGGGCGGCGTCGGCCCTGGGCACGTGACCGGCGAGGCCGGAGATCCGGCCGTCGAATTCCTCCGGGGGGAGGTTGAGGAGGCCGAGCGCCACGGTGTCCAGGTGCAGCCGGCTGCTGTCGAGGTCCCAGTCGAAGCTGCCGACGCGGTTGAGGGCAAGGCCCACTTCCGGGCGAGCGGGCCATTCGTCCGGCAGCGAAGCGTCCGGGACGGCGGCGGACGTCGCTCCCCGATCAACCATAGGGCTACTCTGACACCTTTTGCCTCTTTCTTCGATGTGACTGTGCGCTTCGGTGGTACGGATACGCCATGGAGTGGTTCACGGCCTCGGGGTACTGGCTGAGCAGGCTGGTCCTCCAACGCGCGCTCGCCGCGGTCTACCTGGTCGCCTTCCTGGCGGCCCTCCTCCAGTTCCGCGCGCTCATCGGTGAGCGGGGCATGCTGCCGGTGCCACGCTTCACCCGGAGAGTGCCCTTCCGGCGCTCCCCCGGGGTCTTCCACCTCCACTACTCGGACCGTTTCTTCGCGGGGTGGACGACCTTCGGTGCGCTGCTGTCGGCGGCGGTCGTGGCGGGCGGCGCGGACGCGGTGCCGCTGTGGGCGGCGATGCTGATGTGGGCGGCGCTGTGGGCGATGTATCTGTCGGTCGTCAACGTGGGCCAGACCTGGTACGGCTTCGGGTGGGAGTCACTGCTGCTGGAGGCGGGGTTCCTCGCGGTCTTCCTCGGCAACGCGCGCACGGACCCGCCCGTGCTCGTGCTGTGGCTGATGCGCTGGCTGCTGTTCCGCGTCGAGTTCGGCGCGGGACTGATCAAGATGCGCGGGGACAGCTGCTGGCGGGATCTGACGTGCCTCTGCTACCACCACGAGACCCAGCCGATGCCCGGCCCGCTGAGCTGGTACTTCCACCGCCTGCCGCGGCCGCTGCACCGGGTCGAGACCGGCGCCAACCACGTGGCCCAGCTCGTCGTCCCGCTCGCCCTCTTCACCCCGCAGCCCGCCGCGAGCGTCGCGGCGGGCGTGATCATCTGCACCCAGCTCTGGCTGGTCGTCTCCGGCAACTTCGCCTGGCTCAACTGGCTGACCATCGTGCTGGCCTTCTCCGCGGTCGACGGCGCGGCCCTGGCGGACCTCTTCGCCGTCCCCCGGCACGCGCCCCTCGCCGGGCCGCCGCTGTGGTTCGAGGTCCTGGTCCTCGCCGCGACGGCCCTGGTGGCGGTGCTGAGCTGGTGGCCGGCCCGCAACATGCTCTCGCACCACCAGCGGATGAACATGTCCTTCAACGCCCTGCACCTGGTCAACACCTACGGCGCGTTCGGCAGCGTCAACCGCCGCCGCCACGAGGTCGTCGTCGAGGGCACCGACGAGGAGCGGATCACCCGGGACACAAAGTGGCGGGAGTACGGCTTCAAGGGCAAGCCCGGCGATCCCCGGCGGCTGCCGCGCCAGTTCGCGCCGTACCACCTGCGGCTCGACTGGATGATGTGGTTCGCCGGGATCTCCCCCGCGTACGCCGAGCCGTGGTTCGGCCCCTTCGTGGAACGCCTGCTGGTCAACGACCCGGACACGCTGCGCCTGCTGCGGCACAACCCCTTCCCCGGCACGCCGCCCACGCATGTGCGCGCCCGGGTCTACCTCTACCGTTTCACCACCCGGCGGGAGCGGCGGGAGACCGGCGCCTGGTGGCACCGGACTCTCGAACACGAATTCCTGCCGCCGGTGGCCCTGCGCCGCTGACGCCCCGCCCTGCCGCGCACCGCCCGCGCCTCAGCGCGGCGCCAGCCCGCACAGCTCCAGCTCCGCCGGGGTGATCGAGGGCCCGGACTGCGCCCGGCCGCCGGGCCCGCGTGCCACCCCGAGCGCCACCGACGGCCTGACCAGGTGCGTCACGGGAGCGGAGAGCGTCATGACGTCCATCAGCGCGCGCAGCACCAGGGGGTCGCCGGTCGCCGCCCACATCATGCGCTGGGTGTAGCCGCGCAGCAGCCGGGCCGCCGCGGGCGGCCTCTTGCCGATCGCGCCGGGGTAGTTGATGTCCTCCCCGGTGGCCAGATCCCAGGCACCGCCCGTCACCCGGGCCACCGACCGCTGGATCCCCCGGGCCAGGCCCGGGGAGTCGAGGTCGGCCTCCCGCAGGGCGTCACGCAGCACGGCGGCGCTCTGGGCGGCCACGGACATGCCGTGCCCGTAGACCGGGTTGTACGTGGCGACGGCGTCCCCCAGCGCGACGAAGCCCTCGGGCCACGAGGGGAGGTTCTCGAAGAAGCGGCGCCGGTTGACGGTGCTGCGGGTGACGTGGACGTCCGTGAGGGGCTCGGCCCGGTCGATCAGATCGGCGATGAGCGGGTCGCGCAGGGCGCGGGTGAAGGGCTCGAAGTCCTCGGCGCTGCGCGAGGGTTCACCGCCGCGCGTGCCGGAGACGGTGACCAGCCAGCGGCCGTCCTCGACGGGCAGCATCGTCGCGCCCTGGCCGGGCCGCCGCGCGCGGGGGTCGGACTGGACGCTCACCACGGGGAAGCGCTCGGTGCCCGGCGGCGCCCGGAAGATCCGGGTGGCGTAGACCAGACCGGAGTCGACGGTCTCCTCATGGACGACCGGCAGCCCGAGGTCCGTCAGCCGCCGGGCGGCCTGGGAGCCCCGGCCCGAGGCGTCGACGACCAGGTCCGCGCCGAGCTCCCGCGCGGTGTGCTCCCCGGTGTCACGGACCCGCACGCCCGTGACCCGGCCGCTGTCGCCCAGCAGCGCCACCGCCTCCGTGCCGTCCCGCAGGACGACGCCGGGCAGGGCCAGCACCTGCTCGCGGACCACCAGGTCCAGCAGGTCACGGGTGCAGGCCAGGAGGAACTGCGTGCCCGGCAGCCGGGGGAACCACCCCCGCGGGCCCAGCACCACCAGCCCCGCCGTCAGCGCCATCCGCCGGGCGCCCGCCGCGAGCCAGCGCTCCAGCGTCCCGGGCAGCAGCGCGTCGACGGCCCGCGCCCCGCCGGACATCAGCAGGTGGGCGTGGCGGGCCTGCGGCAGGCCCTTGCGCGGGTGGGCGCCGTCGGGCATCCGGTCGCGGTCGACGATCACCACCTCGTCGACATGGCGGGCGAGGACGGACGCGGCCAGCATCCCGGCCATGCCCGCGCCGAGGACCACCGCGCGGCCGCCGGGACGGGGGACACTGCTGTTGTGGGAGGCACTCATGCCGGAACCCTCCCCTGGCGGGCCGGGCGTTACGCACGCACTCACCCGCCGACGCATGGGAGTGCGCACCGCTCCGCGATCCCGCACCGTGGGGACCGGAGGCGGCCGACGAGTCGAGGCGGTGGCAGTCATGGACCCGGTGGAGGCCCTGGACCGGATCGCGTTCCTGCTGGAGCGCGCGCAGGCGCCCACATATCGGGTGAGGGCCTTCCGTACGGCCTCCGAGGTGATCGAGTCGCTGCCCGCGGACGAGGTGCGGCGGCGGGCGGAGTCCGGCTCGCTGACCGAGGAGAAGGGCATCGGGCCGAAGACGGCCGCCGTGGTGGCCGAGGCGCTGAGCGGTGCCGTCCCCGGCTATCTGGCACGGCTGGAGGAGGAGGCCGCCGAGCCGCTGGCCGCGGGCGGCGAGAGCCTGCGGGCGCTGCTGCGGGGCGACTGCCACCTGCACTCGGACTGGTCGGACGGGGGCAGCCCGATCGAGGCCATGGCCCGCGCCGCGCGCTCGCTCGGGCACGAGTGGGCCGTCCTCACCGACCACTCCCCCCGCCTGACCATCGCCCGCGGGCTGTCATCCGAGCGGCTGCGCGCCCAGCTCCGCGTCGTGGCCGAGGTCAACGAGCGACTCGCCGCGGAGGGCGACGGGTTCCGGCTGCTCACGGGCATCGAGTGCGACATCCTCGACGACGGCTCGCTCGACCAGGAGCCGGGGCTGCTGGCGGAGCTGGACGTGGTGGTCGCCTCCGTCCACTCCAAGCTGCGCATGGACGCCGACAGCATGACCCGCCGGATGGTCGCGGCCGTCGCCAACCCGCTCGTCGACGTGCTGGGCCACTGCACCGGACGGCTGATCGGCCGCCGCCCGGAGTCGGACTTCGACGCGGCGATGGTCTTCGCCGCCTGTGCCCGCTTCGACACGGCCGTGGAGATCAACAGCCGCCCGGAGCGGCTGGATCCACCGCGCCGGCTCATCCGGCAGGCACGCGACGCGGGCGTGCTGTTCTCCGTCGACACCGACGCCCACGCCCCGGGCCAGCTGGACTGGCAGCTGTACGGGTGCGCGCGGGCGGAGGAGTGCGGTGTACCGCCGGAGCGGGTGGTGACGACGTGGCCGCTGGAGGAGCTGCTGTCCTGGACCCGGGCCCGGTGACCCTCCCCTTCCCGGCCGAGCTGCGCCCGCACCCGTTCACCACGATCATCGAAGACATGGGCGCCCCCATCCCCGCGATCCAGCCGATGCTCGCCACCTCCGCCCCGCTGCCGGCCGAGGGCGACGACGCCGACTGGGCCTTCGAGGTCAAGTGGGACGGCGTACGGTGCGTGGTCGAGGCGCCCGGCGACGGGAGCCTGCGGCTGGTCACGCGGGCCGGCAACGACGCGACCGTCACCTACCCCGAGCTGCGCGCGCTCGGCGAGCGGTTCCGGCGCCGGGCCGCGGTCCTCGACGGCGAGGTGGTGGTGCTGGGCGCCCAGGGGCAGCCGGACTTCGGGCTGTTGCAGCGCCGGATGGGCGTGCTGAACCCGCGCCGCGCGGCACAGCTGGCCATGGAGTACCCCGTCCATCTGATGCTGTTCGACGTCATGTTCCTGAACGGCCGCCCGCTGCTGGCCACCCCCTACCTCGACCGCCGGGCCACCCTCGCCGCGCTGGGCCTGGGCGGCCCGCACTGCTCGGTGCCCGCCCACATGGAGGGGCACGGGCGAAAAGCGTGGCAGGCCACCTTGAAGGCGGGCTACGAGGGCGTCGTCGCCAAGCGGCTGGCCTCTCCCTACACCCCGGGCGTCCGCTCACCCGAATGGCGCAAGACCAAGCACGTGAACACCGTCGACGTGATCATCGGCGGCTGGACGGAGGGCCGCGGCGCGCTCACCGGGCTGCCCGGCGCCGTCCTCGTCGGACTGGCCGAGCCGACCGGTCTGCGCTGCGTCGGCTCCGTGGGCTCCGGCCTGTCCGAGCGGGAGCGGCGGGAGCTCGCCCGCTATCTGGAGGTGCTCGCGCGGCCCGGCCCGCCCTTCGCGGGCCCGGTGGACGTACCGGCCGCGCACTGGGGCGAGCCCAAGCTCGTCGCCGAGATCACCTTCTCCGGCTGGACCCCCGCGGGCCACCTGCGGCACCCCGTCTGGCACCGGCTGCGCCCGGACCTGACCCGGCTGGGGTGACCGTCAGGGCAGCGCGGCGCGCGTGGCGTCGCCGGTGAGCGGGGCCAGCAGGTCCCCGTAGTCGGCGACGCGGTCCAGGACCTGCTCGGGGGTGAAGGCGAGTTCGCCCGGATCCCGGCAGGCCGCGACCTCGTCCCAGGTGACCGGGGCGGCCACGCCGGGCCGGTCGCGCAGCCGGACGGTGTAGGGCGCGGCGGTGGTCTTGGCGCTCGCGTTCTGCGACCAGTCGATGAGCACCTTGCCCCGGCGCTCCACGCGGGCCATGGAGACCACGACCAGCCCGGGGTGTTCGCCCATCATGCGGGCGGCCAGCTCCTTGGCGTAGGCGGAGACGGCGCGCCCTGACGCGGGCCGCAGTGGGGCGTAGAGGTGCAGGCCCTTGGAGCCGGAGACGACGGCGTGGGCGGTGAGGCCGTCGTCGTCGAGGAGCTGGCGCAGCCGCTGGGCGACACGGCAGCAGACGACCAGGTCGGTGCCCGGCCCGGGGTCGAGGTCGAGGACGAGGCGGTCGTGCGCGCCGGGCCCGGCGGCGGCCGTCCACTGGGGCACATGGAACTCGTACGCCCCGAGGTTGGCCATGGCGATCAGAGCGGCGGCGGAGTCGACGACGACCTGCTCGGTGACGCCTTCGCGGTGTTCCACCGGGACGAGCGGCACCCAGCCGGGCGCCCCGCCGGGCGGGTTCTTGGCGATCCAGGACTGGCCCTCCGGCCCCTCGGGCGCGCGGACGAAGGAGGCCGGGCGGCCGGCGGTGTGGGGCACCATCACCGCGGCGGCCTCGGCGTAGTAGCGCAGCACCTGGGCCTTGGTGTGCCCCGTGGCGGGGAAGAGGACGCGGTCGAGGTGGGTGAGGGAGAGCCGGTGTCCCTCGATCTCCACCGCCTGCCTCTCCGAAGATGCGGGCATAAGGTAGGAATTCCCCCCGGAGGGAAGAAACTATGCGAACCATGTGGAAGGGTGCAATCGGCTTCGGGCTGGTCTCGGTGCCCGTACGGCTCTACGCCGCGGTCCAGGAGCACGGCGTCAAGCTGCACCAGGTCCACGACGCGGACGGCGGGCGCATCCACCTGAAGCGGGTCTGCGACGCCTGCGGCGAGCAGGTCGACTACGAGCACATCGCCAAGGGCTTCGAGGACGACGAGGGCCACACCGCCGTCGTCACCCAGGACGAGCTGGCGGGGCTGCCGCTGCCCAGCAAGAAGCTCATCGACGTCCTGGCGTTCGTCGACGCGGGCCGCATCGACCCGCTCCAGCTGACGAGCTCCTACTACCTGGCCCCGGAGAGCGCCGCGGCGAACAAGCCGTATGTCCTGCTGCGCGAGACCCTCAAGCAGACCGACCGGGTCGCCGTGACCAAGATCGCGCTGCGCACCCGGGAGTCGCTGGCGCTGCTGCGGGTCCACGGCGAGCTGCTGACCCTCCACACGATGTACTGGCCCGATGAGATCCGCGACAGCGCGGGCCTGGCCCCGCCCGGCTCGGTGACCGTGCGGCCGCAGGAGCTGAAGATGGCCACGAGTCTGATGGACACGCTGTCCGAGGACTTCGACCTCGACGCGCTGGAGGACGAGTACGAGGTCGCCCTGGGCGAGCTCATCTCGGCCCATCTCTCCGACAGGCCCGCGCCGTCCAGGAAGGACACGACTCCGGCACCGGACAACGTCATCGACCTGATGGCGGCTCTGCAGGCGTCCATCGACACGGCCGCGAAGAAGCCCGCGGAGGAATCGGGGAAAGCCCGGCCCGCCCGGAAGGCGGCCCGGGCCCCGGCGAAGAAGGCGGGCGCGGAGAAGCGGACGACCGCCAAGAAGGCGGCATCCTCGGCGTCCTCTTCCCGGGCCGGTAGGACCACGGCGAAGAGCACCGCCTCCGCGGGCGCCACCGGCAAGGGAACAAAGAAGGCCGCGGCACGGAAGACCGGCCGCCGCGCCTCCTGACGCGCCCCCGCCGGGTCACCCCTGGGCTGTCACCGGCGACTCCACCTCCTCGGGAGCGACGGCCAGTTCGGTCTCGACGCGGACCGTCTCGATGAGGCCGTCCGCGCCGCACTTCTCGGCCAGGGCCAGCCCCTCACGGAACCGCTCGGCGGCCTTCTCGGCATGGCCCGCCCTGCGCAGCGCCACACCGTGGTCGACCAGCGCGGCCGCGAACTCGTAGGCGCAGGGCGACCTGCGGAGGTGGGTCACGGCCTGGTCGAGCTTGGCCAGCGCCTCGGCCGGCTCGCACACCGAGGCCGACCGGCGCAGCGCCTCGCCGACGGCGGTGTCGGTGCCGAACCGGGCGGCGTGCCGCACCGCTTGCCCGGCGAGCGACCGGGCGCGCTCGGGGTCCTCGGGCGCGACCGCGTCGGCCAGGTCGAAGGCCCACGGCGCCCAGAGGGTGTGGTGCCTGCCGCGCTCCTCCAGCCTGCGGCCCGCCGCCTCCAGTTCGGCGATGGCCTCCTTGGTGCGCCCGCGGGCGAGCAGGAGCCGACCGGCCAGACAGGCGGCGTCCGGAATGACGATCGCCGGTGAGTAGGGCGCGCGGAAGCCGTTCTCCTCGGCGACCACCTGCGCGGCTTCGACCTGGCCGCGGGCCAGCAGCGTGTCGATCAGCAGGCAGGTGCCGTCCCACTGGATGGGCAGGTCGGGACCGAGGCGGTTGGCCAGCCTGAGCCCGTTGCGGATCAGCTTCTCGGCCTCCACCAGCTCACCGCGGCGCCGGTGTGCCAGGCCCAGGAAGTGGTGGGCGAACGCGAGATGGGCACCACGCCAGCCGGAGAGCTCGAAGTCGTGCACGGCCTCGCTGAAGAGCTCCTCCGCCTGGTCGAGCCGGTCGGCGTAGGCGTAGGTGATGCCGATCATGCTGGGGAGCTCGAAGCCCCACTGGCTGTTCGTCCAGTCCAGGCCCTTGGGCAGCCGCCCGTCCACCATGATGCGGTCGAGGAGTTCGACGATCTGGACGGCGTCCTCGCTGCGGATCATGCCGTCGAAGGCGCGCAGCGCGAGCAGCGCGCGCTCGGAGTTGTCCCGGCCGGTGAGGTGGTCGGCGAGCTCGGCGATCCGCCGCGACCGGTCCTGGGAGTCCCGCTCCTCGACCTGGATGCCCTGCCACAGATAGTGCGCGGCCTGGAGCCGCATCCTGCCCGGCCCCGGCGGGGTGTGCTCGGCCTGGGCGGCGACGACTTGCGCCGCCTCCTGGAGCTGGTTGTTGTGGGCGTACGCCTGGGAGAGCCGGAAGGTGGCGTCGACCCGCAGCTCATCGGTGAGGTGCGGCAGGGCGAGCGCCGTCCTGAGGTGGTTGACGGTGGTGGGCGGCGACGTCAGCAGGGTGGCGCAGCCCAGTTCGTACAGCAGCGAGGCCCGCTCCTCCTCGGGCGGGGGCTCGTGCAGCGCGCGCTCCAGACAGCGGCGGGCCGCGTCGGGGGCGCCGACGGCGAGGTGCTCGCGGGCCGCCACCCGCAGCTGTGCGACCAGCTCGGCGTCGTCGTCGGGGTGGACCTCCAGCAGGTGGCGGGAGGCGGCGGCCGCGCCCTGTCCGGCGTCGGTGACCGCCCAGGCCGCCTGGCCGTGCATCGCCGTGCGGGTGGCCGCCGGGATCGCCCGGTAGAAAGCGGTGGCGATCAGCGGGTGGACGAACTCCAGGCGGTCGGTGCCGTTGAGGATACGGGCCTTGCGCAGCTTGTCCGCGCACTCGTCGGCCTGCGCGGGACCCATGGCGGCGAGGTTCGCCGCCATGGTCGGCGAGATCTCGGTGCCGAGGACGGCCGCGGCGAAGGCGAACCGCAGGACCGGGGCGCCGAGCTGCTCGACGGCGGTCACCAGGCCGCTGCCCCGGGTCTCCGCGCCGAGGTCGCGCAGGAGGGAGGCGGACTCCTCGATCGGTTTCAGCTCGCGGTCACGGGACTTGGCGATCAGCTCGACGGCCTCGTAGGGATTGCCGCCGGTGACCGCCCAGACCTCACGGCAGAACGGGGCGTCGGCCTTGTCGCCGTAGGCCCCGTGCACCAGCCGGGCGACGGCGTCGGGCGTCAGGGCCCGCAGCTCGACGGGCCGGGAGGAGCGGCCCTCGACCATGTCGCGGAACGCCGGTGTGTGCTCGGGCAGTTCGGCCGGGCGGTAGGCGATGACCGCGAGCATCGGCGTCTCGCGCAGCCGCGCGGCGAAGGAGGTCAGCCAGGCCAGCGACTCGGCGTCGGCCCAGTGCGCGTCGTCGATGACGAGGAGCACCGGCTCGTGGATGGCGGCGAGTTGGGTGATGAGCCAGTCGAGTCCGTCGCGGACGCCCTGGGGGTCCTGCGGCCCGATCGGCGGGGCGATGCCGAGCGCCGGGCCGGCGATGTCGTACCAGCCGCTGAGCAGTTCCTTGCGCGCGTCCGACGACATACCGGCGAGGAGCGGCTGGACCAGCTGCCGCACGACGTTGAACGGGACGGACCGCGCGGACTCGCTGCCGCGGGCGAAGAGCACGGTGCACTGACAGCTCTCCGTGGCGTACCGCCGGACCTCGGTCAGCAAGGCCGTTTTACCGAGGCCCGCTTCGCCGCTGTAGAGCAGCAGGCCACCGAGCCGGGTCCTCCCTTCTTCGGCGTGCCCGCACAAGCGGTGCACGGCCTGTACCGCGGTCTTGAGCTCGAGCTCACGCTCGAACAGGGCGGCGGATGCGTTCTGTTCACGCTGAGGCCCTGACATGGCGTTGTCTCCCCGGAGGATGTGGTGGAGCGAGCCTAACCCCGTCCGCGGGACCAGGGGCAGCGTTCGACAGAGGCACCACTCGGGAGCGTGACCTTCAGGCCGGGGCCGGAACCGGCCGGAAGGCGATGTCCGAAACCGATCGAAATCTTATTCAGGTAATTCGGAAGCGCTTTCGGAATTCACCTGGCGGGGCATTATGCAGGCTTTCGAATTCCCTCGTCAGGCCAATCAGCGAATATGACAACTTCACGCCGGAGCGCCGCGCGACAGGCTACGCTCCAGACGCGCAACGGGTCGTGACGACCACGACACGCTGCGGACAAGTGCTGTGCTGCCGCCGTTCTCACAGGTCATGGAGAACGCTGCGCTCCGGCACCCACGCCTTCCGATAAGTTCCGAGGATCTCGATGGTTGGTACCGGTTCGTCTGTTCAACGGCGGCCCGTCTCCGCGCTGATATGGCTGATCTCCCCATTGGTGCTGGCGGTATGCACGGGAGCGGCGGTTTTCGCCGTGACGCCGGATGCCCGCGCACCGGTGGCCTGGTGCGGATCCGTCGCCACGGTGGCGGTGGCGCTGGCCGCCTCGGAGGCCGCCCGGCGGGGACGGGTGATCGCCGCGCTGCGCCGCCGGTGCTCCGAGCAGGAGGCCACGCTCCGCCACCAGCTCGACGAACACGAGGCGGAGACACGGCGGTTGGCCAAGGAGCTGCTGCCCAAGGCGATCCGCCTGCTCCAGCGGGGCGAGCCGACCGAGGTCGTCCTGCGCCACACCCTGCCGGCCCACGACCTGGAGCCGGGGTACGCGGCCGCGCACCGCTCGGTGCTCAAGTCCGTGATCGAGGCGGTGCAGGCGGAGGAGGGGCTGCGTGACTCCGCGCAGCGCGCCTTCGTCAACATCGCCCGCCGGGTGCAGGCCATCGTGCACCAACAGGCGTACGACATCCGGGAGATGGAGCACAAGCACGGCAACGACCCCGACGTCTTCGGCGATCTGCTCCACCTCGACCACGGCAACGCCCTGACCGGCAGGCTCGCGGACAGCATCGCGGTGCTGGGCGGCTCCCGCCCCGGCCGCCAGTGGAAGAACGAGATCCCCCTCTACAACGTGCTGCGCGGCGCGATGTCGCGGATCCTGGAGTACCGGCGGGTCGACCTGCACTCGGTGGCGGACGTCGCCGTGGTCGGGGCCGCCGTCGAGCCCGTGATCCACGCGCTGGCCGAGCTGCTGGACAACGCCACCCGCTACTCACCCCCGCAGACCCGGGTGCACCTCACCGCCGTCGACATCCAGTCCGGCATCGCGGTGGAGATCGAGGACGCCGGCGTCGGCCTCACCGACGAGGCCCGCCGCCGCACCGACCGGGTGCTCAACCGCGAGGGCGCCCTGGACCTGGACGACCTCGGCGAGGCGCCGCGGCTGGGTCTGGCGGTGGTCAGCAGGCTCGCCCGCGACTACAACTTCCTGGTGTCGCTGCGGCCCTCCGCCTATGGCGGCGTGCGCGCGGTGCTGGTCATCCCCATGGACCTGATCACCGCGAGCAAGCACCCCGGCGGCGACATCGCGCGCGCGCCCAAGCTTCCTCCCTTCAAGTCCAAGCGGCGGCCCGGCCAGAAGATCCCCGCGCCCGGCCCCGAGGCACCGCCGCCGATGATGGAGCACCTCGTGCCCCCGCCGCTCGGGGACAGCGGGCTGCCCCAGCGCCGTCGGCGCCGCGGCCCCGCGCCGCTCCCCTTCGGCCGGGCGGCGGCCGCCCAGCGGGAGAGGGAGCGGGAGCGGGCCGAGACCGCGCGGCCGGTCCGGCAGGCCGACCCGGAGGAACCCCCCAAGCAGCCCGGCATGTGGCTGGGCGCGTTCACCAGAGGACTCAACGGGGAGACCCCGGAGCCGGACGCCACCCGGCCGGACAGTGACACCCCGTCAGACAAGGAAGAGTAGCCAAGTGACGCAGCCGCGGTTCAACATGGACTGGATGCTCAAGGACCTGGCAACCAGTGTTCCGCAGACCCGCCACGTGATCGTGCTGTCCTCGGACGGCCTGCGCATGGCCCAGCACGGCACGGATCCGGATGCCGCGGACCGCCTGGCCGCCGCCTGTGCCGGTCTGCAGAGTCTCTCGACGGCCATCGCCGCGGAATTCCCGCACGGGGACGGGCAGATGCGCCTGGTCGTCATCGAGGTCGACGGCGGATTCTTCTATCTGATGGCCGCCGGGGCCGGAGCCTTCCTGGCGGTGCTGGCCGACGACGACGTCGACGCCGAACTGATGGGCATGCGGATGCGGGACCTGGTGGCCCGCATCGGCTCGCACCTCACCAGCCCGCCGCGGGTCAGTGGGTCCATGACATGACCGGCGCCGGACCCGACCCCGCGACGGCGCCAGGCAGTCCGGACCGGCTGTACATCCTCACTGGCGGTCAGACGCGCGCGGAGAAGAAGGCGGAGCTCGATCTGGTGACGCTGATCGTGTCCCGGACGGAGACCGACCCGGGGCTCCAGCCCGAGCACGCCGCCATTGTCAGGATGTGCGACTACCCCCTGTCGGTCGCCGAGATATCGGCCTATCTGGAGCTGCCCGTCAGCACGCTGACGCTGCTGCTCACGGAGCTGCTGGCCGGCAGCCAGGTGGAGGCCCGGCCGCCGGTGCCGGCGGCCGCGCTGCCCGACGTCCAACTTCTGGAGGCGGTGATGAATGGACTGCAAAGGCTCTGACGCCCGCGGCTCCGACACCCACGCGGGGCCACGCAGCGAGGACGTCCTGCCGGCCTCGGCCACCGCGGCCGTCAAGGTCGTCATCGTCGGCGGGTTCGGGGTCGGCAAGACGACCCTGGTGGGGGCGGTCAGCGAGATCCGTCCGCTGACCACCGAGGAGACGATGACCCAGGCCGGGGTCGGCGTCGACGACCTCGCCGGCATCGAGCACAAGACCGAGACCACCGTGGCCATGGACTTCGGCCGGATCAGCATCAACGAGCAGCTGGTGCTGTATCTGTTCGGCACCCCCGGCCAGGAGCGCTTCTGGTTCCTGTGGAACGGCCTCTTCGAGGGGGCCCTCGGCGCGGTGGTGCTGCTCGACACCCGGCGGCTGGAGGTCAGTTATGACGTGATCGGCCGACTGGAGGAGCGCGGCGTGCCGTTCGTCGTCGGCGTCAACCGCTTCCCCGAGGCCCCCACCTACCCCATGACCCAGCTGCGGGCCGCGATGGACCTCGACGAGTCCGTGCCCATGGTCGAGTGCGACGCCCGGGACCGGGCATCCTGCCGCGACACCCTGCTCACCCTCATGCGCTATCTCTACACCCTCACGACCGTCTCCCCGGAGCCCCAGTGAACCTCCCCCCAGAACACTCCCGCGCCGACGCTGCCGTCGTGCCTCCTCCCCAGTGCCCGGCGGCCCACGGCCCGGGCGGCGTCACGCGGCTCTACGGGCCGGAGGCCGAGAGCAACCCCATGGGGCTGTACGAGCGGCTCCGCAAGGAGCACGGCCAGGTGGCGCCCGTCCTGCTGCACGGCGACCTCCCCGCCTGGCTGGTCCTCGGCTACCGCGAGAACCTGGACGTGGCCCGCACCCCCTCACGGTTCTCCCGCGACGCCCGGCTCTGGCGGGAGTCGCGGGAGGGCCGGCTCACCCCCGAGCACCCGCTGGCGCCGATCGCCACCTGGCAGCCGATCTGCGTCTTCGCCGACGGCCAGCAGCACGAGCGCTGGCGCGGCGCGGTCAACGACAGCATCGCGCGCTTCGACAAGCGCGGGATCCGGCGGTATGTCACGCGCTTCTCCAACGAGCTGGTGGACCGATTCTGCCGGTCGGGCCGCACGGACCTGGTGCATCAGTTCGCCGAGCAGCTGCCGATGATGGCGATGACGCAGCTGCTCGGCATGCCCGAGGCGTACAGCCCGGAACTGGTCAATGCCGCCCGGGACATGATCAAGGGCACCGAGACGGCGGTCTCCAGCAACGAGTTCGTACTGGAGACGCTCCGCAAGCTCGTGGCCCGCAAGCACGTGGAACCGGGGGCCGACTTCACCAGCTGGCTGCTGGAACACCCCTCGGGGCTGACCGACGACGAGGTGATGCAGCATCTGCGGCTGGTGCTGATCGCGGCGTACGAGACCACGGCGAACCTCATCGCCAACACGCTGAAGATGGTGCTCACCGACGTCCGCTTCCGGGCCTCGCTCGCGGGCGGTCACATGACGCTGCCGGACGCGGTCGAGCAGGTGCTGTGGGACGAGCCGCCGTTCATCACCATCCTCGGCCGCTGGGCCACCCAGGACACCGAGCTGGCCGGGCAGCACATCAAGCAGGGGGACGCCCTGGTGCTGGGGCTGGCCGCCGCCAACATGGACACGGTGGTCCGCCCCGACCCGGACGCCCCCATCCACGGCAACCGCTCGCACCTGGCCTTCAGCGGGGGCCAGCACGAGTGCCCGGGCCAGGACGTGGGCCGGGCGATCGCCGACACGGGCATCGACGCCCTGCTCCTGCGGCTGCCCGACCTCACGCTGGCGGTGGAGGAGTCCGAGCTGAGGTATTCCTCCGCGCTGATGTCCCGTCATCTGCTGGAGCTGCCGGTCAAGTTCACGCCCCGCGCTCCGGCCCCGCCGGAGGACGCACGGGACGCCGGTCCGGCGGAGCCGGACCGGGTCGCTCAGCCGGTGCAACCGGTGGCCACGCCCGCTCCCCCGGCCCACGCCCCGGCGCCGCGGGGGTCGTGGTCGTGGTGGCGGTCGCTGCGGAGCTGGCTGCGGCGCGGATAGGGGTCGGTCTCCAGCTGCTCCCACCACCAGGCGATGGAGGGGATGGGCAGCGGTGCCAGGCTGTCGTCCGAGGGTGCGGACTTCCACCACCGGGCGACGGCCGCGCCGTACGGGTCGGCGTAGCGGGCGCACTCCGAGGCCCAGTCGAGATGGCCCCGGATGAAGTGCGCCAACGCCACCAGATAGCACCGCAGCTCGACCCCGGCCCGCGGCCAGAGCTGATCGCGTAACCGCAGGAAGAGGGTCATGACGCGATCGCGCATCGCCATGGCCTCGTCCTGGGCGCGGGCGGGCTCGCAGTCCCGCTCCTGGGCGAGGACGTCGATCAGGTTGAGGTTGTCACCGGCCCGCTGGATCTCCTTGTTCCGTGAGTAGAAGTCGTTGTCCCAGGCCACGAGGGTCCAGGTCATCTCGGTGAGGGCCCGGACCTCGGGCCGGTCGAGGTCGTGGTCGTTGAGGTCGTAGCCGCCCGCGACGTCCATGAGGGCCGTGGACGGGGCCATCCCGATCGCGCGCATCCACATCGCGGCGTAGTCGCTGAGGGACGGCAGCGCCCGATCGCGGCGGCAGGCCGCCTCCCACACCAGTCCGGACAGATAGGTGCGCATGCCCTCGGTCCAGCGCCGTAGTTGGCGGGAGCTGGCGTGCTCGACCAGCTCCGTGCGGATGGCGCGAAGTGCGGCCGCGTGGGGCGTGTCATCCGGCCACTGCGGCGTGGGTGCCTCCAGGACGCGCATGATGCGCGAGGTCACATGGGCCAGGCCGTGAGCCGTGGCACCCGCCTCGTCGCAGACCGCGTCGTCCAGGGAGAAGAGCACCGAGTGCAGCTTCGCGACCACACCCAGCGGGCCGGCCTGGCCGTAGGGCATGGTCCTGGCGGTCAGGCCGCCGAAGTCGCACCGGACGAGACGCTGCCGTTGATGAGGCGAGGTGTCGAGCTCCCGTTCGAGCATCCAGTCCACCGAGGCGGCGTCGATCTCCCGGAGGCGGGGATGCGCGGCAGGCGGTATCGGGCAGTAGAAGGGCATGCTCTCCAATGGCTGTACTGCGATGCGTTCTCGCACGCCTGTCACGCCGCCTCCCCGGGCCGACCCACAGCGTTGTCCACTTTTGCGCGGTTACCTGCCCATGGTGGACCACGGATAACCCGCTGCACATACCCACTCACACCTTTCCAGCGTGAGACACAAGGTCCACATTGGACCGTTTTTGATCGAATCAAGCCAAAGGCATTTTCCGGGTGGGTAGGAACGGTTGAATATTGCGCGCCGTTGTCGGGGTTTTTTCCTGAGCGGCCTGCACTGTTCGAAGATCCCCGGGATGGCCGGAACTCGCGCACGCGTGGGACGGACGAACGATCGACGATCTCCGGAGCCGGAGGGCCGTCGAGCACAAGGGAGGCACAGGATGGCGATCACACCGCCGGCCGAGCGGCGCGCCGCTCTTCTCACCCGCCCCTGGCCGCGCGCCGTCGCTACGGTCCTGGTCGGCGCCCTGCCCGCGCTGACATTCCCGGTGCCGGCGTGGTGGTGGCTTGCCTATGTGGCCCTTGTGCCGTGGCTGCTGCTGCTCCGCTCGGCCGCCGACGGCCGCCGGGCTGCATGCGAGGGCTGGCTCGGCGGCGCGGGCTTCCTGCTGGCCGTCCATCACTGGCTGCTACCGAGCCTCCATATCTTCATTCTGGTGCTGGCCGCGCTGCTGGGGCTGCTGTGGGCCCCGTGGGGCCTGCTCACCCATCGGCTGCTGAGCGGCTCACCTGGGGCGGGCCGGGCACTGGCCGCTCTCGTCCTCGTGCCGTCCGGCTGGTTGATGGTCGAACTTGCCCGTTCCTGGGAGTATTTGGGCGGCCCCTGGGGGCTGTTCGGGGCGAGTCAATGGCAGGTCGCACCCGCTTTGAAGGTCGCTTCGGTGGGCGGGATCTGGCTGGTTAGTTTCCTCCTGGTGGCTTTGAACACCGCTGTCACGTTGATGATTCGGCCGCTTGGCGCACGTATGAGCGGGTCGGCCGTGGGCGCGACGGGGGTGCTCGCGTGCGTACTCTGCGTAACTGCCGTATGGCAGTGGGCCCCTGAGCCACGGAGCGCGGGCAGCGTGCGGATCGCCGTCGTCCAGCCGGGCGTCGTCACCGGCGATCTGGGCCCGCGGCGGCGCTTCGACCGCGAGGAGGAGCTCACCCGCCAACTGGCCGGAAAGCACGTGGACCTGGTGGTGTGGGGCGAGAGCAGCGTCGGCGAGGACCTGGGCCGCAGCGCCGACCTGCGGAACCGGCTGGCCGCGCTGTCCCGTACGGTCGGCGCCGAGCTGCTGGTGAACGTCGACGCGCGGCGCTCGGACCGGCCCGGCATCTTCAAGAGCTCCGTGCTGGTCGGGCCGGACGGGCCCACGGGCGATCGCTACGACAAGATGCGGCTGGTGCCGTTCGGGGAGTACGTGCCCGCGCGCTCGCTCCTGGGCTGGGCCACGTCCGTGGGCAAGGCGGCGGGCGAGGACCGCAAGCGGGGCACCCATCAGGTGGTGATGAAGGTGACCACGCGTCAGGGGGTGCTGCGGATCGGGCCGTTGGTGTGCTTCGAGACGGCGTTTCCGGACATGAGCCGGACGCTGGCGGACGACGGCGCGGACGTGCTCGTCGCCCAGTCCTCGACCTCCACCTTCCAGCACAGCTGGGCTCCGGAGCAGCACGCCTCCCTGGCGTCCTTCCGCGCCGCCGAGAGCTGGCGCCCGATGGTCCACGCGACCCTGACGGGGGTCAGTACGGCGACCGACGCCCGCGGCCGGACCCTGGGCCGCCGCCTGGGTACGGACCGCGGTACGTCGGAGGTCTACGAGCTCCCGCTGGCACGGGGCACGAGTCCGTACGCGCGCACGGGCGACTGGACGGTGATCGGCTCGGCGGCGTGTGTGGTGGCGTACGTCGGCCTGCGCGTGGTCCGCCGCTTCAGGCGACCGGGCCGTCCCGCGCGGCCGTGAAGCGGGCCGGGGCGTCCTCCTGGAGGCGGCCGGGCGGGAGCTTGCGGCCGAAGAGGAGCAGGAGGAGGTCCCCAGCCGTGCCGGACACCGGGGTGCCGGTCCGGAAGGACCAGTCGAGGTCCACCGCCCGCAGCTCGGCCCCCGTCACGTCCGCGCCGAAGAACTTCGCGCTCTTGGGCGTCGCGTTCTCCAGCAGCACCCGCACGCGGTTCTCGGGCACCCGCCGGTCGAGGCCGAGCGCGACCGTGATGTCCAGGCCGTGGACGACGTCGTGTCCCAGTGCCGCCTCGAAGCCGCCGACCGGCGGCGTCCAGGGGTGGTGCGCGTTGTCCCGGAGGAACCGCGCGAGTTCGCGCGGCGAGAAGCGGGCCGCGTCTTCACGGGCGCACCGGTCGGTCGAGAACGGCGCGAGCGAGGCGACGTTGCGGCTGCGCGTCCTCGCGGGCGCACCGGTCGGTCATCCGGTGGAGGCCGCCGCGGGCCTTGGCGAGCTGCCACATCACCTGGGGGACCGAAGAGCGGAAGCCGAGCGACATATGGGCCGCGACCTCCCGCACCCGCCACCCGGCGCACAGGGAAGGCGCGTCCCACTGCTCGGGCGGCAGGCCGTCCGACACGTCGGCGAATTCCCGGCGTTCGGCGGCGATCGCGCTTCTGATGTCCATGTCACTAAGGGCCTCGGAAGCGCGGGCCGGCCTCCAAGAACGGTCGCTTCTCACGGCCGGCAGCAATCGCTCTGGCCGGGCGGGGTTCAGGAGGCGGCCTGCTCCAGTGCGGTCAGGACGATCCGCTCGCACAGTTCGTGGGTGCGCAGGGCGTCGGTCGCGTCGAGCACCGCGCCCGACCGCACCGCGTCCAGGAACGCGAGCACGCTCTGCTCGATGCCGCGCTGCCGCGCGACCGGCACCCAGTCGCCGCGGCGGCGGACCGTCGGCTGGCCCTTGTGGTCGATCACCTCGGCGAGGTTGACGACCTGCCGCTTGGTGCCCTGGCCGGAGACTTCCAGGATCTCCTCGGTGGAGCCGCTCAGCCGGTTCATGGTGCCGATGGCGGTGAAGCCGTCGCCCGAGAGCTGAAGCACGACGTGCTCCATGAGTCCGTCGCGGACCCTGGCCCGCACGTCGACGTGGTCGACGGTGCCGGGCACGAGGAAGCGCAGGGTGTCGACGACGTGGATGAAGTCGTCGAAGACGAGCGTGCGGGGGTCCTCGGCGAGGCCGACGCGGTTCTTCTGCATGAGGACGAGCTCGCGCGGGTGGTCGGCGCACTGTGCGTAGGCGGGCGCGTGCCGCCGGTTGAAGCCGACCGTCAGGCTCACCCCGCGCTCCTGGGCGAGGCGCACGAGCTTCTCGCTGGTGGCGAGGTCGTAGGCGAGCGGCTTGTCCACGTGGACCGGGACGCCGGCGTCGAGGAGGCGGGTGACGATCTCGGGGTGCGCGGCGGTGGCGGCGTGCACGAAGGCCGCGTCGAGACCGGCCGCGAGGAGCCCGTCGAGCGTGGTGTGGCGCCGCTCGCGGGGGACCCGGCAGGAGTCGCCGATCCGGTGGAGGGTTGCCTCGGTGCGGGTGTGGAGGTGGAGCTCCAGCTCCGGCCGGAAGGCGAGAACGGGAAGGTATGCCTTCTCCGCGATGTCTCCGAGTCCGATGCAGCCGACCTTCACAGAGCCTCCTGGGATCGTCATTCCGTTTGAGCAGCATACGGGTGTACGGGTGGCTGCCAGTCGGCCACTCCGTCGAGGCTCCGCAGGGCGAGGCGGGGGCCGACGCGGTTCACCACGGCGACGGCCGCGTCGCGCAGGGCGCAGGCGGGCGCGGAGGAGAGGGCGGTGAGCCGGCCGACGCGGGCGGAGCGGCGGACGACGTCCGTGGTGCGGGGCAGGCGTTGCCCGGTGTAGGCGGGCAGCGCGCGGGCGGGGTCGCCGTCGGCCTCGCCGAGGAGGTGGGCCAGGACCACGGCGTCCTCGACGGCCTGGCAGCCGCCCTGGCCGAGGTGCGGGGTCATGGGGTGGGCGGCATCGCCGAGCAGCGCGACCCTGCCGCGGTGGTAGGCGGGCAGCGGAGCCGCGGAGGTGTGGATGTCGTTGCGCAGCACGGCCGCGGGGTCGGCGGCGGCGAGGATGTCGGGGACGGGGTGGTGCCAGCCGCCGAACAGGCGGCGCAGTGCGGCGAGTTCGCCGTCGGGCGCGCGGCTCCCGGCGGGCTCCTTGGCCTGCGCGTAGGCGTAGACGCGCCCGTCGTGCAGCGGGACCGTGCCCCAGAGCAGGCCGCGGCCCCAGGTCTCGTGGGCGGGGAAGGGCCGGGCGGGCGGTGGGACGACCATGCGCCAGGCGGTGAGGCCGGTGAAGCGCGGGGCCGGGTGGTGCGGGAAGAGGGTGCCGCGGACGGCGGAGCGTATGCCGTCGGCGCCGACGACGAGGTCGGCCTCCAGGCCGCCTTCGGGGGCGGCCACCCTGGCGGGCCGCCCCGGGCCGCCGGGGTCGACGAGCGTGGCGGGGGCGCCGGTGCGCACGGCCCCTTCGGGGAGCCGCGCGGCGAGGAGGGCGACGACTTCGGCGCGGTGGGCGACGACGACCGGGCCGCCGAAGCGCTCGGCCGCGGCCTCGCCGCTCGTACGGGAGAGCCAGCGGCCGCTGGGCAGGCGCAGGCCGCCCTCGGCCCGCCAGCCGGACAGAGCCCGTACGGCGTCGCCCGCGCCGAAGGTGTCGAGGGCCCGCAGGGCGTTGGCGGCCAGGGCGATGCCCGCGCCGACGGGTTCGAGCGACGCGGCGCGTTCGAGCACGGTGACGGTCCAGCCGCGGTGGTGCAGGGCGGCCGCGGCGGTGAGACCGCCGATGCCGCCACCGATGATGACCGCGCGGAGTTCGCGCATGATCCCCTCCGTTACTACGGGTGTAGTTGCCGCCAGGTTACTACTGTTGTAGTGACGGCGATAGGTTGGGTCGCATGCCAGTCGAGAAGACCGCCACCGGTCCCGCGCGCGCCCAGCTGATCGCCGACACCGCACTCGCCCTGCTCGCCGAGCGCGGCATGCGCGGGCTGACCCACCGCGCCGTGGACGAGGCCGCCGGGCTGCCGCTCGGCTCGACCTCCAACCAGGCGCGCACCCGGCTCGCCCTGCTGGAGGCCGCGGTGCGGCGGCTGGCCCTGCGCGAGAGCGAGGTGCTGGGCCTGCCCGAGCTGCCGGGCCCGGACGCCGGGCGCGAAGCGCTCGCCGAGGCCGTCGCGCACGCGCTGCACCGCTCGCTGACCGGGCAACAGGCACTGCTGATCGCCCGCTACGAGCTGGCGCTGGAGGCGGCCCGGCGGCCCGAGCTGCGGCGGATCTACGACTCGGCGGGCCGCGTCTTCCGCGATCCCCTCACCCGCCTGATGGCCGCGAACGGGTCCCGCGAACCGGAACGGCACGCGCTGTCCCTCGTGGCGTGGTGCGAGGGGATGATGTTCTCCTGCGTCGCCGGGTCCTTCCACACCGACGCCCCGGACCTCGGGCAGCTCCGCGCCGGCGCCGGTGAACTGCTGCGCGGCATGCTGGAGCGATAATCCGTGGCGCCGCCGCGCGCCCGGGCGGAAGATGCCCACCATGACGATCACGAGCGAACGCCCCGAACCCCCCACCGTCTCCGACGAACGCACCAGTCTGGAGAGCTGGCTCGACTACCACCGCGCGACCCTGGCCCTCAAGTGCGCGGGGCTGGACGACCGGCAGCTGCGCGAGCCCTCGGCGCCGCCCTCGCCACTGACCCTCATGGGCCTCGTACGGCACATGGCCGAGGTGGAACGCGGCTGGTTCCGGCGCGTACTCGCCGCCGAACACGAGGCCGGGCCGATCTATTACAGCGACGAGGACCCCGACGGTGACATCCACGTCACCGAGCAGGACACCTGGGAGGAGGCGTACGCCACCTGGCAGGCGGAGATCGCCGCGGCCCGCGAGGCGGCACGCGGCCACTCCCTCGACGACCGAGGCGTCCACAGCCGCGACGGCGCGGAGTTCGACCTGCGCTGGATCTATACGCACATGATCGAGGAGTACGCCCGCCACAACGGCCACGCGGACCTCATCCGCGAGCGCATCGACGGCGCGACCGGGGACTGAGCGCCGGGGCGGGACCGCCGGCGACACCACCGCGCGTCACCCATGCGGGGAATTCCCAACGCGCCCGAGCGGGCAGCAGAGTTGACCGAATGCATCGTCTGCCCGCGGCGACCGCCCTGGTGGCAGCGGCCCTCGTGGCCGCCACCGGGTGCGTGGCCGTCTCCCCCCAGCCCGCCGGCCACGGCCGACAGCACTCCCTCTCCCGCCCCGGCGGGCCGGCCGGCCCGGGCCGGCCCCGCGAGGCCCTGGTCGACATCGGATCGGATGCCTCGGGCGGGCCGCCGGGCGATCCCGCACGGGACCCGGCCTCCCACGCACCACCGGGGACACCCCCGGACGGCTGGAGCCCCGGAGAACCCAGGCCCCCCAGGAACCCCGCCGACCCGGCACCGGCGGACCCGGCCGATCCCCGGGCCCCGGCGGACCGCCCGCCCGCCTCGCACGACTCCCGCCCCTCGGAGCCGGCGAAGAGCCCGCCGCGGAACTCCTCCTCCCCCTCGCGCGATTCGGGCCCGGCCGAGACCTCCGGCCGCCCGCCGGAGTCACCGAGCCGGCCCGGCCCCACCCGCGAGGACTCCCCCCTCCCCCGCAATCCGCCGCAGGCACCCCCCACCTCCGGCCGCGCCGCCGAACCCCGGCCGGCGGCACCGCCCCGGAGCTCCGGCGGCGGCGTCTGCTCACTCGGGCACACCTACGGCCACTGGGAGCAGGGCAGCGACGCCTCGCGCATCTGCGGCCAGGTGTACGGGCACTGACGCCCGGCGAGGAGCCCGCGCCTTCGAGCACGGCCTCCTCGCGGCCGCCGGGTCAGACGGCGAGGTCGGGGATCCGCCAGGAGATCGGCTCGTGGCCCTGGGCCGCGACCGCCTCGTTGATCTGGGTGAAGGGGCGGCTGCCGAAGAATTTCTTCGCCGACAGCGGCGAGGGGTGGGCGCCCTTGACGACGGTGTGCCGCGTCTCGTCGATCAGGGGGAGCTTCTTCTGGGCGTAGTTGCCCCACAGCACGAAGACGGCCGGGTCGGGCCGGGAGGCCACCGCGCGGATGACCGCGTCGGTGAACTTCTCCCAGCCCTTGCCCTTGTGGGAGTTGGGCTCGCCGCCGCGGACGGTGAGGACCGCGTTGAGCAGCAGCACGCCCTGCTCGGCCCACGGCATCAGGAAGCCGTTGTCCGGCACCTCGTGGCCGAGCTCCTCGCGCATCTCCTTGTAGATGTTCCGCAAAGAGGGCGGGGTCTTCACGCCGGGCCGGACGGAGAAGCACAGGCCGTGCCCCTGCCCGGCGCCGTGGTAGGGATCCTGGCCGAGGATGAGGACCTTCACCCGGTCGTACGGCGTGGCCTCCAGCGCGGCGAAGACCTCGCCGCGCGGCGGATAGACCGGCGCCTTCGCCCGCTCCTCCTCGACGAAGTCGGTGAGCTCCTTGAAATAGGGCTTTTCCAGCTCCTCGCCGAGGACTCCGCGCCAGGACTCGGGCAGCATGTCGGTGACGGTCACGCCAACAACCTCCGGGGTTCGTTCCACTCTCGACGGAGAACCTACCGGCGACCACTGACAACGCCTGACGCCCGGCCCTCCGGGGAGGGCCGGGAGCCGGTCAGAACCCCGCGTTGAGAAGGATCCCGCCGTCCATGACGAGCGTCTGCCCGGTGATCCACCCCGCGGCGTCGGAGAGCAGGAAGGCGGCCGCGCCCCCGATGTCCGCCGGAACCCCCAGCCGTCCGAGCGGGTAGGAGGCGACGGCCTCCGCCTCGCGGCCTTCGTAGAGGGCCGCGGCGAACTTGGTCTTCACCACCGCCGGGGCGATGGCGTTGACCCGCACGCCCGGCGCCATCTCGTGCGCGAGCTGGAGCGTGAGGTTGACCATGGCGGCCTTGCTGATGCCGTACGCGCCGACGAACGGCGAGGCGCCCAGGCCGGCGACGGAGGCGATGTTGACGATCGCCCCGCCGTTCTCCTTCTGCCACGCCTTCCAGGTCTGCTGGGCGAAGCCGAGCGCCGAGATGACGTTGGTCTCGAAGACCTTCCGGGCGACCGCGAGGTCGAGGTCGGCGATCGGACCGAACACCGGGTTCGTACCGGCGTTGTTGACGAGGTGGTCGACGCGCCCGAAGGTCTCCATCGCGCGCTCCACGGCGGCGCGCTGGTGGGCCTCGTCGTGGGCCTTGCCCGCCACGCCGATCACGCGGTCGGCGCCGAGGGACTCGACGGCGTCCTTGAGGGCGTCCTCGTTGCGTCCGGTGATGACGACACGGTCGCCGCGGGCGACCAGCGCCTCGGCGATGCCGTAGCCGATGCCGCGGCTGGCACCGGTGACCAGCGCGACCTTTCCACTGTCCTGCACGGTCATGTGTCCGTCCTCCCCCGTCAGTTGAGCGGTCCGCCGGCCACGTACAGCACCTGGCCGGAGACGAAACCGGCCTGCTCGCCGGTGAAGAAGGCGACGGCGTTGGCGATGTCCGCGGGCTCGCCGACGCGCTGCACGGGGATCTGGCTCGCCGCCGCGGTCTTGAAGTCCTCGAAGCCCATGCCGACGCGGGCCGCGGTGGCGGCGGTCATGTCGGTGGCGATGAAGCCGGGGGCGACGGAGTTGGCGGTGACGCCGAACTTGCCGAGCTCCTTGGCGAGCGTCTTGGTGAAGCCCTGCATACCGGCCTTGGCGGCGGCGTAGTTGGCCTGCCCGCGGTTGCCGAGCGCCGAGCTGCTGGAGAGGTTGACGATCCGGCCGAAGCCCGCGTCGACCATGTGCTTCTGACAGGCGCGCGACATCAGGAACGCACCGCGCAGGTGCACGTTCATGACGGTGTCCCAGTCGTCCTCGCTCATCTTGAACAGCAGGTTGTCGCGGAGGACACCGGCGTTGTTGACGAGGATCACCGGGGCGCCGAGCCCGGCTGCGACACGGGCGACGGCGGCCTCGACCTGGGCGGCGTCGGAGACGTCGCAGCCGACGGCGAGGGCCTTGCCGCCCGCCGCCGTGATCTTCTCCACGGTGTCCGCGCAGGCCGCCTCGTCGAGGTCGAGGACGGCGACCGCCCGGCCCTCCTCGGCCAGCCGGACGGCGGTCGCCGCGCCGATGCCACGGGCCGCGCCCGTGACAACGGCTACGCGCTGCTCGGTGGTGGACATGCGGGGCTCTCCTCACCTCGGAAACGTCGACGGCGCCGAGGGGCCCCGGCGGACCGCCCGCCCGCACCGGCGGGTGAGCGACCGCTTAGTACCTTCGGCGGATCAGACGCTAGAAGCCCCGCCACCCGCTGTCAACGCCTCGTCGCTCACCTGACCAGCAGGTCGAGGAGGCGTTCCGGCTCGCATTCCGGGTCCGCGGTGAGGCCGGTGTGCACCGGGCCGGGCTGCACGACGGTGCTGCGCGGGGCGATCAGCCAGCGGAAGCGCCGCCCCGGATCGTCCCCGGCGGCCTGTCCGGCCCGCTCCCCGCCGAGGCAGACGCCCTCGACGGCGCCCAGCGCGGCCCGTACGCCCGCGACGTCGGCCGTCGGGTCAAGGGCCAGCAGCCGCGCCTCGTCGAGGTGGACGCGGGCGGCGACGAAGGACTTCGCCTGGCAGTAGACGACGACCCCGGCGTTGATCAGCTCACCCCGCTCGACGCGGGGGACGACGCGCAGCAGCGCGTATTCGAAAACGTCACGTCCGTTGTGGCGCCCGGTCATGTCCCGGCCCTTCCGTCGAGCCTGACACGCACCCACTCCGGCGCCTGCGAGGGCTTGTCCTTGCTGCGTTCGCCCAGGATGATGCGGTCGCCGATCGAAGCGGCGCGCTCCAGCAGCACCTCCACATAGGCGCGGCGCACGGCGTCCGGGCCGTCGAAGCCCGGCTCGTCCACGAGCCACTCGTCGGGCACGTCGGCGGCGACCGCCGTCAGCAACTCCTCGGTGATCCGCGGGGCGAGGGCGGCCGTGGCGGCGGCGAGGTCCGGGGCGAAGGAGGCGAGGACGTGGTCGGAGGCGTCGTACGCCTTGCCCGCCGCGGCCCGCGCGCTCGGCCAGTTGTGGTGCCAGATCATGGTGGCACCGTGGTCGATGAGCCACATCCGGCCGTGCCACACCAGCAGGTTGGGGTTGCGCCAGGAGCGGTCGACGTTGTTGATGAGGGCGTCGAACCACACCACGCGCCCGGCCTCGGCCGCGTCGACCTCGAAGGCCAGCGGGTCGAAGCCGAGGGCGCCGGGCAGGAAGTCCATGGCGAGATTGAGCCCGCCGCTGGCCTTGAGCAGCCCCTGCACCTCCTGGTCCGGCTCGCCCCGGCCGATGACCGGGTCGAGCTGGATCCGCGCCAGGTCGGGCACGCGCAGCCCGAGGGCGCGGCCGAGCCGGCCGCAGATCACCTCGGCGACCAGCGTCTTGCGGCCCTGTCCGGCGCCGGTGAACTTCATGACGTACGTACCGAGATCGTCGGCCTCGACGATGCCGGGGAGCGAGCCACCCTCACGCAAGGGCGTGACATAGCGGGTGGCGATGACTTCGGGGAGCATTGCCCCAGGCTACTGCGGTGCCGGAGCAAATCCGGTCGCGCCCGCGGGCCGCCCCTGCCAGGGTGCCCGCCATGGAGATCTCCGCCTTCCCCCGCCGCTTCGCCCTCAGCCGGCGCTTCTCGCTCGGCGCCCCGGGGCGCTTCAGCGTCTCCCCGGACGGCAACCGCGTCGTGTTCACCCGCACGCGCGGCGGCCTGGACCCGCTCGGCGAGCTGTGGCTGTACGAGGGCGGGCGGGAACGGCTGCTCGCCTCGCCGGAGGTGACGGACGGCCCCGTACCGGAGGCGGAGCGCGTCCGGCGGGAGCGGGCCCGCGAACGGTCGGAAGGCATCGTGTCGTACGCGACGGACCGGGACGTCCGCCTGGTCGTCCACACCGTGGGCGGCGCGCTCCACGCGGTCCGCACGTCCGGCGGGCCGTCCTTCCCCCTGCCGGCGGCGGGCCCCGCCGTGGATCCCCGGCCCGCGCCGGACGGCCGCCACGTCGCCTACGTCAGTGACGGCGCGCTGCGCGTGATGTCCCTGGACGGCACCGAGCGGCTGTGCCTCGCCCCGGAGGCGCCCGAGGTGACCTACGGCCTGGCCGAGCACGCCGCCGCCGAGTCGATGGGGCGGCGGCGCGGCTACTGGTGGGCGCCCGACGGCAGCGCCCTGCTCGTCGCCCGCGTGGACCCCACGCCCATGCCCCTGTGGCACCTCGGCGACCCGGCCGACCCGGCGAAGCCGCCCCGGGCGTTCCGCTATCCGGCGGCGGGCACCGCCAACGCCGAGGTCACCCTCCATGTGGTGACGCTGGACGGCGGGCGCGCGGAAGTGACGTGGGACCGCGCGGAGTTCGAGTATCTGGCCACGGCCCACTGGGACGCCCACGGCCCGGTGATCAGCGTGCAGAGCCGCGACCAACGGCGGCTGGACGTGCTGGCCGTCGATCCGGGTTCGGGCGCCACGCGCCCACTGTGGCAGCGGCACGACCCGGCGTGGGTCGAGCTGGTGCCCGGCACCCCGGCCCGGACGGCCTCCGGCACACCGGTCGTCCCCTGGGAGGAGGGCGGCACCAGGGGGCTGGCGATCGGCGGATTCCGCACGCCGGAGGGCCTCCAGCTCGCCGAGGTGCTCGGGACGGACGGCGAGCGCGTCCTCTTCACCGCCTGGGACGGGCCGTTCGAGCGGCATGTGTACGCGTACGAGCCAAAGGCCGGCCTCACCCGGCTCAGCCGGGAGCCCGGGACGCACACCGCGGCCATGGGCGGGCCCACGGTGGTGCTCGACAGCCAGACCCCGGCCGGGCACACGGTGACGGTCCTTCGCGACGGCGCTCCCGTCGGCGGACTCCGCTCCCTGGTCGCCGATCCGCTGGTCGCACCGCGCCCGGAGTTCCTGACGCTCGGCGGACGGGAGCTGCCCGGCGCGCTCTTCCTGCCGTCCTGGCACGAGCCCGGCACGCGAAAGCTGCCGGTGCTGCTGTTCCCTTACGCCGGGCCGGGGTCGCGGCTGGCCGTGCGGGCCCGGACATGGGCGGCGTGCGTCGCGCAGTGGTTCGCCGACCAGGGCTTCGCCGTGCTCACGGCGGACGGCCGGGGGACGCCGGGGCGCGGGCCGGTGTGGGAGAAGGCCGTCCACGGCGACCAGCTGACGCCCGTGCTGGAGGACCAGATCGACGCTCTGCGGGCGGCCGCCACGCACTGCCCGGACCTGGACCTGGGCCGGGTGGGCATCCGGGGCTGGTCGTTCGGCGGCACGCTGGCCGCGGCCGCGGTCCTCAGGCACCCGGAGGTCTTCCACGCGGCGGTCTCCGGCGCGGCCCCGAGCGATCAGCGGCTGTACGACACGCACTGGAAGGAACGGTTCCTGGGCCACCCGGACGAGGAGCCGGAGAACTACGCCCGTTCCTCGACGATCCACGACGCGCCGCTGCTGCGCAGGCCCCTGCTGCTGATCCACGGCCTGGCGGACGACAACGTGACCGCGGCCCACACGCTGCGGATGTCCGCCGCGCTGCTGGCGGCGGGCAGGCCGCACACGGTGCTGCCGTTGTCGGGGGCGACTCATATGGCGGGCGGCGGCACAGCCGGGCAGTTGCTGCTGTTCGAGTTGAACTTCCTGAGAAACGCTCTGAACAGTTGAACACAGCCGCCGCCGGGGCCGTATGACTCCAGGGAACCGACAAGCCCAGAGGAGCGAACATGACGCATACGTCACCGGTCCGGTCCGGCGCGAGCCGTCGTACCGTCGTCGCGGCAGCCGGGGTCTCCGGCCTCGTGGCCGCGCTCGCCGCGTGCGGCTCGGACGGCACATCCGACGACCAGCAGAGCGCCTCGGCACCGGGGTCCTCCGAGGCGCCGGGCGCCTCGGGTTCGTCGGCGAGCGCCCCCGGGACCTCCGCCGCCCCTTCCTCGGGGGCGGCCGGGGCCCTGGCGAAGACCGCCGACATCCCGGTGGGCGGCGGGAAGGTCTTCGCGGACAGCAAGGTGGTGGTGACCCAGCCCGCGAAGGGCGAGTTCAAGGCGTTCTCGGCGATCTGCACGCACGAGGGCTGCCTGGTGCGCGACATCTCGGGCGGCACCATCAGCTGCCCGTGCCACGGCAGCAAGTTCAGCGCCGAGGACGGCAGCGTGCGGCACGGCCCGGCGCACAAGCCCCTGCCCGCGGAGCGGGTCACCGTGCGAGGGGACACGATCCACCTGGCGTGATCAGCCCGTGCGCCGGGGGCGGTGCCACTCGCGCAGGAGTTCCTCGGTGGTGGTGAGGGTGGCGACGAGCGCGAGGGTGTGGCGGATCATCGCGGCCGTGTAGTCGGCGGGCACCCCGGCGACGGCGTCGGTGGGAACGACGGCGCTGTAGCCGAGGTTGACGGCGTCGAAGGCGGCGTTGGGGATCGCGACGTTCGCCGAGACTCCGGTGATCACGAGGGTGCGGCAGCCGAGGTTGCGCAGCAGCGCGTCGAGGCCCGTACCGGCGAGGGGCGAGAGCCCGTGCAGCCGCCGTACGACGAGGTCCGCGTCGCCGACCGGTATGGGGTCGGCGACGCGGACCGCCGTGCTGCCTGCCAACTGCTGTACGGGCAGCCGCTCGGCGGCGCGCAGCAGCGGTGCGTTGCGCCCGGTGCCGCGGCCGTCGGGGCGCCGCTCGGCGAGGGCGTGCACGACCTGGATATCCGCGGCGTGCGCGGCGGCCACCAGGCGGGCGATGTTGGCGAGTGCGCCGGAGGCGCGGGCGGCAGCGGCGAGTTCGGGCAGGGCGCTCTCGGGCCCTATGACGCCACGCTGGCACTCGACGGTGAGCAACACGGTCTCGGACGGCACGGTGGGCTCCCATACGCAGGCGGGGTCGGGTCGGTGCTGCCGCGATTCTCCCCGCTGCCGCGCGGGTCCGCGGGAAGAGGGGCCCCGGCGCAGGGGCCGCCCGGGGATCCGCGGGAAAGAGGGCCGCCGCCCATTGCGCGGAATCGTGAGGGGCCGCACCCTTTCTGATGACCCATCAGTAGAGCGAAGGGGCAGACCCATGGCCACCGCCCAACGCCGAGGCCGCCGCGTCATGATGACGCGCGCCGAGCTGGACGCCTTCCTCGCGGAACAGCGCACCTGCCGGGTGGCGACCCTCGGCCCTCAGGGGCACCCTCATGTCACCCCTCTGTGGTTCGTCTGGGACGGACACGCCCTCTGGCTGTACTCCCTCGTGCGCAGCCGCCGCTGGGCCGAGCTCCGGCGCGACGCCCGCATGGCGGTGGTGGTCGACGACGGCGAGGCGTACGGAGAGCTGCGCGGGGCCGAGCTCAGCGGGACGGCGGAATTCGTCGGCGAGGCGCCGCGCACGGGGCTTCCCTGTCCTGAACTCGACGCACCGGAAGCCCTGTTCGCGGCGAAGCACTTCGACTTGCCGGCCATGCCGCACGACGGCCGCCACGCCTGGCTGCGGCTGGTCCCGAAGTCGCTGGCGTCCTGGGACTTCCGCAAGCTTCCGCACGACTGACCCGGCCCCTGGGGAGCCGGGGCCTCACGTCTGGCGGGAGACCTTCTCCCCCACGGTGCGCAGCGCGTCGACGGCCGCGCGGATCGAGGGCCTGCGGTCGGCGTCGGCGCGCCAGACCGCGTAGACGTGGCGGCGCATGGTGTGCCGCACGGGCAGCACGCGCACGCCTTCCGGGACGGGCCCCCGGCCGAGGCGGGGCGCGATGCCCACCCCGAGCCCGGCCGCGATCAGCGCGAGCTGGGTGGGGTGCTCCTCGGCCATGTGGGAGATGCGCGGCTCGACGCCCTTGCCGCGCAGCGTGAGCATCAGCCAGTCGTGGCAGAACTCGCCGTCGGGCCAGGAGATCCACTCGTCGTCGGCGAACTCCTCCAGCTCCACCTCCCGCCGTCCGGCGAGCGGGTGGCCGACCGGCACCGCGACGTCGGCGAGGTCGTCGAGGAGGGGCGCCTTGGCCAGGCCCTCCGGCATGGGCAGCGGCTTGTTGTACCAGTCGAGGACGACCGCGAGGTCGATGTCACCGCGCACCACGCGCGGCACCGCGCTGTCGGGGTCCATCTCGGTCAGCCGCGCGCGCAGCTGGGGGTGGGCCTCGCGCAGCTCGGCGAGCGCGGCGGGGAAGAGGCCGCGGGCCGCGGTGGGGAAGGCGCCGACCAGCAGTTCGCCGACGGCCTGGCCGCGCTGGGCCTCCAGGTCGGCCTGGGCGAGCTCGACCTGGGAGAGGATCCGCGAGGCGTGGTCGGCCAGCAGCCGGCCGGCGTCGGTCAGGCGCACACCGCGGCCCTGCTTGGCCAGCAGTTGCTGGCCGGTCTCCCGCTCCAGCTTGGCGAGCTGCTGCGACACGGCGGACGTCGTCACATGGAGACCGTCCGCCGCGCCACTGACGGAGCCATGGCGGGCGACGGCGCTGAGGGTACGCAGGCGGTCGAGGTTCAACATATAAGCGATGCTACGCGATGGTGTTTGTTTTTATTTGCTTGTTCTAATCCGTTGCGTCGCTCATTGTTGTGCACATGCGCACCGTGACCACCACCGCTCCCGCCTCCTCCACGCCCTCCGCACCCCCGGCCGCCGCCTCTTCGCCCGCGGCTCCTTCGAGCAGCACGGCTTCCGGCCGACGGGGCCGCCCCGGCGTGGACTGGAGGATCCGGTTCGGCGCGCTCGCCCTCATCTGGGGTTGCAGCTTCCTGTTCATCAAGGTGGGCACCGATGGCTTCGCGCCCCTCTACGTCTCGCTGGGCCGGATGCTGTTCGGCACGGCCGTGCTGGGTGTGGCGCTGGCCGTCAAGCGGGAGCGGCTGCCCCGCGGCGCCCGCACCTGGGCCCACCTCACGGTCGCCGCGTTCCTGCTCAACGCGCTGCCGTTCACGCTGTTCGCCTACGCCGAGCTGAGCATCCCCTCCACGCTCGCGGGCATCTGCAACGCCACGACCCCGCTCTGGGGCATGGTGCTCTCCCTCGTCGCGCTGTCCGAGGACCGGCCCACCCGGCGCCGCTTCGCCGGGCTGGGCATCGGCTTCCTCGGCGTGCTCACCGTGCTCGGCGCCTGGCAGGGCTTCTCCGGCCAGGACCCCGCGGGCACGGTGATGGCGCTGATCGCCTCGGCCAGCTACGCGGTCGGCTGGATCTATGTGCGCCGGACTCTCTCCGCCACCGGCGGCTCCCACCTGTCGACGGCCGGCGGCCAGCTCCTCCTCGGCACCGTCCAACTCGCCGTCGTGGCCCCGCTGGTCAGCCCCCTGCCGGCCTCCTTCCCCGCCGTGTCGGTGCTGGCGATCTTCGCGCTCGGCGCGCTGGGCACCGGGGTCGCCTTCCTCGTGCAGTACGGGCTGGTGGCCGAGGTGGGGCCGACGACCGCGACCCTGACGACGTACTTCACCCCGGTCGTCGCCACGGTGGCGGGCGTCGCCCTCCTCGGCGAGCGGCTCTCCTGGAACACCCCGGTCGGTGCCCTCATCGTGCTGGCCGGTGCGGCACTCACCCAGAGCAAGCCCAGGCGCAAGGCCGGCCGGGGCTGAGCCCCGGGGCGCGGGCGCCGTCAGTCGTAACGCCCGTAGCGACCGGCCCGGACCGGGCCGGTCGCGGACGCCAGCGCGTCCGCGACCGGCCCTATGTCGTCCATGGCCAGCGGGGAGACGGTCAGCCGCACGGCCGGGGGCGACGCGAGCCGGAAGCGGGCACCGGGCGCCACCGCCCAGCCCGCGTGCAGCAGGCGCGCCATCGCCGCGGTCTCGTCGGGCACCGGCAGCCAGACATTCATCCCGCTCCGCCCGTACGCCGTGACCCCACGCTCGCGCAGCGCCGCGACGAGCGCCTCCCTGCGCTGCCCGTACGACGCGGCGACCGCCGCCGGGTCCACCGCGCCGCTCCGCAACAGATGCGCCACGGCGTCCTGCAGGAGATGGCTGACCCACCCGGGGCCGAGGCGCTGCCGCCCGCGCACCCGGTCCACGGTGACGGCGTCACCGGTGAGCACTGCGAGCCGCAGGTCCGGGCCGTACGCCTTGGCGGCCGAGCGGACGACGACCCAGTGGTCGGTGGCGCCGGCCAGCGGCCGCAGGGGCAGGTCGACGATGCCGTGGCCGTGGTCGTCCTCGATCAGCAGGATCCCCGGGTGGTCCGCGAGGACGGCGCGCAGCTCACGCGCGCGTGCCGCGCCGATCGCCGCGCCCGTGGGATTCTGCGCCCGGTCGGTGACGACCAGGGCCCGCGCGCCCTCGCGCAGCGCGCGGTCGGTGTCCTCGGGCAGCGGGCCGTCGTCGTCGACGCGCACGGGGACGGGCCGCAGCCCGAGGGCCGGGACGAGGTCGAGCAGACTGCCCCAGCCCGGGTCCTCGACGGCGACCGCGTCACCGGGCCGCAGGTGCGCGACAAGCGCGCGCTCCATGCCGTCGAGCGCGCCCGAGGTGACCGCGACCGGCCCCTCGGGCACCCCGTCGGCGGTGAAGGCGGCGCGTGCCATGCGCTCCAGCTCGGTGTCCACCGCGGGCTCGCCGTAGAGCACCGGGCGCTCGGCGCCGCGGGCGGCCGCGGCGGCGAGCGCCGCGCCGAGCGGGGGCAGGAGCGCGGGATCGGGATTGCCCGTGGAGACGTCCCGCACGCCTTCGGGCACCTCCACGCGGATCGGCTCGCGCGAGGTGCTGGCCGGGCGGTGGCGCACGCGGCTGCCCCGGCGCCCGGCCGTCTCGATCACGCCCCGGTCGCGCAGGAGGCGATAGGCGGCCCCGACCGTATTGGGGTTGACGTCGAGCTGCACGGCCAACTCGCGGATGGGCGGGAGCAGTTCGCCGGGCACGAGCAGCCCGGCTCCCACGGCCCGCTCCACGCTGGTGGAGATGTCCGCTGCGCGGCGTCCTTCGATCCGATACTCTCCTAGCACAAAGCCCAGTATGCACTAGTGCAATGGAGTTCGCCATGGCAATTCCCGTCGACCCCGCCATGTCCGCCGCATCCGCCACACCTGACGCTTACGCATCGTCCGTCCCGCACGGCCGGAGCTCGTACGAGCCCACCGGGCGCACCACGCCGACCCGCTACCGCGACCGCGCCTCCTACGACCGGGAGCAGGTCCACGCGATCCTCGACGCGGGCAGCGTCTGCCACCTCGGCTTCCTGCGCGACGGCGCCCCCGCGGTCCTGCCGACGCTCTACGGCCGGATCGGCGACCGCCTCTATGTGCACGGCTCCACCGGCTCGCGCCCCCTGCGGGACGCGAGCCGGCAGGAGGGCGCCGGCATGCCGGTCTGTCTGACCGTCACCCACCTCGACGGCCTGGTCCTGGCCCGCTCCGCCTTCCACCACTCGCTCAACTACCGCTCGGTCGTGGTGCACGGCACGGCACGGCAGGTGACCGAGGAGGGCGAGCTCCGCGCCGCTCTCGACGCGCTCGTGGACCAGGTCGTGCCGGGCCGGTCCGCGGACTCCCGCCCGCCGACGGCCAAGGAGCTCGCCGCGACAGCCGTCCTGCGCATCGACCTCACGGAGGTGTCCGCGAAGATCCGCTCCGCGGGCCCGTCGGACGACGCGGAGGACGTGGCCCTCCCGCACTGGAGCGGCGTCGTCCCCGTGACCACCACCTACGGCACGCCGGTGCCGGCCGACGACCTGGCCCCGGGCATACCGGTGCCCGCCTACGTCACCGCGCTCTGACCGGTTCGGCCACCACCGGGGCGCGCGTCTCGGCGACGGCCAGCCCCGCCACCGCGCACAGCAGCACCGCCGTGCCCAGCGCGGTCGCGGCGGTCAGCCGTTCACCGAGCAGCAGCACCGCGACCGCGGCGGCGGTGACCGGCTCCAGGAGGGTGATCACCGTGACGGTGGTGGCCCGCACGACGGCGAGGCCCGCGAAGAACAGCGCGTAGGCGAGCGCGGTCGGCACGCTCACCAGATACGCCGTCATCGCCAGCGTGCGGCCCAGTTCACGGGTGTGCGGCCACAGGCCCTCCGCGGCCGCGAGCGGCAGCAGGCACGCGGCGCTGACCGCGAAGGACGTCAGCGTCGTGGTGAACGGGTCCGACGCGCGCCCGGCGCGCCCCACATGACGGCCGTGGACGGTGACGACGGCGTAGCCGGCGGCCGAGAGCAGCGCCAGCCCCACGCCGGCGGGGCGCACCGCCCCCGAACCGTCGTTGCCGAGCATCAGCACGGCCAGCCCGGCGAGGACACCGGACACCGCCAGCCGGCCGCCCGCGCCGAGCCGTTCGCCCATGGACAGCCGGCCGCCCAGGGCCGCGAGCACCGGCGCGGCGCCCAGCGTGACCACGGTGCCGACGGTGACACCGGTCGCCTCCACCGCCGCGAAGTAGGCGGCCTGGAAGACGGTGAGGCCGACGCCCGTGACGAACAGCCGGGCGCACCGGCCCGGCAGTGGCTCGTGCGGCCGGGCGGGGCGCGCCGCGCCCGTACGGCGCGGCATCAACACCCGGACGGCCAGCAGGAGTACGAGGCCACCGGCCGTGCGCCAGAAGGTGAGCGCCACCGGGCCGAGCCCGCTGCCGCGCATGATCAGGTCGGCGCAGGGGCCCGTGGTCCCCCAGGAGGTGGCCGCGAAGGCGACGTGAAGAAGCCCCCGGCCGACGGGAAGCCGCCCGGCGGGGCGCGGTGTCGTGCCCGGGGAAGGGCATGCCGGAAGAGAGGAACGGACGGACTGCATGACTGGTTCTCCCGCGGAAGACATGAGGTGATCGCGTGGTCCCTGTGCGGGCAGCGGCGATCCGCCCGGGGGTGGTGACACCCCGGGCCCGGTCCTCCGGGAGCGGCCGCCCGCGCTAGGCGGCGGGAGGCGGCAGAACGGTCATCGGCATGATCGGCACCCTATGCGGGCCTGGCTCCGCCGGACAACTCCCTTTCGGCGGCGGCGGAAGCGCCCTCGCCCCGGGCTACCGGCTCCGGCGCGGCCGCCTTGGGCGTCGAGCTCTGCGCGATGAAGGCACCCAGCAGCACCACGGCCCCGCCCACGGTCTGCGGCAGCGAGAGCTTCTCGCCCAGCAGCACCCAGGCCAGCACAATGGCGACGACGGCCTCCAGGCACGCGACGACCCCGGCCACCTGGGGCGACAGCCGCCGTACGGCGACCACGCCGGTGAGATAGGCGGCGACAGTGGCGATCAGCACGATCCAGGCGAGCAGCAGCACGGCGGGCACCCGGCTGCCGTTCATGTCCGCCGAGGTGGCCAGCAGCCCCCAGTCCATGCCCCAGGGGCGCGCGACGACGGTCATGACGGCGGCGCCGACGAGGAGGCCGTAGGCGATGACACCGACCGGGTCCGCGGGCCGGTCGCCGCCGGAGCCGTGGTCCGCCAGCACGAAATAGCCGACCTGGCAGCAGGCGGCGCCGAGGGCGAAGACGAGGCCCCACGCGTCGAAGCCCATCCCCGACCACACCTCCACCACGCAGGCGAGGCCGCCCACGGCGAGCACCACACCCACGGCGGCGGCCCGGCTCACCGGGCGCCGCTGGACGAAGCGCACCCAGCCGAGCAGCAGCGCGGGACCGAGGTATTCGATGAGCAGGGCGACGCCCACGGGGATACGGGAGATCGCCGCGAAGTAGCATGCCTGGACGCCGGCGACGCCCAGCAGGCCGAAGCCGACGAGCAGCGCGGGACGCCTGGCCACGAGGGCGCGGTGGCGCCAGGCCACGGGCAGCAGCACCAGCGCGGCCCCGGCCACCCTCAGCCATACGACATGGAGCGGGTCGAGGCCCGCCTGGATCAACGGCTTGGCCGCCACGCCCGATCCGCCGTACGCGAGCGCCGAGACCACGGCCAGGCCGAGTCCGGCGCTCCTCCCCCGAGACGTCTGCATGCGAGCAGCATGTCAGCCGCCGACAGGACTGTCACCCTTTTCGCTCATGACAGACGGCGGCTCGTCCGCGTCGGCGTCGAGGCGCGCGACGAGCGTGCCGGTGTCGACCCCGGCCCTGCCCAGCACCTCGGCGGCGCGGCAGCCGTCGTCGCCGGCGAGCCGGGCGAGCAGGTCCACGCCTTCCGCCCGCGCCGCGCCCCGCGCACGGGCGCGGGCGAGCGCGCCCTCCATCGCGGCGGCCGCGGCGGGCGACCACTCCGGCGAGCGGCCCGCCGCGAGGACGGGCAGCGCGCCGGAGTCCTCGGCCGTGCCGCTCCAGCGCAGGCCGTAGCCGATGGTCCGCTGGACGAGATAGCCGAGCAGCCGTACGACCGTGCCCGCGCCGGTCCCGTCCAGCGCCCGCCGCACCTCGGGGTCCGTCTCCAGCAGCGTGTGCAGCAGATGGGCGGTGTCGGTCTGGCGGTCGGCGTCGCGCACGGCGCGCCTGCGGGCGCCCACGGCGGCCGAGGCCAGCTCGGTGCTGAACCGGCCCGCGCAGCCGGCGCCGGCCGGTCCGCTGTCACATGTACGGCTTTGCACCCTTCCACCCCACCAGGAACGCGCCGTCGGAGCATCCCCGGCGGGAAGCATTCGCGCATCCGACGAGAGGTGGGCACGGGCGGCGGGCGCCTCCTCCTTGAGGAGGACGGCGGGCGCCGGCATCTCAGGGGCGCCCGCCGCCCGGCTCCGTCGGCTCAGCCCTCCTCGGCGAGGATCAGATAGAGCTTCTTGCGCGACTCGTTGATGACTTCCAGCGCCTTCTCGCGCTGCTCCTTGCTACCGGTCCGCCAGACCTGCCCGAAGGCTTCCATCAGCCCGAAGCCCGCCTGCCGGATCTCCTGCGCCGCCTCCCGGTCGAACCCCCTGCCGACCTCGTCCCACGGCGTCTGAGAGCCCGCGTCGGCCTCGGCGCGGCCGGAACCGGTGAGCGTGAACAGCTTCTTGCCGCCCTCGCTCGCGCTCTCGATCAGGCCCTCGTCCTCGAGCATCTGGAGTGTCGGGTAGACGGATCCGGGGCTCGGCTTCCAGGCGCCGCCGGTGCGCTCGGCGATCTCCTGGATCATCTCGTAGCCGTGCATCGGCCGGTCCTTCAGCAGCGCCAGGATCGACGCGCGCACGTCGCCGCGCCGGGCCCTGCCGCCCGGACCGCCGCCGCGCCCGCGCCCCCACGGTCCGCCGCCGCCGAACGGCGGTCCGCCGAAGCCGGGTCCGAAGGGGCCGAAGGCGGCGCGCCGTCCCTCGAAGTCGCCCGCACCGTGCCGATGCGCGCCACGGTGGTCGTGTTCGTGTCCTGGTGAACGCCACATGACGTTCCTCCCATCGTTGATCGGTCGCGATGCTTCAACGATATATCGGAACCGATCGCACGACAACGCTTTTCGGGCCAGTTCCCGGGCATTGGCTCTGGCCTGCGGCTTTGCGGAGCTCCTACCGTCACGCCATGCGGATACGAATCGTCGACGCCTTCACCGACCGCCCCTTCGCCGGGAACCCGGCCGGGGTCCTCCTCTTCGACTCCGACGCCTTCCCCGACGACGCCCGGCTCCAGCGGATCGCCGCCGAGGTCAACCTCTCCGAGACCGCGTTCGCCCGCCGGCTGCCGGAGGGCGGCGCGGCGGACTGGGCGCTGCGCTGGTTCACCCCGGCCGCGGAGGTCGACATGTGCGGGCACGCCACGCTCGCCACCGCCCACGTCCTGCACACGACGGGCGCCGCCACCGGCACGGTCCGCTTCGCCGCCCGCTGCGGGATCCTCACCGCGACGGCGCGCGAGGACGGCGCGATCACCCTGGACTTCCCGACCTCGCCGCTCGTCCCCACCGCCGTCCCCGAGGGCGTCGCGGCGGCCCTCGGCGCCGAGCCGCTCGGCACCCACGACACGGGCCCGCACGTGGGCGACCTGCTGGTGGAGCTCGCCGACGAGCGGACCGTACGCGCGCTGGCCCCCGACACGGCGGCGCTCGGCCGGCACTCCCGCCGGGGCATCATCGCCACCGCCGCGGCCGAGGATCCCTCGGCCGGCTACGACTACGTCTCGCGCTGCTTCTTCCCCAACGTCGGCATCGACGAGGACCCGGTCACGGGCAGCGCGCACACCGCCCTGGCACCCTTCTGGTCCGCCCGGCTGGGCCGCGCCGACCTGACGGGCCTCCAGGCGTCCGCGCGCACCGGCCTCGTACGCACATCGGTACGCGGCGACCGCACGCTGCTGACGGGCAGCGCGGTCACGGTCATCGAGGGCGAGCTGCTCGCGTAGGCCGTGCCCGCCGCGCGGCGGTGTCCTCGGGGCGCACCGCCGCCGCGGGCGGCGGCGGGCCCGTGACCGGAACCGCTCACGCCGTGGGCAGCCAGCCCACCCGCCCCGCCAGCAGCGCGTAGCCGACGAAGGCCACGACGTCGATCAGCGCGTGCGCGGCGACCAGCGGCCCGACACGGCCCCAGCGCCGGTAGAGCAGCACGAAGACGACGCCCATCACCACGTTGCCGGCGAACCCGCCGATCCCCTGGTACAGGTGATACGAGCCGCGCAGCACCGCGCTCGCCGCCAGCGCGGCCGCCGGCGTCCAGCCGAGCTGCCCCAGCCTGCGCAGGAGATAGCCGACGACCACGACCTCCTCCAGCACCGCGTTCTGCACGGCGGAGGCGATCAGGACCGGCAGCTTCCACCAGACGTCGGGCAGCGACTCGGGCACCACCGTCAGGTTGAATCCCGCGGCCCGTACGCCGAGGTAGAACAGCAGCCCGGTGCCGCCGACGGCCGCCGCGACCGCCGTGCCCCGGCCCAGGTCGGAGACCGGGCGCCGCCGGTCGAAGCCGATGGCCCGCAGCCCCGTGCCCTCGCGCAGCAGCAGATGGGCGACGAGGAAGACGGGCACCAGCGCGGTCGCGATGCCGAAGACCTGCCAGGCGAGGTCCAGCCACGGACGGCCGGGGGCGTGCGAGGCGTTGAGCCGGGCGGCCTGCTCCTTGAGGCCGCCGGGGCGGGTGGCCGCGCCGACGAAGCTGATCAGCGCGGAGACGGCGCTGGCCCCGAGCGACAGGGCCAGGACGAGGAGGGTCTCGTTGCCCAGCAGCCGACGGACGGCCGCCTCGGGCGCCGGCAGCGTGCCGCCTTCGCCCCGCGCGTTCTGCGGCACAACCGCCTCCACCTTGCGTGTCCCCTGCGTCATGGGCCCCCAGCTTGTCAAACGCCGGACGGGCTGGAAAATCCAGGCCACCCCGGGGAGGCAGTGGGCCACGCGGCGGAGGCCCCGTCAGTCTCCAGGACCCACGGGCCACAAGTGCACCGGCTCCCCCGTCCGCATCAGCTCGCAGTAGCGGCGCGTGGTCGCGGCCAGCGCCTTGTCCCGCCCCAACCCCCGCTCCCGCGCCCGGTGATACGTGGCCGCCTGCCAGGAGGCGCCGTTCGCCCGGCGCAGGCAGCGCCCCTCGATGACGCCGAGGTAGCGGTCCCGGTCGGCGGGTTCGACGCCCCACGCGTCGAGCCCGGCGGCGGCCATCGGCAGCAGGTCCTCCAGGACGAGCCGCACGGCCGGCATGCGGGCGAGCGGGGCGTTCCTGCCGCCCTTCGGCCAGCGCAGCCAGGCGTCGATGCCATGGCGGCAGGCGGTGTCGAAGTTGTCGGCGGCCACCGGGAAGGGCATCCGGGTCCACACCGGGCGGGGCTCCTCCGCCAGCGCGCGGATCAGCCCGTAGTAGAAGGCGACATTGGCGATGACGTCGGTGACCGTGGGGCCGGCGGGCAGCACGCGGTTCTCGACGCGGAGGTGCGGTACGCCGTCGGCGATGCCGTAGACCGGCCGGTTCCAGCGGTAGACCGTGCCGTTGTGCAGGGTCAGTTCGTGCAGCGCGGGCACCCCGCCCTCCTCCAGCACCCGCAGCGGGTCCTCCTCGTGGGAGATGGGCAGCAGGGGCGGGAAGAAGCGCAGGTTCTCCTCGAAGAGGTCGTACGCCGAATCGATCCAGCGCTCCCCGAACCAGGTCCGCGGCCGGACCCCCTGGGCCTTGAGCTCGGGCGGGCGGGTGTCCGTGGACTGGACGAACAGCGGCGGCCGGGACTCGCGCCACAGCTCCCGTCCGAAGAGGAAGGGCGAGTTGGCCCCGACGGCGATCTGCGCGGCGGCGGCGACCTGCGCGGCGTTCCACACGGCGGCGAACCTGCGCGGGGTGACCTGGAGGTGCAACTGCACGGAGGTGCATGCGGATTCCGGGGCGATCGAGCCCGCGGTGCAGGTCAGCCGCTCGACGCCCTCGATGTCGATCGTGAAGTGCTCGCCCCGCGCGGCGACCACCTGGTCGTTGAGGAGGGTGTAGCGGTGGTCGTCGGAAAGGTTGGAGAAGACCAGGTGCCGGTCGTCCAGGGTCGGCAGAATTCCGATCATCACGATCCCGGAATCGACTTCCATGGCCTTGCGGTCGGCATAGGAAAGTCCGGTGCGCAACTCCTCGGCGAGCTGGTCGAGAACTCGTCCGGAGAGCCGGTGGGGAACAATGTTCACCTCAAGGTTGAAGCGGCCGAGTTCGGTCTGGAAATCCCCGCTGGCGATACGTTTCAGCACTTCGGCGTTCACCATGCTCGGCATCCCGTCGGGCCCCGCGAGATTCAGCTCGATCTCCAGACCCATGAGATTCCGGGGACGGTCGAACCGCTTCTCCGCCAGGAGCCGCGCCAGCACGTCCAGGCACTGCCGGAGCTTGTCCCGGTGGCGCTGCCGGTCGGCGGGGTCGAACCCCCCGGCCACCAGCTTCTCGCCCATCGCAACGCCCTCCTCACCCGGTCGCCCGCGGCGCCGGCGGCTCCGCGTCACGGTCGATGATGCCCAGCCATTGTGATCGATAACGCCCCGTGGGCACCGCATACGCAGTAGGCTCGACGAGGTGTGCGCCGTGGCACATTCCGTCGGCATGGTGCAATACTCCGGTTTTGCGCATTGCGCTGGTGATAAACACCGACGAGATCCGGCCTACCCTCCCCGGCGAATAGCCCGAGGTGACGGTCGGGAATTCGGCACAGAATCACCGAAAACGGCCCTGTACAGTACGCCGGATTTCCCCTTGCCGGAAATACTCCCGACAGGTAGCCGAAACACCATGTGAACACGTGTCGTATAAACTGCGGAACAGGGCAGAGAGCAGCGCCCCGGCCCCGCGCAGTCGGTACGGTCCCCGGCCCCCCTCTGACCCCGCACGCCGACAGCGTCGTCCGCACCTGCCCAGCACCACGTGTCTCCCGAAGTGAGAGGCGACCCACACCATGCCGCTGCATGCCCTCCCCGCCCCAGCGCCCGCCCTGCTCAGCGTCGTCGCCGCCCTCGGCTCCCCCGCCGCCGTACGCGAGGCCCGCACCCCCTCCCTGCGGTCCGCGCAAGGGCCGCTGACCCCCGAACTCCCCCTTCCCGTGCACGTCCTGGAGCAGGTCACCCCGCGCGGCGGCACCCCTCGCACCCGGCTCACCGGCTGGCGTTTCCTGATCCGGGGGCCCGAGCGCACGGTGGCGGCGGGCGAGGCGGCACCGACGGCCGAGGGCTGGGCGTTCTCCCACTTCTGCGAGGGGCCGTATCTGACCTCCACCGAGCTCGCGCTGCGCCAGGCCGAGGCGCTGCCGACGCCGTACCAGCCGCGGCTGCTGTCCGTGCCCGCGCTCTACATGCTCACCCTCTGGCTGCACGGCGACGTCGCCGCGGACGCGGCGTCCGGCCTGCCCGGCCCGGGTGACCTGCTGGTGCCGCTCGCGCCCGCGCCGCCCGGCATCGCCGCCCACCGCGCGCACCGCTTCGGCGACCTGCTGTCCGTGCTCACCCACCGGCTCGCACCGCCGCCGCTGCTCAGGACACCGGCCTGAACCTCTCCGCAAGGGACCGGACACGCCCCGTGGCCACGCCCGCCACGGGGCGCGCATCTGTGCTCACCCTCCCGGACTAGCCCGTCGCGGCCACCCCGAACCCCCCGAACAGGCAGTCTTGTTGACGGCAACCGCCCGCATGGGTGACGCGTCCTCTTCGGCAGAGGAGCGCTGCCGGGAAATCCCTGCGGAATCGCGCCCGTGGGGCAACACTGGTATCGACCAAACCATTCGCCAACGGGGGGCGGCATGACCACAGCATCGAGCCGCAGGACAGCCACCACATCAGAGCGAAAGAACCTTCCCATGTGCCAGCACCAGCCCATGTGCCCGTCAGCCGACTCCGCCGACCGGGAAGCCGCCCACCTCGTGGCGCACTTCCCGGAACAGGGCTGGAGCCTGCTGTGCAACGGCGTCCTCTGCTTCGAGGACACCGGGGAGCTGCTGCCGGACGGGCAGATCATCGCCCCGCACCGGCCGCTGGGCAGCGGTCACGTGGTGACCGCTGCCTGAGAGGCACTACCGCACACGAGGTACGGAAAGACCCGCACCGTACGTATACGCACCACGCACAGACAGGGGCCGGCCCGGCGGATTCCGCCGAACCGGCCCCGACTCGCGTCCGGCCTCAGGGGACCCGGGCGTGCGCCAGGGTCCCGAGCGGGCTCAGTTCTCGTACTCCTCCAGCGGAGGGCAGGAGCAGACGAGGTTGCGGTCGCCGTACGCACCGTCGACGCGGCGCACCGGCGGCCAGTACTTGTCGGCGGACGCCCCGGCCGGGTAGGCGGCCTCCTCGCGGCTGTACGGGTGCTCCCACGCGCCGGTCACCGAGGCGGCGGTGTGCGGGGCGTTGCGCAGCGGGTTGTCGTCCTTCTCCCACTCACCGGAGCCGACCTTCTCGATCTCGGCGCGGATGGCGATCATCGCATCGCAGAAACGATCCAGCTCGGCGAGGTCCTCGCTCTCCGTCGGCTCGATCATCAGGGTGCCCGCGACCGGGAACGACATGGTGGGCGCGTGGAAGCCGTAGTCGATCAGTCGCTTGGCGACGTCGTCGACGCTCACTCCGGTCGCCTTCGTCAGCGGCCGCAGGTCCACGATGCACTCGTGCGCCACCAGCCCGTTCGGACCGGTGTAGAGCACGGGGTAGTGCGGCTCCAGCCGCTTGGCGATGTAGTTGGCACCGAGCACCGCGACCTGCGTGGCGCGCTTGAGGCCCGCGCCGCCCATCAGCCGGACGTACGCCCAGGAGATCGGCAGGATGCCCGCGGAGCCCCACGGGGCGGCCGAGATCGGGCCGACGCCGGTGGCCGGGCCCGCGGCGGGCTGGAGCGGGTGGTTGGGGAGATACGGCGCCAGGTGGGCGCGCACGGCGACCGGTCCGACGCCCGGACCGCCGCCACCGTGCGGGATGCAGAACGTCTTGTGCAGGTTCAGGTGCGAGACGTCGCCGCCGAAGCGGCCCGGCTTGGCCACCCCGACCAGGGCGTTGAGGTTCGCCCCGTCCACGTAGACCTGGCCGCCCGCGTCGTGCACCAGCGCGCAGATCTCGCTGATGTGCTCCTCGAACACCCCGTGCGTGGAGGGGTAGGTGACCATCAGGACGGCCAGCTCGTGACCGTACTGCTCTATCTTCGCGCGCAGGTCGTCCGCGTCCACCTCGCCGTCCTCGCCGGTCTTGACGACGACGACCTTCATCCCGGCCATCACGGCGCTGGCGGCGTTGGTGCCGTGCGCGGAGGACGGGATGAGGCAGACGGTGCGCTGCTCGTCGCCGTTCGCGCGGTGGTACGCGCGAACGGCCAGCAGGCCCGCGAGCTCGCCCTGGGAGCCGGCGTTCGGCTGGATGGAGACCTTGTCGTAGCCGGTGACCTCGGCGAGGCGCTCCTCCAGCTCCGTGATCAGGGTCAGATAGCCCGCGGCCTGCCCGACCGGCGCGAAGGGGTGCAGCGCGGCGAACTCGGGCCAGGTCACCGACTCCATCTCGGTGGTGGCGTTGAGCTTCATGGTGCAGGAACCGAGCGGGATCATGCCGCGGTCCAGGGCGTAGTCCCGGTCGGCGAGGCGGCGCAGGTAGCGCAGCATCGCGGTCTCGGAGCGGTGCTCGTGGAAGACGGGGTGGGTGAGGAAGTCGTCGGTGCGCAGCAGGGCCTCGGGGAGCGCGTCCGGCGTGGCGGCGTCCAGCGCCTCGATGTCGGCGTCCACCCCGAACGCCGACCACACGGAGGCCACCAGCTCGCGGGTGGTGGTCTCGTCGCACGCGATCCCGACGTGATCCGCGTCGATCAGGCGGAGGTTGACGCCGCCCTCGACGGCACCGGCGACGACCTCGGCGGCACGGCCGGGGACCCGCACGGTCAGGGTGTCGAAGTACGAACCGTGCGCGACCTCGACGCCACCGGCCCGCAGCCCCGCCGCGAGCAGCGTGGCGTAGCGGTGCGTGCGCCGGGCGATCGCGGCGAGGCCGTCCGGGCCGTGGTAGACGGCGTACATGCCGGCTATGACGGCGAGCAGCACCTGTGCGGTGCAGATGTTGCTGGTGGCCTTCTCGCGGCGGATGTGCTGCTCACGCGTCTGGAGGGCCAGGCGGTACGCCTTGTTGCCGTCGGCGTCGACGGAGACGCCGACGAGGCGGCCGGGGAGGCTGCGGGCGAACTGCTCGCGCACGGCCATGAATCCGGCGTGCGGGCCGCCGAAGCCCATGGGCACGCCGAAGCGCTGGGTCGTGCCGACCGCGATGTCCGCGCCGAGCGCGCCCGGCGAGGTGAGCAGGGTCAGGGCGAGCAGGTCGGCGGCGACGGTGACGATCGCGCCGAGCTCGTGGGCGCGCTCGATGACCGGTCGCAGGTCGCGTACGGCACCGGAGGCACCGGGGTACTGGAGCAGCACGCCGAAGACGCCGCGCTCGGCGGCCTCGGCCGGGATGCCCTCCGAGAGGTCGGCGACGACGACCTCGACGCCGGTCGGTTCGGCGCGGGTCCGGATGACGGCGACGGTCTGCGGCAGGGTGTCGGCGTCGACGAGGAAGACGCCCTGCTTGACCTTGCCGACGCGGCGGGAGAGCGCCATGGCCTCGGCGGCGGCGGTGCCCTCGTCGAGCAGGGAGGCCCCGGAGGTGGGCAGGCCGGTGAGGTCGGCGACGACGGTCTGGAAGTTGAGGAGCGCCTCCAGCCGGCCCTGGGAGATCTCCGGCTGGTAAGGGGTGTAGGCGGTGTACCAGGCCGGGTTCTCCATGACGTTGCGCAGGATCACCGGCGGGGTGAAGGTGCCGTAGTAGCCGAGCCCGATCATCGGGGCGAGCACCTGGTTGCGGTCGGCGAGCGTACGCAGCTCGGCGAGGACCTCGGCCTCGCCGCGTGCCTCGGGCAGCGCCGACGCCTCGGTGGCCTTGATCACGTCCGGCACGGCGGCGTCGGTGAGTTCGTCGAGGGAGCCGAATCCGACCTGGGCGAGCATCTTGGCCTGGGCCGCGCTGTCGGGCCCTATATGGCGCCGCTCGAAGGGCGTGCCACGCTCCAGGTCGGAAAGGGAGATGCGGTGGGCTGTCATCTGCGGAGGCCTCCTGGTCTTTGCGACCTGCGAGGGGTACCACGGCGCGGGTACCCGGACGGCCTCCCCCTCTGTCATCTCAACCTGAGAGCTTCACCGGGCCGCGGGGACCCGGCTTTCACCGTCGGTGAGGACGGGCTTCGGCGTCGTGCCTGACCGGGGCCCGCCCTGCTTTCCAGAGTGACCTCGTCCGTGCGGTACGTGTGCCTGAGAGATTCCGGGGAGGATTTGCTCCTTCGGCGCCCCCGTCGATGCCCGGCTGGGCTCTCGGAGGACTCTCCCGCACGGGGTCTGCGGCCACTGGCCAGCCTACCAGCGCGGGTAGGAGGGGATCCCTCGAGTGGCCGGTTCCCGCTTTGTGCCTTTTCGTTGTTGTCGGGAGGGTCTTGGGGGGTTGCCGAGGCGGTCGGGGGCAGCGCGAACCATCGGAGGAACGGTGCAGACCGATATCGATCCACGCAGTCTCATCGGCCGCAAGGCGTTCGACCGTGACGGCGCGAAGATCGGCACCGTGGACGAGGTGTACCTCGACGACGAGACGGGCGAGCCCGAGTGGGCGGCCGTACGGACCGGGCTGTTCAGCCGGGACGCCTTCGTGCCGCTGGAGCCCAGCGAGGTCGTGGACGACACCCTGCGCGTCCCCTACGAACGCGCCCTGATCAAGGACGCCCCGGACTTCGGGGTCGGCAGGCACCTCTCCCCCGAGCAGGAGCTCCAGCTCTACCACCACTACGGACTCGCGCTCCCCACGGCGGGCTCCCCTCCCACCGGGGACGCCGGGGATGCCGGATCCGGACCGGGTGAGCGGGCCGGTGAGGGGCTCGGCACGGTCAACGGCTCCGTCAACGGCTCCGGCGGCTCGGGCGGCTGATCCCCGGTCCGGATGAGCGGCAGGGGCTCCGCCGGCTCCAGCGCGGGGTCGTCGACGGCGAACGTGCGCACTCTCCCAGGCCCGGACCAGGGCTGTTCGAACCGTACGGTGACGCGCCCGACGCCGCTGCCCTGGATCCAGCCCGCCCCGTACTCCGCGTGCCGGACGTCCAGACCCGGCAGCCAGCGGCGCGGCCGCGCCTCGGCGGCCTCCGGGACCTCGTCGGGCCCCTCCCCCTCGGCCTCGGCCTGGTGGATCTCCGCCGCGGCCGCTTCGGCGGCGGCCGCCGCCTCGCTCGCGGCCTGGGCGAAGAGATCCTCCTGGGTGTAGTCGGCGAGGCCCGTGACGCCCACGCCCAGGAGCCGCACACCCGCCGTCGTGTCCACGCCCTCCAGCAGCCGCCCCGCCGCCTCCCGCACCACGCCGAGGTCGTCGGTCGGCCCGCGCAGCGTCTCCGAGCGGGTCAGGGTGGAGAAGTCGTAGCGCCGCACCTTGATCACGACCGTGCGCCCCGAGCGCCCGGCCGCCCGCAGCCGCGTGACGCACCGCTCGGCGAGGCGGGCGAGCTCCAGCTGCACCCGGACGCGGTCGGTCAGATCCTCCTCGAAGGTGTCCTCCACCGACACCGACTTGGCGTCCCGCTCGGCGACGACGGGCCGGTCGTCATGGCCGGTGGCCAGCGCGTACAGCCCCGCGCCGTGGGCCTTGCCCAGCAGCCGCACCAGCTCCGCCTCGCCCGCCTCACCGGTCTCCGCGACCGTCGTGATGCCCGCCCGGCGCAGCGTCTCGGCGGTGGCGGGGCCCACCCCGGGAATCGCGCGGACGGACATGGGGCCCAGCAGCCCGGCCTCGCTGCCCGGCTCGATGAGGAACAGACCGTCGGGCTTGGCCTGCTCCGAGGCGATCTTGGCGAGCATCTTGGACCCGGCGAGGCCCACCGAGCCGCTCAGGCCCGTCGCCGCGCGGATGTCCCGCCGCAGTCGCTCCCCGACGGCCCGGACCACGGACACGGAGGGCTCGACGCCGCCCGCTTCGAGATCCACGAACGCCTCGTCGAGGCTGAGCGGCTCCACCAGCGGCGAGAGCTCGCCCAGCAGCCCCATCACCACCTCGCTCACCTCGCGGTAGAGCGTGAACCGCGGGGTGAGATAAGCGGCGTTGGGACACAGCCGGCGCGCCTGGGCGGTGGCCATCGCGGAGTGGACACCGAAGACCCGCGCCTCGTACGAAGCGGTGGCGACCACACCGCGCGGGCCGATCCCGCCGACCACCACGGGCTTTCCGCGCAGGCTCGGCTTGGCCGCCTGCTCCGCCGAGGCGTAGAAGGCGTCCATGTCCAGGTGCAGGATCGTAGGTGCGGACCTCACACCACTGATGTTCCCGCACACCACTGACAATCGCGCTGACGTGCGACGGAGCGTCGTCGTCGGCAGGCCCTCAGACCGCGCGGTTGCGGCGCCTCGCGAGCTCGTCGGCGGGGTTGTGGCCGATCAGGGTCTCGCCCGTGTCCACCCGCTCGCCGTGCAGCTGGGAGAGCACGTGCTCGATGTCGCGCCAGACGACGCCCACGGCGATCCCGAAGACGCCCTGGCCGCCCTGGAGCAGGTCGACGACCTCGTCCGGCGAGGTGCACTCGTAGACCGTGGCACCGTCGCTCATCAGCGTCATCTGCGGGAGGTCCCGCATCCCGCGGGCCCTCAGGTGCTGCACGGCCGTGCGGATGTTCTGCAGGGAGACCCCCGCGTCCAGCAGCCGTTTCACGATCTTGAGGACGACCACGTCCCGGAAGCTGTACAGCCGCTGGCTTCCCGAGCCATAGGCCGGCCGTACGCTCGGCTCGACCAGGCCCGTACGCGCCCAGTAGTCGAGCTGCCGATAGGTGATGCCCGCCGCGGCGCACGCCGTCGGCCCCCGGTACCCGATCTTGTCGGTCTCCGGCCCCTGCGGTGCGCTGACCGCGGCCGGGGCGGTATGACGGGAGGGCTGTTCGACCGTTCCCCCATACAGCGGATACGGACTGCCGACCGCTGTACCGTCGCCCATGCTTCTCACGCCGACCTCCGTCCTTGACCTGCCTTCTCGACGGTAGGCAGTCACCCGGGGCGCGTCAACGATCGCCACACTCGGCACGCCGAGTGATAATCACCCAGAGAGTGGTTTTACGTATCCGTGTGCCGGGAAAGGCTAATCGAATGCGCCGCGCCCGCCGCTCCTGAGGGGCGCCGCGAGCCTCACTGGCTGTTGGTGCCGAAGTCCTCGGGCGAGATCTGATCGAGGAACTCGCGGAACTTCTCGACCTCGTCCTCCTGCTCGTCCGGGATGGCGATCCCGGCGTCGTCCAGCACGCCGTCACTGCCGTAGATCGGCGTCCCGGTGCGCAGCGCCAGCGCTATGGCGTCGGAAGGCCTGGCGCTGACCTCCACCCCGCTGGCGAAGACGAGCTCCGCGTAGAACACGCCTTCGCGCAGATCCGTGATGCGGACCTCCGTGAGCTCCTGCCCCACCGCTTCCAGCACGTCCTTGAACAGGTCGTGGGTCAGTGGCCGGGCCGGCGCCATGCCCTGCTGGGCGAAGGCGATGGCCGTCGCCTCTCCCGGTCCGATCCAGATCGGGAGGTATCGATCGCCTCCCACTTCACGCAGGAGCACGATCGGCTGGTTGGAGGGCATTTCCACCCGGACACCCACGACATCGAGCTCGTTCACACAGCAACCCTAGGACGTGCCCGGCAGGTTTGGGTAGTCGGGCACTCGCCGATCAGTGCGAACGCGTCCGCAGCGCGGCCTGTACGAGTGCCGCGTGCAGGCGTACGGACAGCGCCGCGAGCTCCCGCGCGGTGGCCTCGGCGTGGGCCCTGGTCTGCGGGTTACGGTGCCTGCGCAGCGGTGCGACCACCTGTTCGACCAGGCCGGCCTGGCGGTCGGCGGCGGCCTTCATGGCGCGAAGGTGCCGGGGCTCCAGACCGAACCGCCCCAGGTCCGTCACCAGCTTCGCGACATTGACCGAATCAACGTCGAATCCGCCGTCCGGGTGGGCGGTGATCAGGCCGTACGACTCCCACTCCGCCAGCTCACTCTCGGTGATGTCCGTGGCGCTCAGGAACTCCGGCCTGCCGAGACGGGCCGCCGTGGGACGCCCGAAGGCCGCCACAGCGACCTCACCGGCCCCCTGAGCCCCCTCTGCGGGGCCGTCGAGGGCAGGGGCCTGACCGGCGGGGGGCAACTGCACGTGCTCGCCCCTGGCGAGCGCGTCGAGGTGCTCCCTGATGACACGCAGCGGCAGATAGTGGTCGCGCTGCATGCGCAGCACGTAACCCAGCCGTTCCACGTCCTGGGCACTGAACTTCCGGTATCCGGAGGGCGTGCGCCGGGGCTCGACCAGGCCCTCCGACTCCAGGAAGCGGATCTTGGAGATCGTGACCTCGGGGAACTCCTCACGCAGCAGATTGAGCACCGTGCCGATGCTCACCAGCCGCCCTTCGACACCGGCGGCACCGGATGATCCGGCGCCGCCTGACGGTGTTCGCAGCATGGCCCTTCCCTGGAGGTCTCCCCGGACGGGGTCCGGGGGTGGTTCAGATCCCCCGCTGGCTGCCGTAGAAGACCAGCCGGTACTTACCGATCTGCACTTCGTCGCCGTTGGACAACTCGACCGAGTCGATCCGCTCCCGGTTCACATAGGTGCCGTTGAGGCTGCCGACGTCCGCCACGGTGAAACCGCCGTTCTGCCCACGGCGGAATTCCACATGCCGCCGCGAGACGGTGACGTCGTCGAGGAAGATGTCGCTCTGCGGGTGCCGGCCCGCGGTGGTCAGATCGCCGTCCAGCAGGAACCGGCTGCCGGAGTTGGGCCCGCGGCGGACCACCAGCAGCGCCGAGCCCAGCGGAAGGGCGTCGACGGCCGCCTGGGCCTCGGGCGAGAGGGCCGGGATCGGCGTCTGGCCGGTGGTCTCGGAGTCGTACGCCTCGAGACCGGAGATGGAGATGGTCGAGGTCGTCTCGGAAGCCCGCTCCGCCACGGCCCCGGGACGCAGCGGCGCCCCGCAGTTGGAGCAGAACCGACTGGCCTCGGCATTGCGATGGCCACACCTCGTACACACCGGCAAGGCAAACCCTCCACCCGCACTTGAGGTCGCTGGTGCCCCGAAACCTATGCGTCCTGCCGCGGAAGGGTCAACAGCGGACGCGCCGGACCCTCCCGAAATGTCTCCTCCGGGCGCGTCCACCTGGTCCCGGAACAGCGGGCGCCCCTCCTGGGCACCTTCCGTACCTTCCGCGGGGCGCGACGCCCGGTGGCGGGCCGAGCCGCTGCCACCTTCCTGGCGTGCGCTCTTGCCGAACAACTTCGCAAACAACTTCACGGGCGATTCCCCTTGACCGAAACAGACCCGCCCGTGGGGCAGGACGAACCCTCGATGCACTCACCGTCCGACCGCGGACATCCATACAACGTCCGTGGTCAACAGACAGTTTCCACCACGCACCCTCGACTTGGTGCGCCGACCCCCCGCAACCTCATGGCCTCCGCTCGAAGCCCTCCGACCCGCCCGCCCCACTACGATGACGACCGAGCGTAGTCAGGCCGCTTCGCCGGGCGCAAGGCGTCTACAACGATCCTCTCAGACCTGCTGACCGATACGCCCGCCTGCTCCTTCTCCAGAGTCTGCACGACACCACCGGGGATGTTCAGCGCCGGCTCCAGGTCCTGCGGCTTGCCGATCACCTTGAACAGGTAAGGCTGCGAGACCTTTTTGCCGTCGATCTCCACCTTCCCCGCGGCGCCCGAGAAATACGTGTCGGCGGTGACCCGCACGTCATTGATCTGGATCGCCTCCGCGCCCGCGGCCCGCAGCTCCTGGATGGTGTCCAGCAGCTTGTCCGGCTCGACCGACCCCTTGGGGTCGCTCACCGTGAGTTCGATACCGGGCCCCTGCGCCGCGACCGTGCCCGCGAGCACAGCGAGCTGCTGCTCCTTCTGCGCGGTCTGCTTACGGGCCTCGGCGGCCTGGTTGGAGCTGCTCTCCAGCTCCGTCCGCTGACTCTCCAGATTCCGCTTCTCGTCCTCCAGGCGCTTGGTGCGATTGTCCAGCTCATCCAGGATCCGCACGAGATCCTCCTGCCGGGCACCCCGCAGAGCGCTGTTGTCGCTCGTCGAACGGACCTGGATGGCAAGGCCCAGCCCGAGCACGCAGAGCAGCACGGCGACCGTGAGCTGGGCCCGCGTCAGCCGGGGCGGCCAGAGACCTTTCAGCAGCCGCTGACGCCCGGTCAGCGGCTCCGGTCCGGCCGTCCCTTCCGGTGACGGCGGCGCTGCCCCGGGTTCGGGCTCGGGCTCGGGCTCGATGGGAGGCACCGCTTCCGGTCCAGACTCCGCACCTGCCCCCGCCGCACCGTCCGGCTTCCCCGCCTCCGCTCCCCCGGCGGACTCACCCGGCCCGGCGGATCCAGCGGCTCCGCCGGACTGCGTGTCCTTGGGCTCGCCGGCCGGCCGCTCGGAGCCGCCGGGCCCACCGGACTTGCCGGACTTGCCGGGGCTCTTTCCCGGCTCTTTCCCAGGCTTCGGCTCCGGATCGCCGGGCTTCGCCGAGCCGCCCGCCGGGGTCGGCTCCTCGGGCGTGTCGTCGGTACTCATCGGCCTCACGCCCGGAAGACATGCCGCCGGATGGCGGCCGCGTTGGAGAAGATGCGGATGCCCAGGACGACCACGACACCGGTGGACAGCTGCGCGCCGACCCCGAGCTTGTCGCCCAGGAAGACGATCAGGGCGGCCACCACCACGTTGGACAGGAAGGAGACGACGAAAACCTTGTCGTCGAAGATCCCGTCCAGCATCGCCCGGAGGCCACCGAACACCGCGTCGAGCGCAGCCACGACGGCGATGGGGAGGTAGGGCTCGACCACCGTCGGCACCACGGGGCGGACGACGAGGCCCACCACGACTCCCACGACGAGGCCCAATACGGCGATCACGATGTGCCCTTCCCTGTGTCGGCGCCGCGCTCTGCCACGGCACCGTCCTGCGGCTTCGCTGTGCGTACGATCAGGCTCGGCGCGGCCGGCAGCCGTACTTCGCCCTGAGCGGAAATGCTGGTGCGGATCCCGTAGTTCTGCTGCAAGGCGCGCAGATAGAGCCCGTCGGCGCTGTTCTGGAACGCGCTGCTCAGGCGGTCCCCGTCACCGATCGCCAGCACCGTGTACGGCGGCACCAGCGGCTTGTTGTCGACCAGTATGGCGTCACCGGCGGCCCTGATCGCGGACAGCGCCGTCAGCCGCTGCCCGTTCACCGCGATCGCCTCGGCGCCCGACTGCCACAACCCGTTGACGATGCGCTGCATGTCCCGGTCACGCACCCGGCCCGTGTCGGAGAAGCCGTTGCTCTCCCGCGGGCCGTTGCCGCCGCCCTGCTTGGTCTGCTTGGCGTCGTCCACGACGAGCTTCACGCCGGGGCCCTGCACCGCGGTGGCACCCGCGAGCAGGGCCACCAACTCGGCCTTGTCCCCGCCGTGTTTCTGCAGCACGTCGCGCTGCTTGTTGCCGACCGCGGCCCGCAGGGTGTCGACGTTCTTCTGGAGCGCGTCGGCGTCCGAGGACTCCCTGTTGATGCGGTCGATCAGCTGCTGACGCTCCTTGGCCAGCGTCGGTGCCGATATCCGCGCCTGCGCCGCCCCCAGCGTCACCACCACCGCGGCGAGCAGCAGCGCGGCGGCGAGCCCCAACTTGGCGCGCAGCCTGGTGGGCAGCCCCTTGCCGCCCTCCGCCTCCCGCCGGGCCGCCGCCTCGGCGTACCCCTCGTCGAGGCTGTGGTCCATCACATTGGTCAGCAGCGACATGGAGGCATCGGGGCGCGGGGACGGCGACGCCGTCGTCCGAACGGGGGGCTGCTGCGACATGCCGCACATCGTCGCACGTCGGGGGCGCCGTCTCCCAATGGCCCCACCGGCGTGCCGGATCGGGAACGAGGAGACGGCGCGCCCGGGCTCAGCGTCCGGCGCCGTCCACGACCGCCGACCACTCGTCGAGCAGCGCCTGCGCCGAGGCGTCGTCAGGACCCTCCGCCCAGAGGTGCGTCACGGCCTCCGCGGGATCCGGGAGGACCATCACCCAACGACCGTCGGCCTCGACCACCCGTACGCCATCGGTCGTGTCCACCGACCGGTCACCGGCCGCCTCGACCACATGACGCATCACCAGCCCCTTGACCGCCCACGGCGTCGCGAGGTCACGACGCAGCACATGGGCCCGCGGAATCCTGGCGTCTATCTGGCTGAGCGTGAGCTGAGTGCGCGCCACCAGACCGATCAGCCGCACGAACGCGGCCGTGCCGTCGAAGACACTGCTGGACTCCGGCACGATGAACCCGCCCCGCCCGTCACCGCCGAAGATGGTGGTCTCCGCACGTCCGACCCTGGTCAGGTCGTCGGGCGAGGTGGTCGTCCACTCCACCTGCGTGCCGTGGTACGCGGCCACTTGCTCGGCGATCCGGGTCGTCGTCACGGGGAGGGCCACCTTCCCGCTGCGCCGCTCGGCGGCCACCAGGTCGAGGAGGACCAGCAGCGCCCGGTCGTCCTCCACGATGCGCCCGCGCTCGTCGACGAGGGAGATCCGCTCGCCGACCGGGTCGAACCGCACGCCGAAGGCGGCCCGCGCCGACGCGACGATCTCGCCCAGCCGCACCAGGCCGGCCCGGCGGGTGTCGGCCGTCTCGGTCGGGCGGGACTCGTCGAGCCCGGGGTTGATGGTGAACGCGTCCACGCCGAGCCGGCCCAGCAGGCTGGGCAGCACCAGGCCCGCGCTGCCGTTCGACGCGTCGACCACGACCTTCAGCCCGGCCTCGGCGACCCCACTGGTGTCCACGGACCTCAGCAGCGACCCCGTGTAGGAGTCATAGACGCTGGAGGGGAACGACAGGTCGCCGATCTCGCCGGGGAAGGCGCGCCGGTACTCCTGGCGGGCGTAGACCCGGTCGAGCTTGCGCTGGCCGGCCTGGGAGAGGTCGGCGCCGCGCTCGTCGAAGAACATGATGTCCACCGAGTCCGGCACGCCCGGCGACGTACGGATCATGATGCCGCCGGCACTGCCCCGCGCGGTCTGCTGACGCGCGACCGGCAGCGGTACGTTCTCCAGATCCCGTACGTCTATGGCGCTGGCCTGGAGCGCGGAGATCACCGCACGCTTGAGCGCCCGGGCGCCACGCGAGTGGTCACGCGCGGTGGTGACCGTCGATCCCTTCTTGAGCGTGGTGGCATACGCGCCGGCGAGCCGGACCGCGAGTTCGGGGGTGATCTCGACATTGAGAATGCCGGAGACCCCGCGCGTGCCGAAGAGGTGGGCCTGGCCGCGGGACTCCCAGATGACCGAGGTATTGACGAACGCGCCCGCCTCGATCGTCTTGAACGGGTAGACCCGGACGTTGCCCTGAATAATCGATTCCTCGCCGATGAGGCACTCGTCGCCGATCACGGCGCCGTCCTCGATGCGGGCGGCCCGCATGATGTCGGTGTTCTTGCCGATCACGCAGCCGCGCAGATTGCTCTGCTGGCCGATGTAGACGTTGTCGTGGATGACGGCCTTGTGCAGGAAGGCTCCGCTCTTGACGACCACGTTGGAGCCCACGACGGTGTGTTCCCGGATCTCGGCGTCGGCCTCGACCTTCGCGTAGTCGCCGATGTAGAGCGGGCCGCGGAGGACGGCGTCGGGGTGGACCTCTGCGCCCTCGGCCACCCAGACGCCCGGCGAGATCTCGAAGCCGTCTATGTCGACGTCGACTCTGCCTTCGAGGACATCGGCCTGGGCCTTGCCATAGCTCTCGTGGGTGCCGACATCCTCCCAATAGCCCTCGGCGACATAGCCGTAGATCGGCTTGCCGTCCTTCATCAGCTGGGGGAAGACATCGCCCGACCAGTCGACCGGCACATCGGGCTGGACGTAGTCGAAGACCTCCGGCTCCATGACATAGATGCCGGTGTTCACCGTGTCGGAGAAGACCTGGCCCCAGGTGGGCTTTTCCAGGAAGCGCTCGACCTTACCGTCGTCGTCCACGATGGTGATGCCGAATTCCAGGGGGTTCGGCACCCGGGTGAGACAGACGGTGACGAGGGCGCCCTTGGCCTTGTGGAAACGGATCAGGTCGGTCAGGTCGAAATCGGTGAGAGCGTCTCCGGAGATCACCAGAAAGGCGTCGTCCTTGAGCGCCTCCTCGGCATTCTTGACGCTGCCTGCGGTGCCGAGTGGCTTTTCCTCATTGGCGTAGGTGAGCTCCATGCCGAGCTCCTCGCCGTCCCCGAAGTAGTTCTTGACGAGGGAGGCGAGGAACTGCACGGTCACCACGGTCTCGGTGAGCCCGTGCCGTTTGAGCAGTCTCAGCACATGCTCCATGATCGGCCGGTTGGCCACCGGCAGGAGCGGCTTGGGCATGCTCGAGGTCATGGGGCGAAGCCGCGTGCCTTCGCCACCGGCCATCACGACGGCCTTCATGTCGGAAGCGTCCTCCTTGAGAGACGACGGTCATCCCGACTGCACCCGCCGGGGCCGGGCCGCGTAACTCACATACGACGTCCGGCCCTGCTGAGGCTCTTCAACTACGGCGAGGCCAGTCGGGCCTGTCGGTCCGTCTTGACGAGTCGGCGGACCTGAACCACGTACAGGATTCCTGCCCACCAATAGAGGGTTGTACCCCATCCGGCGAACGCCCATCCGAAAATCGCCGCGAGTGAGCGCAACAGGCCCTCACCCTCACTGAGAAGCAGCAACGGGAACGCGTACATCAGATTGAACGTGGCGGCCTTGCCGAGGAAGTTGACCTGCGGCGGCGGATAGCCGTGGCGGCGCAGAATCCACACCATGACCAGCAGCATCGCTTCGCGTGCCAGAAGGGCGGCGGTGAGCCAGAGCGGAAGGATCCCCCGCCAGGTGAGGCCGACCAGCGTGGAAAGGATGTAGAGCCGGTCGGCGGCGGGGTCGAGGAGCCGGCCGAGGCTGCTGATCTGGTTCCAGCGCCGGGCGAGCTTTCCGTCGAGGTAATCGCTGACCCCGCTCAGCGCGAGCACCAGCAGCGCCCATCCGTCACTGCGCGGGCCGCCGAACTCCGGCCGGAGGATCAGCCACAGGAAGAGGGGGACACCGACGAGGCGAGCCATGCTGAGGATGTTCGGGATGGTGAGGACGCGGTCGGTCTGTACGCGCGTCTCCTGGACCTCCACCCGGGGGCCTCCTGTGGGGATATGTACCAACGATGCCCCATGACCCTACCCGCAGTCGCGGCCGGACCGTGCAGAGGGGTCGGAGGACGGCCGACAATGGGCGCGCCATAAACGCAAAAATGCCTCAGACCCCGGGTCTATGACCCAGGGCCTGAGGCTAAAATTTGTTCGGCGGCGTCCTACTCTCCCACACGGTCCCCCATGCAGTACCATCGGCGCTGAAAGGCTTAGCTTCCGGGTTCGGAATGTAACCG
>NZ_JBIRVR010000031.1:0-72694 GCF_044387105.1 Streptomyces sp. NPDC020379
AGACCAGTCTCCAGCACCAGCTCACGGGTGCCGCGATCAACCTCGCCCGCATCGACGCCCACCTCACCAAAACACCCCGAGCCCGCACCCGCACCCGCACCCGCACCAGCCACTTCGCAGCACTTCGCCCCGCCGAACAGGTCGGCGGGGCGAAGCAGCACGGCCCGGATTAACCAACAGCGTCCGGGCACCGGCGCGGGCCGGGAGGGACTCCTCCGTGCGCCGCGCGGCCTCCGCCGCATGATGCGCGGACCGGCAGGTCCAGCGGATCTCCTCGCCGCAGGGCGGACGCCCGCCCGGGCACCGCAACGAGCGGTGCGCGCCGCGCGTTGAGGGATTCATGGTCATCCGCGAGACACCGTCCCATCGAGCGCCGGACCGCCTTGCCTTGGTGCCACGCGTGACCAGCGCGGCCCTCCCGCACCGCTCCGATAGCATGTTCGGTCTCGTGGCGATCACCCCGACCGCCCGCTCTTCACCGGAAATCCGTGCTGCCCAGCACAAAGAGTGACGTATTTAGCTGACACCCGACAAATTGGCCGAGCAATTGATATCTGTAGTATCAAGGTTGTTTTCGCGAATAAATTCCAGAATGACGTTCGCCGCATGGCGTGAACCACGGACGATCCTGTGGGCCACGGCGGGTGTGGTGGCTCTCGCATTCTTCGTCATGCTGGAGATCGCCGCGCGTCACTACGGCATGCCGGGACCGATCACCAATCAGGCGAAAGAGGTGATTTTCGCTCCCAAATCGGGGCCGCTGCTGTACGGCAGTATGGCGCTGATGATGGTGGTGCTCACCTGGCGGCAGCGGTTCATCGCCGCTGGTGTCGCGGTCGGTATCGACGTCGTCTTCTGGCTCGTCCGGTGGGCCGTCGACGCCAAGATGATGTTCGGCAACGGTGCGTTGTGGGTGATCCTGGGCTGTGCCGTCATCGCCGTCACACGCCGCACCGGCCGGGAACGCGTCCTGCTGCTGAAGGGCGTCGGCCTGGGCCTGCTTCTGGTGGCCGGCCGCAAGACCGGTGACACCTGGCTGCTCATCACGTCGAAGACCCGTCCGACGGTGCTCGACCAGTACGTGGCGATCGCCGATCACGCCCTGGGAAATCCGTCGTGGGTGGTGGGCCGGATCGTCAAGGCCACCGGTCCGGTCGGCGACCACATTCTCGACTACGTCTACATCCAGCTCGCGGTGGCCGCGGTCGTCGTCGCCCTGTACCAGCTGCGCAATGTGGCAAGCGAGCGCCGCTTCCCGCGCCATCATCTGGTGCGCACCTTTCTGGTGATCGGACTCCTCGGCCCGGGCATCTACATGATTTTCCCGGTGGTCGGGCCGATCTTCGCCTACGGCGCCGACGGCAGCCACTGGGCGGTGGCCGACCTGTGGCCGAACACGGCGCCGGTGCTCAGCGCGCCGCAGCATATGCCGTTCGACGAGATCACCCCACGCAACTGCATGCCCAGCCTGCACACGGCGTGGGCCACCGCGATCTTCATCCATTCCCGCAAGGGCCCGCGAATTCTGCGCTACGCGGGCACGTTCTGGCTGATCGCCACGCTCGGTGCGACGCTGGGATTCGGCTACCACTACGGCACGGACATCATCGCCGGCGTGGTGTTCACGCTCACGATCGAGGCGGCTCTGCGCTCGCTCGAACGTGGCTGGGACCGGTCGGGGACCCAGCTGGTCGCTTATGGCGCGGCGGTCTTCACCGCGTTCTTGCTGTCGTACCGCTATCTGCCGATGGAGATGGCCGAATACCCGTGGGTGTTCGGACCGCTTCTCATTCTGGCGATGGCATCCGTGATCTACGGCTATGTCCGGACCACCAAGCTGTGGGAGTCCGAGAAGCCGAGGATTCCGTCGGCTCGGCAACCGGAACCGCAACTCGAACTGGTCTGATGCGTGTTGCGTCAGGTGGGGCGGCACCGACGACGGGGCCGCCCCACCCGTAAGCGACCGGCCGCCGTGGGTGGCCTCGCCTTCGTCCGAGGTGGCCGGCAGGCTCCTCGCATCTGTGCGCCTCGCAGCTGGTTTCCCCAGGTGAACTGCTTTGGATCCGCGGAGCCAGTACGGAGGTCGCCGAGCAGTGAGCCGTTCTCGGTCCGTGGCAGTGACGTCTCGGTCATGTCCGCCAGCAGGTCCGCGACGAGGCCGGTGACCGTTCCCCAGCGGCGGTGGACCCTCGTTTTTGCCCACCTCGGCGCGGCGCGCGACGTCCGCGAGGTCGAGGGCCGCGAACCCCCGTTCCGCCAAGGTGTCCCCGGCCGCCCGCAGGACGGCCTCGGCGGACTGCTCACCTTCCCCGAGAGCAAGCACCTCTACTACACGGCCGAGTCCGAAGTCCTGCTCGGCAACGGCAACGCCCGAAATAGCAGCACTCGCCGAGGAGGCCGCCCAAGGATTGAGCGACCCCGAATCCCCCGACTGGGCCTTCGGAGGTCTGACCGGCGCTCGGTGCAACCTTGCCCTCATCCGCGAGCACATCCGGAAGAACGGGCAGTGGCGTGACTCGATCGTCCACGCCATCCTCGACCACGAATGGCGCAGCACAGCCCCGTGATCCTCCGGCGAGCCCCGGTCGGAAACGGCCCGGGCCCCGGGACAGTGTCCGCGAGCAATCTGATTCGGCTCAAGAAACTTGCACGTGTTTGCGGAGATCTACTCCAGGACGTTGACCGCCTCCGTGATCAACGCTCTCGCGGATTTGCCGAAGACGGCTATTTGCGTCAGCTCGGAGAACATCCGCGTGTAGGTGGCGATCTCGCTGGGCTGTTTCACAGTAACCTGAGCCGTGGCCAGCTCGATGACCACCTGATTGTCGTCGTAGATCCAGAAGCCTTCCAGCGGCCACATCGTGCGGTCGGCTGTCATCGGCACGATGCCCAGGCTGACCTGCTGGAGTACGGAGACGGCCAAGAAGTGGCCGAGTTGGGTGGCCATGACCTCCGCGTCCCCGAATCTGGAGCGTAGCGCCGTCTCCTCCATCAGGATGCCGAACCGCCGGTGGGCATCGCGCAGCACCTGCTGGCGGCTCATGCGGACGGCGACCGCGTCCTCGGTGTCGTCGGGGATGCCCCAGAAGCCGATGATGCGGCTCATGATCGACCGGGCGTACGCGGGAGTCTGCAGCAGACCGGGGATGACGCCCGGCTCGTAGATGCGGAAGTGACGGGTGCGGTCGTACAGCGGCACGTGGGATTCCTGGACCGGGCGCAGCCCGTCACGGTGCAGCCGCCACTCCACGTACATCTCGTCGATGTTGTGCGCCGTGGCGGCCAGGTCGCTGTACATGTCGGGGACCTGGCACAGGTCGGCGTACTGCCGCAGGTCATTCTCGGACGGCTGGGTGATGCCGTTCTCGATGCGGGACGCTTTCGACTCGCTCCAGCCGGCACGGGTCGCGAAGGCCCGTGCTGTCTTGAAGCCGCCCGCTCTCCGGATCTCCCGCAACCGCCCGCCAAGAGCAACACGGGCTTCCTGGAGGGCAGATGACGGGGCTGATTCCATGGTCTGCTGCGCCTGCCCCGCTCAGGAGAGCCGGTAGTCCTCGTGCGGGATGGCGCGCTCCCACACGGCCTCGAACGCCCTCGTACACAGGCCGAGGACCTGCTCGTCGCGGGTGAGTTCGCGGCCGTCCGGGGCCAGTTCACCGTCTCCGGTGAAGTGCAGTACGAGGGCGAGTTCATTGTCGAAGACCCAGAAGTCGTTGCCCGGGAGAGCGAGGGCCGTGGCCTGGCGGCGCGGTAGCCAGCGGATGTTCTCGCCGGCCGCCACGTTGACGTGCGATACGTGATGCTCGAAGCGGATGTAGTCCGACTCCGGCACCGACACCACGCGGGCCCGCCGGAACTTCACCCCCCGCCCGGTGGCTTCCGACACCCAGCTCAGCCACTGCTGGAAGTCGCGGTCGTCGCCCACCGGGTCCGAAAGCCGGCCCTCCTTCCACGCGGCGAACGCGGGGTCGGAGGGCATGTACCCATCGCGCATCTCCAGGTGGACGGCCGAGTGCCGGGCGGAGGCCAGCAGTTCCTCATACGTCGGCACGCGCCCCGCCCTGCATCTCCAGGAAGAACTGGACCATCCGCCGTGGGATCTCCACCACCGTCTCGTGTCCGGGGATGTCGAGCTGCCCCAGCCGCTCCGGCTCTTCGACCTTCCAGCCCTGGACCACGTACGTGCCCTTGTCCTCGTCCAGGTAATTCGTCGGCGAATCCCCGACTTTGCTCTCCGGGTCCTTGCCAAGCATGCGCAGAGCCATCGTGCCCCCTTGCTCGGTGACGATCTCCAGAAGGAAGCTTTGCACCCTTCACAGGGAGAACGCACAGAACTTGCACGAACTTGCACACAGCCGCCCACGCCCCGGGACGCCCACCTGTCCACATCACAGCACGCGCCCTTTGGCGGGGCGTCTGCCGTACCGGTAGGTTCTGGCCCGCACGACAGCCCGGCCCATCTTCGCGGCGATGGGCCGCCACTCACAGCGATCGGATGACCTGAGGAGGTCATGAGCATGGGCTGGGGCCCAGGCAAAGGCAGTGAAGGCGACAACGGCAGGCACTCGGGCAAGAAGGACTTCGGAGCCGTCAAACCCTCGAAGGACGGGGCGAAACCGGACCCGGAACCGAAGCATAAGAAGAAGGACAAAGAGTAAATGGGCGTCGTCTCCCGCGAGCGCGAGCAGGCCGCCCTCCACGGCCTGCTCGACGCGATCCGCACAGCGAACGGCTCCCTCGACCCGCACTGGGAAAGCGCGCTCCGCATCATCCACCGCCGTCAGTTCCTGCCCCGCCTCGTCTGGCCGCAGAACGAGGACGGGGAGTACATCCAGCTGGACGCGGACGCCGAACCGGAGAAGTGGTTCAACCTCGCCTACGCCAACCAGCCGGTGGTCACCCAAGTCAACGATGGCCGCCCCGTCGGGAGCAACGACCCCGTCCTCCCTTCCTCCTCGGCCTCCGACCCGGCGATCGTGGTGCGTATGCTCACCATGCTCGACCCGCGGCCCGGGCAGAAGATCCTGGAGATCGGCACCGGAACCGGCTGGAACACCGCCCTTCTCGCACACACCATCGGCGCGGAGAACGTCACCAGCATTGAGATCGACCCCAGTGTGGCTCAGCACGCGGCCGCAGCCCTCAGTAGCGTCTTGTTGAAGCCTCGGATCATCACCGGGGACGGAGAACTGGGGTGGCCGGCCTCGGCCCCCTATCACCACACCGTCGCCACCTGCGCCGTCCACCACATCCCTCCGGCATGGGTTGAACAGACCCGGCCCGGTGGCACCATCCTCACCCCGTGGAACAGCCCATGGTGCGACTACGGCCTCCTCCACCTCACCGTGCAGTCCGACCACATCGCCCAAGGCCGGTTCTCGCCACACTCCGCGTTCATGCTCGCCCGCGGACAGCGCCAGGACATACGGCTCTTCCGGGACGTCGTCCAGGACAACCACCAGCCCACCGAGACCACCACAGGTCTCGCACCCTGGACCGTGGCCGGTGACGACTGGGACGCCCAGTTCGCCATCGGCCTGCACCGCCCCGACCTGTGGTACGCCTGGCACGAGGACCCGGACGTCGAGGGAGTCACCACCCGTCTGTGGGTGGCCACGACCGACGCACGTTCCTGGGCGGCCATCGACTGCGACGGCCGGCAGAAGGACCGCTTCACCGCGTGGCAGCACGGCCCCCGCCGACTGTGGGACGAAATCGAATCCACCTGGGCCTGGTACGCAGACCACGGCAGACCGGGGCCTGAGCGGTTCGGCCTCACCGTCACCCGTGACGGGCAGCGGGTATGGCTGGATACCCCGGACAACGTCACCACCTGAAGACCCGAGAAGCCGGCTACCGGGGAGGCACGTGAGCGTGCACGTACCATCGACCTGGCCCGTGCCTGTCAAAGACGTCGTCCTCGATGCTGCGTGCCATGCCCTTTCCTCCACAGCGAATGAGACGAACCCCAAGGGATGGCTGCCTGCTGCGCCGTGGGCTGATGCCGCCGCTCAGGCGTGGCGGGAAGTTCCTGGCTCCCCTGTCGGCCGCCTACGCGTGCCTGGTCCGTCGGCCGGCTCACCCAGGACCCGGGCGTGATGGCCGACCTCACCCGGCGGGCACCCGTCGGGCGAGCCCTCGACCGGCTGCGTGAACGCCTCGCGGACGTCCCCGACGAGGGACGCGCGCGGGGAGCCGGACGAGGGTCTGGACGCGCGGGACACCGCCGCGGCCGTGGTCGCCGTCCTCCAGGGCGGCTGCGTCCTGGCCCGCGCCGCGCAGTCCGCGGAGCCGTTCGACCAGGCGGTGACCGGAGTGCTGAGCCCGCTTGAGGAGTGGCTCGCCCGGCAGGGTGTCTTCACGTGGTCAGTGCCGCGTGCACGGGAGCCAGCAGGGAGATGTCGTCCGTCGTGATGGTGAGGTGGGTGGCACCGGCGGACCGCCAGGCGTCGGCGAGGGAGCGCCAGGAGTCCGGCCGTGCGGGGTCGGGGCGAAGGCGGGCCTCGATGCCGAAGGCGCCTTGGTCGCGGCCCGCTTCGGTGACCGCTGTCCGCAGGTCGGCGACGATGCCGGCGGCGCGGTTGACCCGGTTGGCGAGCAGGCCGGACATGGTGAAGCCGTCGGCGAGGGCGGCGATCCGGCGCAGCTGACGAGGTCTGCCGCCGGTGTGCAGGGTGCCGCCGCCCATCCAGAGCGGGACGGCGCGCGGCCGCGGGGTGAGGGTGACGCCGGAGAACGCGACGTGCTCGCCCTCGAAGCACGCGTCCGGTTGCGTCCACAGCAGGCGCAGCGCGCGGACCTGCTCCTCGAACAGGGCTCCGCGGCTCTCCCGGGTGACGCCGAGGGCGGCGGACTCCGCGGGGTCGGACCCGACGGCGACGCCCAGCCGCAGCCGGTCCCCGCTGAGGAAGGCCAGTTGCGCGGCCCGCTTGGCGGCGAGCACCACGGGGCGGTGCGGCAGGATCGTCATCGCGGTGGCCAGCTCGATCCGGGTCGTCACCGCGGCCAGGAACGCCACCAGCGTCAGGCTCTCGTAGGCGGGATCGGTGGACACCAGGTGTTCCGGGACGGACAGGTGGTCGTACCCCAGGCCCTCCGCGGTCACCGCGAACTCGCGGAGCGCGGCGGGCGTGAGGGACGTCGGGACGGTCCAGCCGAGGCGGAGGGTCATTTACGGAAGGCCTCGGGGTCGGCGGCGGAGATGAAGACCGCGCGCGGGCGTTCGGCGGGCAGGAGCTGGGAGTTGAGGATGTGCCGCACCGCTTTCTCCCCGCCGGGCACGGGGGCGGTGACCGACAGGTGCACGTCGAGCACCTGCGTACCACCGTCGTTCACCACCTTGGGCACGCAGTGCACCACCCCCGGGATGGCGTGCGCGGCTTGACGGACCGTGTTCAGCGAGACCTTCTCGCCCCGCAGCACCACGAAGTCGGACAGGCGTCCGTGGAAGGTCAGAAAGCCGTCGTCGATCGAGAAGGCGTCCCCGGTGGCGACGGTCCGCGGTCCCAGCAGGACCCGCCTGCTGCGCTGCCCGACCCGCCGCAGCAGGACGGTGTCCGACTCGACCAGCAGTTCGCCCACTCCGTCGTGCGTTTCACGCAGCGAGGCGACGACCCCCGGCAGGGGGCGGCCGACCGAGCCGTAGCGGTGCGCGGGTTCGGCGTGCGCGGCCAGCGTCGACACGCGGGGTCCGGCCTCGGTCAGCCCGTAGGTCACGTACAGCTCGCCGGACGGCCGTGCGGCGAGCAGGCCCGCCACCTCCGCGGACGTGACCTTGTCGCCGCCCACCGCCAGCGCCCGCAGGCCGCTCGGCATGAGGACGGGGTCGGTCAGCAACTGGCGGGCGCAGAGCGGCGGCGGACTCGCCTTCCCCGGCACGGTCCATGCCCTCCGACGCCTTCGAGCTTCTGCTGGCCGGTAACCGGCGCTTCGTCGCCGGAGCCCCTGAGCACCCGAACCAGGACGCTGCCCGCCGTGCCGAGATCGCGCCGGGACAGCAGCCCTTCGCCGTGCTGTTCGGGTGTTCCGATTCCCGGCTGGCTGCCGAGATCATCTTCGACCGTGGCCTGGGCGACTTGTTCGTCGTACGCACCGCCGGGCACGTGGTGGGCTCGGAGGTGCTCGGGAGCATCGAGTACGGGGTCGACATACTGGACTGCCCGCTGGTAGTGGTGCTCGGCCATGACTCCTGCGGCGCGGTCGGCGCGGCATGCGCCGCGCTGGAGGACGGCGTGGCACCGGCCGGCTACGTCCGCGATGTCGTCGAGCGGGTGACCCCGAGCGTGCTGGCGGCCCGGGCAGCCGGGCGCACCGAGCCGCAGGAGATTCTCGCCGAGCACGTCAAGCACACCGTCGAGCTGCTGCTGGACCGCTCCCGTGTCCTCGCCGAGAAGGTCGCTGCCGGACAGACCGCCGTCGTGGGTCTGTGCTACCGCCTGGCCGATGGCAGCGCCCAACTGGTTGCAGCCCACGGACTCGATGCGGCAGTCCCGGCCACGTCCTGACTGCCGGATACGCCGCCGGTCCCGGAAAGGGCGGTCAGGACCGCTTCCTTTCCTGTGGCCACACTCACGCGCACGCGCGGAGGTTGGACATGCGGCGAGGAAGACGTAGGCGGGGGCCATCTCGGCGGGCCGCGCCGGGCGGTCGAGGGGGCTGTTTGCCGAACTCGGTGGTGTCGGGCACCGTCGCGGGGATCAGCGGAGTCAGGGCTCCAGCGTGCCCCGGTGGGGGTGCCGCCGCGCGGCGGCACCCCCACCCGTCGGCAGCAGCTCACACCGTGCCGTGCCACGCGCCGGTGGCACTGCCACGGCTCTCGATGAATGCCTTGAACCGCTTCAGGTCGCCCTTCGCCCGGTGCCGGACGAAGCCGAGCTTGTCGCCGACGGTGTCGGCGATCCCGGACGGGTCGTGGTCCAGCTGGAGCATCACCTTGGTACGGGTGTCGTCCAGCCGGTGGAAGGTCACCACGCCTGCCTGCCGCACTTCGCCCTGCACCGTCGTCCACGCGATCCGCTCGTCGGGGCGCTGCTCGGTGATCTCGGCGTCGAACTCACGACGGACCCCGCCGACCTCGGTCACCCAGTGGGTGAGGGTCGGGGTGCGCTGTTCGATCCGTTCGACGCCCTCCATGAACCGCGGAAACTCCTCGAACTGCGTCCACTGGTCGTAGACGGTGGTCAGAGGCACATCGACCTCGACGGATTCCTCGATCTTCGACATGCGCACTCCGTTCTCGTGGCTTTTTGTGTTCCGGGTCCCTACCTCGGCGGCTACCCGACCGTCACGCTGCCACACACCCGTCCGGCCGTTCAGGTCCAGCGATAGTTCGCCGGCCGGAGTTCGGACAGCGGAATCGACTCGATGAACTGAGGCACCCGCGATCACCCGCGCGCTGCCGCCCATGACGTGGTGCCCGGAACCGTCATCGGCGCCATGTGCCTCGACGTACGCCTTGTGCGCCGGGAAGCGGGAACTTCCCGGCTCGTTGACACGTTGCGGAGGACGACCTGCTCGTTCGACATGTGACACGGCGTCGTCGTCGGGAGAAGTGAGTAACTCATGGCCATGGTGGGCCTGTTCTGGATCGTCGAGGGCGACGTCTACGTGGGCGCGAAGCCGTCCGGTCCGGCTCCGGGGGTCCGTCTGACCCCCGAGGGTGTCGTGGCCCTCGGCGACGGACAGGCCGGCCTTCACCTGTGGGAGGACGTGCACGCCCTGACGGTGGCGGACGTTCCTGTGAAGTCCCTGAAGCGGCAGGCCGGCGTGGTCAAGGATCTGGCTCTGGGCACGGTGAAGGAGCTGGCCCTGCCCATGGGCCACGGCCTGGTGGACGAGGCTCCGGCGCTGATGACGGTGCGCGTGGAAACATCTGACGGCGAAGACGAGTTGGCGGCCTATGTCGCCGCGGCCGTCGGCTACCCGCAGACCGAGATCGACCTCTCCCACGCCCTCCTGGCCCGCCTCACGGAAGGCGCCGCGACGATGGAGACGACGCTGGCGGCGATGTCGGAGTGGGGCCGGGCGTGGGAGGGCGGGTCACCTCGGCGGGCGGAGCGGGAGGAACTGTTGCGAGGGTGGGTGGGCTAGGAAGCGGTGGCCCGGAAACGTATGAGCCCGCTCGACAGGGTTGCGCTTCGAGACGGAGCTCGCAGGGCGGTACGCGGAACGGAAGCGTCGACCAGGTGGGGGAGCGGCTGACGGAATCCGCGCCAACGCGCCGTATGCTCCTGGCCATGGGCACTGCATATCCTGCCCGCAGGCGTGACGGCGCCGCGACACGCGAGGCGATTCTCGCCGCCGGGGTCGTGGAGTTCACCGAGCACGGGTACGCCGGGGCCGGGGTGCGTCAGATCGCCGAGCGGGCGGGTGTGACGGCGATGATGATCAACCGTTACTTCGGCTCGGAGGAGGGCTTGTTCGTGCGGGCCTCGGGTCACCTGCAAGCCGCGAATCACCAACACGGGGAGCCTGCCAGGGGGGTGACACCGGAGGTGGCGGTGTGGACCGGCTGCCGCGTCTCAGGTGCCGGTCTTCATGGTTGACCGGGGTGTAACCGCCAGCTGCCGGGATCGCACGGCCAGGATGATCATGACCGCTGGGATCAGGAGGTCGTTGACGAGCACTCCTCCCGTGTTGCCGGGGGCGTGGTCACCGTTGGCGAACCACTGGTAGAGGTGACCGGCCGCGGCTCCCCAGAGGAACATCCCCCCGCCGAGCCCGATGGTGATGCGCTCCCGCGCGGATGCCGAGGCGGCCCGGAAGCCCATGACGGCCAGTCCGAGGTTGGCGAAGGCGATCTCGAACATGAAGGGCGTCCGGTCGAAGCCGATCGCCGTGGCCATGGTGTCCGGGAAGGCGAGGAAGGCGACCGTCATCCACAGACTGCCGCAGCCGAAGGCGCCGATGGCCCACCAGCGCTGCCAGATATCCAGGGCCCGCTGAGGTGAGCGGGTGTGGCGGGTGCGCGCGAAGGCTCCGGCGGCCGGTACCAGGATCCAGACCAGCGGGAAGGCGGATTGCGCGACGTAGGAGTAGCTGTCCATGGGTCTCATTCTTAACCGGTTAATATTAACTCGTCAAGGGTTGGGTATAGTGGCACCTATGGACGATGGACTCGGAGATCTGCTGCACCGCGTGGTCATGCAGCTGGGCGAGGCGGCCCGGCGGCGCACCGACGACCTCGGCGGCTTGACCTACAGCCAGATACGCCTGCTGGGCACGCTGGAGGAGATCGAGCCGGTGACGCAGCACGGGCTCGCGCAGGCGCTGTCGGTGTCCGACCCGGCGATCAGCCGGGCGCTGCGGACACTCCAGGAGGACGATCTGGTGCAGATCACCGTTGACCCCGAACACGCGCGGCGGAGGCTGGTCCGCCTCACCGAGGCCGGCCGGAAAGCCTTCCACGTCGCCGGAAAGCCGCTCGGTGACGAGCTTCGCGCCGGGCTCGTAGCGGCTGGTTTCCCCTACGAGCGGTATCTCGAAGACACCCATCGCTTGGCCGAGTTCCTCGCGTCCGACTGAGATCGCCCCCACGCGTTCCACGACAGCACTGCGGGCGTCCGGGGCACGGCCCCGCCCAGCCTCGGACAGTGATGGGGGCTGCTGCTACGCCGCCTGGTCGACCCCGATGCTTCCTGTGCCGGACCTGCCCCGACTCGCGGCAACTGGCCGGAATGAACAGGGAGTTCGCACCCGGCGCGGACACAACCGCGAGGCTCCGGCGCGGGTCCGGTGAGCCGCCGACCGGGCCGGTGCCGGTCGGCGGCGAGGAAGAGTGAGGGGGGTCAGGGCATGGTGGTCAGCGCGGGCCACAGGGAGGTGGCGGTGAGGGGCCGGGCCAGGCGGCGTGCCCAGTAGGTTTCGTCGCCGTCCTCGTCGCGCCAGGACCACAGGCGGGTGGTGGCGAGGCGGAGCGGGCTGAGCCGGGTGATGCCGATGGCGCCGTGCAGTTGGTGGGCGATGCGGGCGATCTCGGCGGCCGAGGCGGATGCCTGGGTCTTGGCGGCGGCGACGGCGAAGTGAGCCCCGGGGCCGCCGGTGTCCAGCGGTGCGGCGGCGGCCTGGACGGCGGCACGGACCAAGGCGGCCTCCTCGACCAGTCGTGCTTCCTCCTGCTTGACGGCCTGGAAGCGGCTGAGCGGACGGCCGAACTGGATGCGGGCCGCGGTGTGGGCGACCGTCAGGCCGACGCAGCGTTCGGCCGCTCCGGCGATCAGGGCGGAGCGAGCCAGGGCCGCGCGAAGCCGGGCCTCGTCGAGTAGTTCGGGGGCGATCCGGCGGACCTGAGAGGCGGGGATCTCAACGGTGGCCAGATGCAGGTCGTCGCGGGGTTCCTCGGCGAGGTTGCCGCCAGGGGTGAGAACGGCTTGGCTGGGGGTGAAGGTGAACAGGACGGGCCCGGAGGGGGCCGCGGCCAGGACGACCACCGCGGTGGCGGCCCGAGCCCAGGGAACGCGGTGCAGGGTGCCGGTGACGAGCAGGGTGTCGTTCTCGCCCAGGCAGCCCGCCGAGCCGACGGCCGAGGTGGCCGGGTGGGCGTAGCGGATCGTCAGCTCGGGGGCGATGGCGTAGCTGAGCGGGCCCTCGGGTACGGGGAGGCCGGCGCGGCGCAGCAGCGGGCGGGCGACCAGAGCGGTCTCGGCGAACGGGGCGGGGACGGCACGGAGTCCGGCCTCCTGGGCTGCGGCGACGAGTTCGGCGGTCGAGGCGTCCGGGGACGGCAGGGCCACGGCGTCCGGGGCGGTGGTGCCGGTGACGACGGCGATGGCACCGGGGTCGGCGAAGAAGGCGGTGGCGTCATAGGCGTCGGCGGAGATGACAGGGGTGCTGGTGTCGATCGTGTGGGTGTTCATCAGTGCTGCTCCAGACCGCGAGTGATGATGCCGCGAAGGATTTCGTTGGTGCCGCCGCGCAGGGTGTAGCCGGGGCTGTGCAGCAGGGCGAAGGCGAGCAGTTCGGGGTGGCTGCCGGGAGTGGCGTGCGGGTCGGCCGGGGTCGGCAGGACGCTGCGGACGGTGTCGATCAGCGTGCCTTCCAGGCGGGTGCCGAGGTCCTTGACCAGGGCGGCCTGAAGGTCGGGCGAGGCTCCGGCGGCCAGTGCGGCGGCCACGCCGAGGGAGAGCCGGCGGATGCTGTGCAGACGCGCCGTCAGGATGCCGACCTGGGTGAGCTGTTCGGCCGTCGCTGAGCGCTGTTCGAGCTCCCGGAGCAGGGAGACCAGCAGGGGGAAGGTGGACAGGTAGCGCTCCGGGCCGCTGCGTTCGAAGGCGAGTTCGCCGGTGACCTGCTTCCAGCCGTCACCCCGCCGCCCGAGCAGCATGCCGTCGGGAACGTCGACGCCTTCGAGGTGGAAGGCGTTGAAGCGATGCTCGCCGCTCATCAGGTGGATCGGCTCGACCCGTACGCCCGGGGCGCGCAGGTCGACGATGAACTGGCTGAGGCCGGCGTGCTTGTCCTCGGCGTCGTCGGTACGGGCCAGCACGATGGCGTAGTCGTTGACATGGGCGCCACCGGTCCACATCTTGGTGCCGGTCAACCGCCAGCCGTCGGCGGTGCGTTCGGCGCGTGTACGTACCGAGGCAAGGTCGGAGCCGCTGCTCTTCTCGCTCATGCCGATGGAGAAGAAGCACTGCCCGGCGGCGATCCTCGGCAGGAAGAAACGACGCTGCTCCTCGGTACCGTGCTCGAGGACGGACGGGCCGGCCTGCCGGTCGGAGACCCAGTGGGCGCTGACCGGGGCGCCCGCGGCGAGCAGTTCCTCGATCACCACATAGCGTTCCAGGAAACCGCGGCCCGCTCCGCCGTACTCGGCGGGCAGGGCCATGCCGACCCAGCCGCGCTCGGCGAGACGGCGGCTGAAGGCGGGGTCCCAGCCGGCGAGCCAGGAGTCGGGACGGCCGAGCACGGTCCCGCGAGCGCGCTCCTCGTCGAGGAAGGCGCGGACCTCGGCGCGCAGGAGACGGGCCGACTCGGGCAGGGCGACATCGGGGAACGCGATCGATGAAAGCGCTGAATGAGACATGACTTGTTCGCTCCAGGATCAGTGAATTTCTTTTCGTTACGGAAATCGATCAGCCCATGGGTTCCAGCAAGGAAGGGTCGAAGCCGGCTTCACGGAGCACCTCGTCGGTGTGCTGGCCGATGCCCGGGCAGGGCCGCAGCTCCGGCTCCGGGTCGGCCGAGTAGCGGACCGGCCGGCCGATCACCCGATAGGTGCCCTCGGTCGGGTGCTCGGCATCGCGGAGCAGGCCGCCCTCCCGGGCATAGGCGGTGGTGGCGGCGGACTCCAGGTCGAGTACCGGGGCGGCGGCGATGCCTGCCCGGTCGCAGAACTCCTGCCACTCGGCGCTGGTGTGCCGCGGTGTCAGCTCCGCGAGCAGCGGATAGAACACGTCGGCGTTGCGGGCCCGGTCGGGTCCGGTGGCGAAGCGCGGGTCGTCGGCCAGGTCGGGGCGGCCGACGAAGGCGGTGAAGTCCCGCCAGTTGCGGTCGCTGTGCGGCAGGACGCACATCCAGCCGTCGGCGGTGCGCTGGGCGCGGCGCTGCGGGCTGAGCGAGCGGGCCGAGCCGAACTCCCCGTCGGTCTCCAGGGTGGCCGCGCCCAGGTGCTCGACCAGGTTGAAGGCGAGCATGGTGTCCGCCATCGGGACCTCGATGCGCTGTCCGGTGCCGCCGTGCTCCCGGTAGTGCAGCGCGGCCAGTACCGACTGGGCGATCTGCATGCCGCAGATCTTGTCGGCCAGCACGGTGGGAACGTAGTGCGGTTGGCCGGAGACCTTGTGGTTGAGCCAGACCAGGCCGCTGGCCGCCTGGATGACGTCGTCGTAGGCGGCGTGGGTGCCGTAGCGGCTGTCGCTGCGGAAACCCTGGGCGCCTGCGTAGATCAGGCCGGGGTTGACGGCCGCCACGTCGTCGTAACCGAGGCGGAGCTTCTCCAGAGCCTGCGGGCGCAGGTTGGTGATGAAGACGTCGGCGGTGCGCAGCAGGGCGAGCAGGGCATCGCGGCCGTGCGGGGCCTTGAGGTCGATGACGGCGCTGCGCTTGTTGCGGTTGAGGTTCAGTGCCGTGCCGCCCATGCCGGGGTGGCGCCGCGGTGGGTAGTGGCGCGTCATGTCACCGTCGGGCGGCTCGACCTTGACCACGTCGGCGCCCAGGTCACCGAGTTGCTGAGCGGCGTAGGGAGCCATGATGACGCTGGCCAGTTCGATGACGCGGACTCCGGCGAGGAGTCCGCGGCCGGACGGGCCGCTCGGCTTCTCGGACATCTTCGGTGCCTCCTGGGGTATCGGGTGGGACGAGGAACAGCGGTGCGGTGAAGGCGGCGGGCACGTGGTGCCGTGCCCGGGCCGTTGACTCGGGGAGGGCGGCGGCGCGGGGGGAGTCCGGCCAGGAAGACGGTGGCGGTGATCCCCGTCGTGAGCCGCGAGAAGTGGCTCAGCGCCACCGGAGCTCGGCGGACCCGAGCGGGGAACGCCGGCCGGGCTGGGGGACCGTGCGCCCGCTGTACGCGAACGGCGTCGCCGGTTCGGTGAGCGGGCCGAAGTCGGTCCCGGTGGTCGACAGCGCGGCGAACGGCGCGCGCCCGGGCTGGGGCAGACCGAGTACGTCCTCCCGCGCCAGCAGCCCGAGTTCCTGCACCCAGTGACACACCCCGGCCAACGTCACGCGGATCCGCCATGAGCCGCCCTCCACCGCACGTCGGCGCAGGACCGTTGCGACGGCGGCGGCCCCGAGGTAGGCGGCGAGGTAGTCGTTGAGCAGGTACGTCGGCGGCAGCGACGGCCGGTCCGTCCACTCCTCGACGGCGAATCCCGTTGCCGAGCAGGCGAGTTGGTCGAACCCGCCGCGTTCGCCCCAGGGGCCGTCGGCGCCCCAGGCGTGGTATTCGAGGGTGATGAGTCCCGGGCGGCGGCGGACGAGTTCCTCGGTCGAGGCCCCGTGCCGGGCGAGTCCCCGGTAGGCGTGCACGAAGACGTCCGCGTCCTGGAGCGCTTCGTGGAAGGCCGCACGGTCGTTGTCGTCGCGCAGGTCGCAGTAGGCGTTGCGCTTGCCGCCGCCGGTCATCGCGATCATCGGGATCGGGTCGGGGCGGTCGGGACGCGACAGGTGCAGCACGTCGGCGCCGAACTGGGCGAGGAGCCGGGCCGCGACGGGACCCGCGATGACATGGGTGAGATCGAGCACCCGGACGCCCGCGAGCGCCTGATCGGCCTCGCCGATCGGCTGCGGCGGGTGGACCGGCCCGTCACCGACGCGTTCGATCCCGACGACCGGGCGCTGTGCCACATGCCGCCCCGCGGGGTCCGCGAGCCACTCGTCCCGGCTGCGCACCACGCAGGCGACGCCGCCCCGCGCGCAGATGGCCTCCTCCAGCGTGAAGGCATCCCAGCCGGCCGCGGCCTGCGCGATCCCCACCTTGTCGAGCCCGCACCGCAGCACGGAGGCGACGGCGTCCCGCAGATGCGGATAGGCGGTGATGATGAAGATCCACCGGCCGTCGCGCGCCCGGTAGAAGTCGTTGTTGCCCAGCAGTGTCGGATCGTCGAGGAGAGCACCGAGCGGGCGCCCCGAGAGCGTCGTGTGATACGTCGCCATGAGCTGGTCGATCGCGGCCCCGGCCCGCACCTCCACCCTCTGGTGCGAATGGCCGCGCTGTTCGCCGAGCGCCGCCATCTGCTGCCCGAAGACACCGATCGCGGCGGACATGGCATCGGCGAGGCGGTGCACCGAGGGCACCAGGGGATCGGCCCCGACGACGGTGATGTCCGCCGTCCCCCGGGCAGGATCGGGGTCGCCGAGGGTGTGCAGCAGCCGGGAGACGATCTCGCCGGTGGACGGCGGCGGCGTCGGCTTGGTCGTGGCCGGCGTGTTCGAGGTCATGCCGGGATATTCGTTCCCGGCGTCGCACGAACGCCCGGATTCACGGATATCCGTGAATCGATGCGGACCTCAGGTCTGCCTCTCCTGGATGTGTGCGAGGAGCCGGGCCGCCGCCCGGTCCAGGAGCAAGCGCTCCGAATTGCCGCGACGCCGGTGCATCAGAGCGAGGGCTCCCGTGACGACGCGACCTTCGGTGACGGGGATCGCGAGCGCGCTGACCTCGGGGTCGGCCAGGCCCTCGCTGCGGCTGACCCGCGACGCGCGGATCGCCGGAAGAGCGGTGCGGAACTCGGCGACCGCCTCGGGGTCGTGGCGGGCGAGCTCGTCGAGCAGATCACGGCGCTCCGCCTCATCGGTGAAGGCCAGCAGCAGACGGCCCGCGGCGGTGCGCAGCAGCGGCCGGGCGACGTGCTGGTCGGCGAGCGGCACGAGGCGGGGAATGTGGTCCTCGCCGCCGCGCGCGAGATAGACGGCATCGAGTCCGACCCGCACCGTGAGCAGCACCGGGGTACCCGCGACGCGGCTCAGTTCGCCGAGCTCGGCCTGACTGATCCGCGGGACGACCCGGCCGGAGATGAGGTTGAGGACGTGCGGGGCGGGACCGAGCCGGAAGCGCCGGCGCTGTTCCAGCAGAAAGCCGGTCGCGACAAGGCCGTTGACCAGATCCTGCACCGAACTCGCCGGCGCCCCGAGCGTCCGCGCCAGATCGGCCACGGTCACCCCGCCCGGCGCCCGCGCGGCGGCCTCCAGGATCCACGCGACCCGGTCCACCGTACGGTGACGCTGCCGTCGGCCGTGCTCCCTCATTCCGCGCCCCACCTTGTCCTTCTTGTGCGTCGCCGGTCACCCGCACTGACACGGACCAGCGATCCGACAGCGATGACGGTCCCAGCCCTGGCCCCTCACACGCGGAGGCCGCACACCATTGCTCCTCGACCGAGGGAGGGCAGAGCCCGAGCACCTTACCGTGAAGGGCAGCTGACCTGCGAAAACCCTGTGGGGGAGGGGGTCCTTGGCGCTCGATTCCTCAGGAGATCCCGGTCCGGCGGCCGGCGCTGTCTCCGAGTACTCTTCCGGATGTGGAGCTCTATTTCGATCCGGTGCCTCTGCTCGGCGACACACGCGAGTCCTTCCAGGGGCGGTGGAGCGAGCGGAAGTGGCTCAACGTGCCCGGGCCGTTCTACGGGGCCGACACGGACAACTGCGGCACCGGCCGCCTGCACGCCCCAGCCCTCGTCCTCTATGAGGGTGAGCACTTCACCGAGTTCGTCTACCGGCAGCCGCGGACGCCGGAGCAGCTCCGGCAGCTGGTCGAAGCCGCACAGCAGGACCCCTTCTCCGGCTATGGCTGCGACGGCGACGACCGCTGGACGCCGGCCGCTGTCCGGGAGTGGTGGCGTGACAGGGGCCGAGTCCGGCAGCACCTCACCGGTCGGCTCGGCGCGTGGGAGGCCGACGACGAGAGGTCCGGGCAGGGGTCAGCTGCTGCTGCTCGCGACTACGCCGCGTACCTCGATGGTGAGCTGGCCGGGCACCTGCGGATCTACCTCTTCTGGCTCGAGCGACGGCGTCCTCCGGAGCCGACGGACCGACTGCCGGAGCTGTAGCCCGCCGGGAGATTCACGTCAGTCGGTACACACACAACCGATGAGTTCCGCCTCGCCGCGTCGTTCGCATGCTGGGGAACGTCCCCTTCCGCGCCTGCGGAAGACCGAGACGAGATCACAAGGAGCGTGCACACCGTGGACCAGGAGAACGTGAGCGCCACTCTTACGGTCGCCGTGCCCGCCGCGAGGGTGTTCGCGGTGCTGGCGGACCCGACGGCCCATTCGGCGATCGACGGCACCGGCTGGATTCAGGAAGCTGCGGACCCGGCGCCGCTGACCGCGGTGGGGCAGATCTTCCGGATGGACATGTATCACCCCGACCATCCGAACGGTGACTACCGGGTGGCCAACCAGGTCCAGGTGCTCGATCCGCCACGCGCCATCGGCTGGCGGACGGGGACGGAGAAGGACGACGGTCACCTGGAGTTCGGCGGCTGGACCTGGCGTTACGACCTCGCGCCGCTCGGCCCGTCCGGGACCGAAGTCACGCTCACCTACGACTGGTCGGCGGTGCCGCGGTCTGTGCGGGAGTACATCCGGTTCCCGCCCTTCGGCCCGGAGCATCTCATCAACTCGCTGCGTCACCTGGCCGAGATCGTCTCCGGCAGGTGAGGTCATCCACAGCGAGGTTCTGCGGACCGCGCACGGGCTGAAGACCAAGGAGAACACCGCCGCCCCGACCGGCCAGTACCGCTGATGGCCGGCACTGCCGCGATCGGGGCGGTCGCGCATCGCCGGCCACCGCCATCGAGGAGGGCCGGGACCTGTCCTCGATGAGCGGCGTCGGCCGGCACCGCCTACCGACTGCCGCCGGCCTGGCGGTCCGGCCTCACTTCAGGTGCCGGCCGAAGAACCGGTCCCCGTCCTCCCGCTCGAACCACGGGGTGCCGAGGTGCCCGCCCATATTGGCGTGCAGCGTCTTTTCCTTGGTGCCGAAGGCGTCGAACAGGTCCAGGGCCCGCTGCCGGGGGTTCCCTTCGTCGTCCCACTGCAGCAGGAGCAGCAGAGGAATGGTGACCTGCCGGGCCTCCTCGCGCTGGGCGCGGGGCACATAGCCCCCGGCGAAGAGACCGGCGGCCCTGATGCGCGGCTCGGCCACCGCCAGCCGGATGCCGAGGGCGGTCCACCCCGAATACCCGACCGGGCCGCCGATCCCGGGCAGCGCGAGGAGGGCGTCCAGGGTGGTCCGCCAATCCGGGACCGCGGTTTCGACGAGCGGGCCGACGAGGGCCTCGAAGATCTCGTCGACCGGCTCGCCGGCCTGCATCGCCCGGCGGAGGTCGGCACGGGCCTGCTCGGCGGCGGCGGAACGGGGCCGGTCACCGCACCCCGCGGCGTCGATGGTGGCCACCGCGTAGCCGGACGCCGCGGTGAGCCGGGCGCGGGCCACGAGCCGGGGTTCCCCCTTGGGCAGGCCGTTGTTGTGGGCCATCAGGATCAGCGGGGCCGGTGCGGACGCGGACGCGGATCCGGGCGTCCACAGGGTGCCGGGGATCTCGCCGAGGGTGAATTCGCGTTCGAGGACGCCGTCGTCGAGATGTCGTTCAGAAGTGAATCGCATGGTCGTGCCTTTCGGAGTGCTCTTGAATGGCGCTCCCGGACGACGACCTATCGCCCGACCGTGACCCCGGAGGGGAGCACCCATGTCAATACGTTCACGGGTACCACCTCCTTGTTCTCTCGCACGGCCTCCGGAAGGCTAGCAGCGGTCGCCGCGCTCCCCCAACGGGTTTTTGCGAGGCCCAGTGACACCACCCTCACCTGACCTGCCGACCCGGTTGCCTTCTTCGACTTCGACTTCGACGGCGGCAGGGGCGTGGCTGCCCAGGTAAGCCCCGTTCCGGCGAACCAGGGGCGCGGGGGTTCGCCTCACCAGCCCCAACTGTCCTTCTGGTAAAGGGTCGTGTGGGCTGTCCGGTCCTGGCTCATTCCCGCCAGCAGCGTGAAACACTAGTGCAATCCTGGGTCGAAAAGGACCACCCTCTTAACTCCAAGCGCCCATCGGCACCGTCGCCGCAGGCCGCGGCACTGACGTCTGCCGTCGGATTTAAGGAGTACCTTTCTTGACCACTCACCTCAGGCGGGGCGCCCGCCCGCGGGCGTTACTGGCGCTGATGGCAGCACTGTGCGGGATCGTCGGTGCCTCCGTGCTCGGCACGACGCCGGCGGCAGCGGCCGACCAGCGGCAGGCGATCTACGCCATCGCGCACCGCGTCGACACCCTCGATGGCGTCGACGCCGCGATCAGCCACGGTGCGAACGGCATCGAGATCGACGTGTGCGCCTGGTGGAACCCCAACGAATGGCGCGCCTACCACGACTGCTCCTCCGCCGGTGACAGCCGGCGGGGCCCCAGCTTCGACAGCATGATCGACCGCATCGTCTCCCACGCCAAGGCGGGCCGCAAGCTGGGGCTGGTCTGGCTGGACATCAAGGACCCGAACTACTGCGGTGAAGCGCCCAACCGCGGGTGCAGTGTCGCCGGGCTGCGGGACAAGGCGCAGCGGCTGACGGCCGCGGGGATCCAGGTGCTGTACGGGTTCTACGAGTACCACGGCGGCAGCACCCCCGACGTCGGGGGCAGGGGCTGGAAGAGTCTGGAAGGCAAGCTCGGGACGCTCGAAGGCATCACGACGACGGGGACCCGTGACCAGGTGCGCGACGCCTTCGCCCGCTCCGGTGCCGGATTCCCGGCCGGCCACCGCGCCATGGACTACGGCGACACCGACATCACCAAGGGCTTCGGCAACTGCACCGAACCGGCCCGCAACACCTGCGCGGAGCTGAAGAAGGGCGCCGCGGACCGGGCAGCCCGGCAGCTCGGGGCCACCCTGTCCTGGACCACCACCTACAACGACCCGTGGTACGTCGACAAACTCCTCGGCGACGCCCGCGTCGACGGCATCATCGCCGGCTACGGCGCCTTCACCGGCGTACGCGAGTACGACAACGACTGGAAGTGTGCCAACGCCATCAAGCTCATCCGCGACTGGGTGAGTAAGCACGGCAACACCCACCGCATGGCCACCGCCGGCGACCACCTCTTCAAGTAGCGGACAGCCCCGGCCCGGGATCCGTACCACCCCATGCCCCAAGCGCCCCCGCACACCGTCGGCCGGGATCCCGGCCGACGGTTTTCCCTTGCAAAGGCAACGGCTTGCAAAGGCAACGGCCTGAACGCGCGCGGCAGGCTGGAACGGGCGATGGCCAGAGCGTCACGTTCAGCCTCATATCGCCTGAAAAGACTACTTCCGGTAGGGCGTGGGCAGCTTGTTGCCAAGGGCGTTGCTGAACAACGGTGTTCCAGAGGGGGAATTCATGCCGGGAGATCAGTCGGGTGAAGCAGTCCGCGGGGGAAGTCCGGACTCCGCGGTCGATCGGGTGGCCGACTTCTACGGTGCCTACATCGATGCCGTCGACGACGGAACCGATGACCTGGGTGCGGAGCTTCGCGCCCACTACCTCACAGAGGACCTCCGTCAGCGCTTGGCCGCCTGGGAGGAGGCCAACCACGCCGACGGAGTGCTGCGCGCCCAGGACGTGCCCACCCACTGGGACGTGCGCTACCACGATTCCGGTGCCGGGCATCTGTTCACCACCGTCACGCTCACGTGGGGTACGGGCCCGGACGCCGGCCACACCCGGCTGGCCGTGCAGAGCGACCTGAGCACCAAGCTCATCTCGGACATCGAGGACGGGTGACTCGACCGTTCCCGCTGCGGTGCTCATGCCATCCATGAAGCCGTCAAGCCGCTGAGCGACGTGTGCCCGGCGGCCGTGAGGCCGCCGGGCATCGTCGATCGGACAGGACGTCAGTCGCCCGCCTCGTCGGGTCCGGTGGACGGGTCGGAGGGTGCGAAGAACCAGTGCTGGGAATCCTTGGTTCCGTACTTGGTGCCGTTGGCGATGTCCCAACCGGTGGCGGTGGACAACGGGTCCACGTCCAGGCAGACATCGGTGCCGAGGCCGGGCTGGTCGTTGCGGAGCCGGAAGGTGTTGTCGCTGTTCGGCTGCACACGCCAGAACTGGGGGCGTGGGACCCGTTGCAGCCGACGGGGATGGCCCGGGAGGCTGGCGGATGCCACCGCGTACGGTGACGGGGCTGGATCCTGGTCCTGCCGTCCGCCGAGGAGGCGTGCGGGCCCGGCCGGCCGTGCGCCGCGCCGCGCCCGCGCGCCGCTTCCCGTGCTGCCGGAGCGCCGCCTCGGTGGAAACCTGCCCGTGGGCTGTCGCGTCTCATCAGGAGGAACGGCCGTCCGCCTGAAGGGGGCGAAGCGAACCATGACCGACTCGCAGTGGCGCCACGTCGCGACAGGGATCGATATCGCCTGCTGGCTGACGTTCCTGACCGTATGGGCTCTCGGCGCGCTCTACAACGCCCGCCGGTCCCCGTCCGTGCGCAGGCGCGGACAGCCGCTCCAGCGGTGGAGCATCGTCGCCGGGATCATCGTGGCGGTGACGGTGAACGCGCTGCTGCCGCACGGCACATGGGACCCGATCACCGTGCACGTCCAGTGGCTGCGTGCCGTGGGCGCCGTCGTGCTGATCGCCGCGACCGCCTTCACGATCTGGGCGCGCGTCCGCCTCGGCCTCATGTGGACCTCCGCCCCCGTGGAGCGGCAGGACCACGAACTGCGTACCGACGGCCCTTACGCGATCGTCCGCCACCCCATCTACACCGGAATCCTCGGCATGTTCATCGGCACCGCGGTGCTGATGCTGTTCGGCGGCTGGGTGGTGGCGGTGCTGCTGGCCGTCGTCCTCGTGCAGTGGAAGATCGGCGTCGAGGAGAAGCTGATGACCGAGGCGTTCCCCGGCACGTACGAGGAATACAAGCGGCGCGTCCCCCGGCTGATCCCGCGCCTGCGCCGCCGCGCGCGGGCTCCGGCGACGGAAAGCCGTCTCCGCTGAAGACTGAAGGGTGTCCGTACGATCGGGGCCGTCGCGGCGGGCGCCGAGACCGTGCGTGCCCGCCCTGCCGAAGGGGCCTGTCCGGGAGGGCGGGCGGTTCCACCGCTGACGCCGCACGTATCGAGCGCCGGCCCGAAGGAGGCCGGCCCGGGGCACGCTCCACGCATGCGACTGACTTCGTGGCCCGCCGGGCCGGGCGGGCCGCTGGGGCTGACGCCTACGCTGCCGTGGTCCTCACGTACGCGGTGCTGCACGCCGCATGGGTCCACAGTCATGCCACAGCTCCAGCTAGGATCGACGGCTTGTCCAGGCGAGGTTGTCGGTGACGCGCTGGAGCACGGAGAGCGCGGTCGCGTACTCCTCCTTCGTGATGTCGCCGAGGATCTCCGCGCGCACCGGGGCCATGTGTTCCTTCGCCGTCGCCATACCCTGACGGCCCTGTTCCGTGAGGGTCAGCCGGCCGTCCGTGCCGGTGTCGAGCCAGCCCCGATACACGAGGGCGTCGGTGGCGTGGACCATCACGTGAGTGCCCATGCCGTAGGGCACGGCCAGGGCGTGGATCTCCTCCCTGGTGAGGCCGCGCTCGGCCCGGACGATGTTGTTGAGCACCCACCACTGGGGCTGGGTCATGTCGATGCGCGCCAGGGTGGCCTGCGAATGCCTCAGAATCGCCTCGGTGGCCTCCCAGGCGACCAGGGCGATCGGCTGCTGGTCGGGTGCGGTGGTGCCGTTCCGCGGGGTGCTTACGGTCGTCATGATCGCAAAGCTAGGACCTCAAGTGTGGTTGAGGTCAAAGGTTCTCTTCGGTTCGTCAACGCTGCGGCGGTCCGGCCGCCAGTGTCGTGGCGCTGCCGCCACGCGGCATGTCACTCCGCACGTGGAGTCATGCGCCCGGGGCGTCGGTGAGGTCGGTGACGAACTTCCTCGGACGGCCCGCCCGCACCGGCAGTACGCCGTGGATCACCTGTGCGCCGTTGGCCGGGCCGGTGCCCGACAGGGCATTCGACCGGCATTCGACCACCGCCGACCAGGTGAGCCTCATCCCCACCGAGCCGTCGGACACCGCCATGGCACTGCGCGACCCGCTGCCGCACGCCTCGGCGGAGCCGCCCTCCACCGATCGCTGAGCGGTGTGTGTCGTGGAGTTGCAGGGCATGGCATCCTTGCGAGGCCGGGGCTCCAGGCTGCCGGTTCGCCGCGGTCTCCGGGGAAGAGATGGCGACCAGGATCAGACTCGGCTGGGCAGGGGTGGGCCTCGGCCCTCCCTCTCGAGAAAGACAATGCATGACCAGCGCATGGAACCGGATCCTCGACTCCGCCGACATCCGCGCCCCGCGGCTGCGCCACGACTACACCCGGCAGCGAGCAGCGGTCGCCCGGTACAAGCCTCATGCTTACGCCGCCGTCCGGCTGCTCCTGCCCCGCCCCGTGGTCCCGCACGTGATCGCCACGACGGCGTTCATGCACCACACGGACAACCTCCTCGACCAAGGACCCCTGCCCGGACGCGTCTCCGCCTACCGGTCATGGGAGAACGAGGTACGCACAGCCCTGGCCACCGGACACAGCGACCACCCGGTGATCCGGCCGCTGCTCCACACCGTCACCGTCCACCCCGGCCTGGCCGGCCAGGCCGGGGAGTTCCTGGCCGGGGCAGCCGCCGACCTCGACTTCTGCGGGTTCGCCACAGAAGCGGACTACCAGCACTACATCGATGCGTACTCGCTCCCCGCGTTCATGCTCGTCGCCGGCCTGCTCGCCCCCGAAGCGGCCCCGGCCGACTACCGCGCCGCGTGCCGCGGCTACATCGACGGCAGCCAGCGCCTGGACTTCGTCAACGACCTCGCCGAGGACCTTCGCGACGGACGCCTCGGCCTTCCCTATGACGCCCTGAAACAGCACGACGTCACCCGTGACGACCTGGAGAACGCCCGAGACACCCCCGGCCTGCGTGCGCTGCTGCGAAGCCAGTTGCAGCAGGCACAGCACGACCTCGTGGCCAGCCGCCGCCTGGCAGGTCTCACCGCACCGGCCAACCGCTTCTTCGTGCGAGCGATGGTGACACTGGAGATCCTCACCGCCCAGGCCGCCGCGAGAAAAGGCGCCGATATCCTGCACGGCTCCGCACGCCCCTCCGTACCCGCCGCCCTCCGCGCCCTCACCCGCGAATACCGCCGACGCCTCCGAGGGACTCCGGTATAGCCAGCTCGCCACGAGTTCGACGGCGTAGCCGTCAGGGCCGGTGTGGGGCCGCTGTCTCCACGGCGGGAAGCCGGTCCGGTCCTCTTCCGCGCCGGTAGCGACCGCGCCGGACCGCGGCCCGGTGGACAGGGCGCGCGCAGGCCGGTTTACGTCTGCTTTCGCCCCGGCGGGACCGGGGTACTACCCAGGCATGTTCAGATCCGGCCCGTCGTCCGCCGCTCGCGTGTGCGCGCACAGGCCCGGAGGGCCCGCTACAGCGGAGACGTCCCCTCTCTTCTGCGGGCGAGGCGGCCCTCTGGCCGGCCGACAGGCGGTGATCCTGGCGGGAGGCAGGGGCAGCCGGCTCCTGCCGCTGACCCATGAGCGGCCGAAGGCGATGGTGGAGGTCCACGGGGTGCCGATCCTGCGGCACCAACTCGACTGGCTCGCCGGTTGCGGAGTCGCGCACGTCGTCGTGTCGGCGGGGCAGCTGGCCGAGGTGATCGTCTCGTATCTCGACTCCCGTCCATCGCCGCCACGGACCGAAGCGGTGGTCGAGAAGCGCCCGTTGGGGCGTGGCGGTGGGCTTCGCCGGGCCGCGCGTGCCCTGCCATATCCGGGTGAGCCGTGGTTCGCCGTCTACGGGGACATCTGGACGTGCTTCTGCCTGTGCGGCATGCGCGCCCATCACCTGGGCGGTGGTATCGCCGCGACCGTGGCGCTCGCCGGTCGTGGCCTGCCCGGCAGGGCGGTGGCCTATGACGAGCTGGGCCGGGTGACGGACCTCGCCCCGACCGTCCCGGGGCCGGGCCGGGTGAACGCCGGTGTGTATCTGTTCGCCTGGCAGGTCCTCTCCCTCCTCCCCGCGGAGGGAGACCACGCCGACAGCACACTGCCCCGTCTGGTTGGCGCCCGCCAGCTGGCGGGTTACGCGGTCGACGCGCCCTGGCAGGCGGTGAACACTCCGGCGGACGTGGCCTTGCCGCGACCCACTGGCCCGGTCGCCTCGAACTGCTGGCACCAGCCCGCCTCGGCCCCTGGACCGGCCGCCTGCTGCTCGATGTTGCCCACAACAACCAAGGCGTGGTGACCGTGGCCCCGGAGATCCTGAAGCAGTCCCGCGCCGCTGAGCGCACCGCCCTCGTCTTCGGCACCCTCCGGTACAGGAACGTGGCAACCATGCTCGGGCCGCTGCCACCCGATTGGCCGATAGTGCTGACCCGGGTCGGTCACCCCCACGAAGCCGCCCCGGCCGACATGCGCGCCATCCTGTCGGCACGTCGAGAACTGTACGTACGGGAGGAGACCGCTGACGCCGCCCGCCACGCCACCGAACTCGTCGGGCCCGACGGCCTCGTTGTCGCCCTGGGATTCCTCACCTTGATCGGCCGTGTCCGTGAACTGCTCCACCTCCCGCCCGGCTGACCGACTGCCGGTATGTGCGGGGCAGCACCGCCCGTCATCCCGGTGTCCGACCCGAGGGGGAGTCATGCGGTCAGGTTCCGTGCTGGAGGGGTGCTACCGACTCATCGAGTCGATCGAGGCGGAGGCGTTTTGACGGAGTGGCCCACCGGCAATTCGCCGCTCGGCCCAGGACCCGAAATCCGTGGCCGCTCCCATCAGTTACCCATCGCAGGCAAGCACCTGATCAGCCAGGCCCGCGGCCGCACGATCGTCCCGTCCTCGGACGGCGGCATCGGATCGTGTATCGCGTAGCGTGAGAACGTATGTCGCCGTAAGCGCAACGGCACGGTCTTCGTCATGGGACAGAGCTGCGAGAGCGCGCGACGCCGTGATTCCCGGGATATCCGCGAGCGCCTGTGTCAGCCGTCGACGCGCGGACGATTCGACGGTGCCGTGGGCAAGGCATTCGACGAGCTTGGCGGCGATCTGAACCGCCAGCACGGGATCGTTCGCCAGCGCGCTCAGGGCATCGGCCGCGGCAACGTCGTTCGTCTCCTCGACGATCATGTCAATCAGGGTCGGTATCCCGTCGGCTACTCCACCTGCCCCGAGTGCCAGGGCCGCACCCTTGCGGACCGCATGGTCGGGGTGCGTGACGGCGTCCCGCAGCAATGCGGTCGCTTCACCGTCCGGAATCTCGGCGATGGTCTGAACGGCACGTTTCCGCACCTCGGCCACCGGTGAACCAAGGCCCTGGGCCAGCAGTGCCAATCCGCCGTCGCCCGATTGTGCCAGAGCCCATCGAATAGCTCCGGCGACGTTCGGGTCCGTCTCGCTCAGCGCTGCCTCTACCAGGGCTTCCACAGGCACCGGAGTCCTTTCGACTGAAGACAGTGCCGCGCGCTGGCGCCTGTCGGCGCTGTCCGCCCCCAATGCCTGGAGGAGCGTAATGATATGGAGGGCGTCCTCCCAGTCGGCGGGCTCCACGGCGCCGATCCGACAAAGCCGTGTGAGCAGCGCAGTCTCACTCGCAATGCGTTCCCGCGTCTGGCGGATGAGGTCGTCGACGAGCTCCGACGGCGTGAAGCCGGGATCATTCAGCGCGGACCCGACTTCACGCAGCGACAGTCCCATTGACCGCAGGCTCTCGACATGGAAGATCCGCCGGATGTCCTCGGTGGAGTATTGGCGATAGCCGCCCTCGGTACGGCCCGTCGGCCGTACCAGGCCGAGCGAGTCGTAATGCCTGAGCATGCGGGCGCTGACCCCGGACCGTCGTGCCACCTCACCGATCAACACTGGTTTTCACCCCTCCTGGCCGGTCGTATCGAGAGCCATGATCCGCTTCGCCTCCTCGATCGCGAACTCGAAGCCGGCATCCGGGTTGTGTAACAGTCTCTCCGTAGCGATCGCGTGCCGGCGCACGCACGGGTCGGAATCCGTCATCGCCGCACGCAGCGTCGGCATGATCGCCTCACCGAGCGCGATCAGCGCCCGGCTGAGGCTCACATGCGTCTCACGCTCGCCGCGCCCGAGCTGTCCCGCCAACACGCGGGCCAATTCGGGCCCTCCACCGTCGGGCACGAGCACGACCGCTGCCCGCCAAGCGCTCCGCGCCACCTCGTCGTCGGCGTCGGTCAGAAGGGACCGGGTGATTGCCGGCCACGCTCGCCGATCCCCGATCTTCGACAGCGTGTGCAACGCCTGGCTTCGCGCCTGCGCACGCTCCGAGCGGAGTACATCGATGAGTTTGGGGACGGCTATGGATGACGGGTGTCGGGTGAGCGCCCACGTGAGCATTTCCCGAACGTAGAACTCGGGCTAGATCGCGCATCGTTCGATGAGCTTGTCGATGAACCGTGGGTCAGGGGCCGTACCGACCGCCAGCGCTGCCTGCAGCCGCACCGAGGGGCTGCCGTTCTCCAGGCGCTGAAGAGCGGGCATTGTGCCCGCGCGCTGCTTCGGCATGGTCATCGCGACCACCTCCTTGGCCGCAGTGAATGCCTTGTCACTGTGTCAAGGTCAAGCGGGGTCACGGCACGTCGCCCCGGACATCGCCGTCGACGCAGACGGCGACGTCATCCGCCTTGCCTGCGGCATCCGTGCCGTTCCGGCTTCATGGCCTCCGGCACCGGTGTCAGGTGTGGTGGGCCGGTTCGACGATCGGTGCGGTGGCGACAGGACGGCAGCCTGTCCGGCTGTCGCCGCGAGCCACGTCGTCGTCGCCTGCCGAGAGGAAGCCGGTCTCCGCGCTCTGGCGTTTCCGGGCGGCCGTCACCGGCGCTGCGGTGACTACGAGGGCGAGACCGCGCCGTCGTGCGCTCGGCAGGGTGCCGACGCCGACGATCTCGCTGACCGGGGCCTACGGGATGGTGCCGACCGGAGCACAGCACCGTACCGCCACGCAGAGCGGCGACGCCATGCCGCGAGCTGGTCGGAAGGCGCGGCAGCGTCCAAGCAGCCGCGGGCCTGTCCTGCGTGGAGCAGCACCGGGGTCTCGATTGCGATCCGAGTCGCACGTCAGCGACCACGCGACGACCGCGGGGAGACATCGTGCCATGTCCACGACGCGCGCGGCCATGCTTCGATCCGCCACCACGCGGCGGTCACCTGCCGCACCGCCGCCCGTGCGAAGCCGGGATCCGGTGCCTGGTCCTGGCCGTCTTCGGTCGCCCGTCAGGCTCGGCAGCGCAGCATCTCCAGTGGGGGATTGGCCAGGAGGTCCGCCCAGAAGTCCGCGCCGAACTCGCGCACGCCGGCGTCGGACACCTCCAGCGGGACCCAGGCCACCTCCTTGAATCCGGCTGCCCGCAGGCACTGTTCGTAGACCTCACGGCGCGGACAGGCGCCGACGAAGGAGATCGGTGGGTCGAGCAGCGCGGTGATCCGCACCTGCGGTCCGGTCTCGATCTCCTCGCCGGTCGGCTCGCAGAGAAAGCCGTACTTGGCCAAGGACGGCCCGTCGAAACGGAAGTCCGGTGTCTGGGCGAGCACGAAGAACTCGGCGCCGGGCTTCAGGCTCCGGTGCACGTTGCGGCACATCCGCTCCATGGCGGCGATGTCCTCGGCGTAGTTGAGCAGCTGAACCCCCGTGGCGATGTCGAAGGGCCGCTCAAGGGGCCGCATTGCGGACACATCGCCCACCTCGTAGCGCACACCCAGCGGTTCACGCTCCTCGAACGCCCTTGCCGCGGCGACCATTCCACCGGAGATGTCGATGCCGAGAACCTCCGCGGCACCACGCCGCTTGAACTCCCTGCTGTAGAAGCCGGTGCCGGAGGCCAGGTCGAGGACCGACTTGCCGCGCACGTCCCCGACCATGGCCAGGAAGCTAGGCACCTCCCCGTACTGGGCCAGCGGAAGGGACTTGAAGCCCTCGAACGCCTCACCGATCGCGTCATACTGCCGCACGCTCATCGCGCTGTCCTCCCGTGCGCTTTCGTCATGGCTTTGGCCTCGGAGCCCGGATCCGGGGGCGCGCCGGAGCCTCTGGCAGGCAGTCTCCCGACATTCCGGCAGACCGGCGTACTGGCGGAAGCCACAAAGATGCGGGCATCGCCCCGGCTCCTGTACGGGAGCGGCGGTACGCAAGGGGGTTCAGCCGTCGCTGAAAAGGATTGCGCCGAGCTGCCGCGGCGGAGACGCTGGGAAGCGCTGCATGGCGGCCTGCGCCAGCGCAGGCCGGCGAGGACCTCTTCAATGAAAGGGGCACCATGTCTCGCATCGTCAAAGGCACGCTTCTCGGCCTGGCCATCGTGGGTCTGAGCACCGCGGGGCTCGCGGCCCCGCAAGCAGCCACCGCGGCCCCGTCGTTGAAGGGGTGCTGCCTGCAGGTCACCGTCCATACCGGTCAGTCCGACGCCATCAACGTGCACGGCACCAACCAGTACGGCGCCTGGGTCAGCACCGACTGGCGTAACACCCCGAACCCCTGGACGCGCATCAACAACTGGTGGTGGAAGAAAGGCACCTACGTCAAGGTCGAATACCAGGGCAAGCACAACGGCTCCTACTTCCACGGCACCACACCCTGTTACATCCAAGAAGGCGGAACCCCGAATTTCGCCGACTGCGCCGTCCGGTAATCCCGCACCCGGTCAGCGAGAACAGGGAATTCTCCGAAGCGTCACGGCCTGGTGACGACACAGGTGTTGTATCGCCAAGTCTCCTGGTGCCGGTACATCTCCACCCCGCTCGTGCCTTCTTCGGTGGCGCTCAAACCGGCCGCCGGCGGCACAGCAGGCTCCCCGACCTCATCCGCCGCAGGCGCCGGCATACGCGCGGACCCGGCCGAACGGATCGACCGGGTCTTCGCTCTCATCGCCACGGCACCGCACATCTCATCCGCGGCCCTGGTACAGACGGAGCGTTGCGTTCTTGAGCCGGTTCAGATGCGGTCGGCGGCGATGAGCAGGTAGTGGAAGCTGCCTTCGCGGTAGGCCGTGAGGAAGGGGTCCTCGACCCCCGTGGCCACCGACGACTTGGCCCGGAGCTCCCAGTACGGGATCGCTGTGGGCGTGAGGTCCACGACGTGCATCGGCACGAGGCCGTTCGCGACCATGGCCTTGAAGTACGCACTGCGTGGGTGGATGTTGCACGTGTAGTGCTCGTCGATGGCGCTGACCGCCTTGGAGCGGCCGCCCGTCACGTCGTTGGAGCAGCCGGTGATGACGACGTAGCGACCGCCGCGCGCGAGCTGCCGGGCGTGCTCGGCGAAAAGCTCGTTGAGGTCCACATACATGGTGGACTCGTTGTTCCAGATGCCCTGGAAGTCCCCGGTCGGGAAGCCGGTGTCCAGCATGTTGCGGAAGTGGTAGCGCACCTTGTCGTCCACGCCGCGCCTGCGGGCCTCCGCGTTGGCGAAGTCGACCTGCGTCTCGGAGATCGAGACGCCGTCGACCCGGCAGCCGAAGCGGGCGTTGGCCATGATGCTGGTGCCGCCGCGGCCGCAGCCCGCGTCGAGCAGCCGCTGCTCGGGGGTGACGGGACCGAGGTGGTCCAGGAGGACGTCGGCCTGGGCCGACTCCAGGCGGTGGAGCTCCTCGATGATGCGCGCGTCCCGGGTCTCCTCCGGGCCTTCCAGCACGGAGGGGTCGTAGTCGCCCAGCCCGTAGTGGTGGTGGTAGAGGTCGTCGACCTCGCCCAGCCGCAGGTTCACCGGATCCTTCTCGTTGTTCCAGTAGTCGGCGACAGCCTGCTGGTACGCCGTACGCAGGACGGAGGCGGGGGCTTCCGGGGTGGTGGTCATGGTGGAGACTCCTTACAACGTGCCGTTGACTGCAGGACGTTCAGGTGGTGCGGGTGCAGTGCGCTGCGCGGCAGGCACTGACGTGGTGACGGGGCGGAGAGCGGCCGCATGGGGCCGGAGCGCAGCCTCTCCTCCGGCGCGACCCGTGGCGGGTGGGACTCAGGCGCCGGAGGGGCGGCCGACCTCGACGTTCTCCAGCACGCCGAGCGCGTCGGGCACCAGGACCGCGGCCGAGTAGTACGTGCTGACCAGGTAGGAGATGAGGGCCTGGTCGTTGATGCCCATGAACCGTACGTTCAGGCCGGGCTCGCGCTCCTCCGGCAGCCCGGTCTGCCGCAGCCCGACCACACCCGAGGCTTCCTCGCCGGTGCGCATCGCCAGGACCGAGGTGGTGCCTTGCGCGGAGACCGGCAGCTTGCCAAGGGGGAGGATCGGCACACCGCGCCAGGCGGGGACGCGGTGCCCGTTGACGTCGGCGTCGCCGAAGTAGACGCCGCGCTTGTTGCACTCGCGGCCGAGGGCGGCGATCGCCTTGGGGTGCGCGAAGAACGCCTTGGTCTGGCGGCGCATGCTCAGCAGCTCGTCGAAGTCGTCCGGAGTGGGCGGACCGGAGTGGGTGGAGATCCGCTGTCCGTGGTCGGCATTGTGCAGCAGCCCGAAAGCGCGGTTGTTGACCAGCTCGTACTCCTGACGCTCGCGCAGCGCCTCGATCGTCAGCCGCAGCTGCTGCTCCAGCTGGTTCATCGGGTCGTTGTAGAGGTCGGCGACCCGTGTGTGCACCCTCAGGACCGTCTGGGCCACACTCAACTCGTATTCACGCGGAGCGAGTTCGTAGTCGGCGAACGTGCCAGGCAGGACCGGCTCCCCGGCATGGCCGGCGGCCAGCGCGATATCGGCTTCGCCGCGCTTGTTCTGCGGGCGTGCCCGTTCGGCCTGGCGGCGCCGTACGTGCTCACGCAGCGGCTCGCTCCGCCCGGCCACCTCCTCGTACGCCCGCCGGGGCAGCACCAGCACCGTGCACGCCGTCAGCGCCCGCGCCGTGAACTCCCACGCACCGGGCTCGTCCGACACCGCTTGCCCACCGAAGAACCCGCCGTCGGCGAGCACCCCCAGCCGCGAATCGGCCTCGTACTTCCCGGCGCCGGTCTTCTCCACCTTGCCGTGCGCGATCAGGACCACCCGGTCCGCCGGCTGCCCGGCCTGCGCCAGGACCTCGCCCGGCTCGTACTCGCGCTGCTCGAACTGCCCGGCCAGGGACCGCAGCACCTCCGGATCGTCGAACCCGCGCAGCAGCGGCAGTTCGCCCAGCTCCGCCGGTACGACCCTGACGTCCGCCCCTTCCTGGACGAAGGTCACCCGCCCGTCGCCGACCGCGTAGGCCAGACGCCGGTTGACCCGGTACGTACCGCCGCTGACCTCCACCCAGGGCAGCATCCGCAGCAGCCAGCGCGAGCTGATGTTCTGCATCTGCGGAACGGTCTTGGTGGTGGTCGCCAGATTCCGGGCGGCGTCGACACCGAGGCTCAACTGCGCGCTCGCTTGGGCCCCTTCGCGCTGTTCCGATTGATCCGGCGTCACTGCACTCGTCATTCCGGTCCCTTCCGACAGTGGTGGGGGCGCAGGGCGCGCGCGGCTCCTGCGGTGGGCCGGGCCTGCTTCCGCAGATGCGCGCCGCAAGTGAAGCAGCGGGAAAGGATGTTGGTCGAGAGTGGCGAAACGTGCACTGTGAGTTTGCGCCACCGGATGCCGCGCGGAAGCCGCTCTTGACGGGCAACTGCGCCTTGCGGGAGCGGAATTCACTGCTGCCGAGGATGACCTGATCTGCACGAACTGATGTCCCGTGTCGTCCGGATGGTCGAACGGGCCCAGGCTGTGAAGGGCGTCATTGAGCCACCTGCTGTCTGGCCGCATCGGACCGCCGGTCAACGCCAGGGCATCCATGAGCGGACAGACGCGACCGCCTCACTCGGACGAGTGAGCAACATTGTTGGGCACGCGTCAGAGGTGCACGTCAGGCCCCTGGGGGAGAGGGAGACCCCTTGTTGCCGCTCCGCGCCTCGTGCTATCCCTTCGGCGACGAAAAAGCCAAGTCAAGTGCTTGTGAACGGAGTTGTGGATGCCCTTGCCAACGCCCAACGCGGCCGATGAGTCCGAGGCCGCTGTCGGCTCTTCCCAACTCCTGGCCAAACTGCTGTCCGGGCCTACCGGTATCGGAACGAACTCCCTGCGCCTCGCGGCGAGCCTGGAGCCGGCCGCGGCCACGGAGGCGCTGCCGGACGCCCCCACCTCACCGGCGGAGTCGCAGCCGTCGTCGCAACGGATCGAAGGTCTCTACTGCCCGCCGGCCGTACGGGACGACCGCGGGCTGGCCGATGAGGTCAACGGCCGGCTCGTCGAGTGGGCCGAGAAGGAAGTGGGCCTCTACCCGGAAACCGATCTCCGAGAGGCGCTCCTCGCCTTTGACGCGGGGCGGTCGGTGGTCCTGTGCCACCCGGATGCCCCCGACATCGACCACCTCATGGTCGCCGCCCGTCTCCTGATCGGCGAGAACGCCGTCGACGACTACTTCTGCGAAGCGGAGTACGGCGGCAGCGCGGACCGCCGCGGCGCGGCACTGGCCGTTGCCCAGTCCGCGATCGACCCCTCGCACAACACCCCGCGCTACGAGGCCGACTGGCGCACAGGGATCGGTTCCCACCCGGCCCTGCGCTCCATGCGGTCGGCCATGGACTACTTCTACGCGCTGGCCACACCGGCGCAGGCGCATCGCTTCCGGCACGACATCGCCAACCTCTACCTCGGGTACAACGCCGAGGGTGACTGCATCAGCCGCCACCGCACCCCTCCGGTGTGGGAATACCTGGTGCAGCGGCAGTTCAACAACTTCCGACCTTGCCTGACCCTCACCGACTCCGTCGGTGGCTACGAGCTGCCCGCTCATGTCTTCGCGGAGCCCGCGGTGCAGCGTGCCGTCGCCCTGGCCTCCAACGCCTCGACCATTTGCAACGACCTCTACTCGCTGCGCAAGGAGCAGGCCGGCGAGCGCTTCCACTACAGCCTGCCCACCGTGATCGCGGCCGAGGAGGAATGCTCCATCAACGACGCCTTCCAGAAGGCGATCGAGGTCCACAACGAGATCGTCCACCTCTTCGAGGAACAGGCCGCCGCCCTCGCCGCCACGAATCCGCTCGTCGCCCGCTTCATGGCCGGGCTGTCGAACTGGATGACCGGCAACCACGAATGGCACGCCGGAAACGTCGGCACCCGCTATGCGACCTCTCCCTGAGGCTCGTGATTGCGGCGGCGTGTCAGGTCTGCCGCCCGGGGCGCACCTGTGCCGGCTCCTGCTGCGGGACTGCTCCAAGGCGCAAGGGGGCGGAGTGTATGAGTGTTCCGTTCACCGTGGCAAAGACCTCCCCCTTGCTTGCCTACCGCCGCGGATTCGTCGACAGCTTCTCCCGCGCGGCGGAGGGCGGAGCCTTCACCCGGGCGCCGAAGACCGCCGGCGCATCGGGGGCATGAGCGGGCACCTCCAGCAGCTGAGCACTGACGTGTTCAACAAGGGATTCGTCTCCGCGATGAGGTGGACACTCCTCCTCCCTCTCGGACTCACTCTCCTCGGAGCAGGGGCCTGTTCCGTCTGCTGTACCCCCTTTGCATGAACGTGCGTGCTTGTTGTCTCGCCCGGGTCGTTGTCGAGGTCACTGGGGTACGGCCGCACTGAAAGCGGAGCGGTGGCCTTCGTACGTGAGCAAAGGGATGTGCGGGTGCGGCCTGGTCGGCGTTGGACGGTACGGCTCGTCCCTTACGGGCGCCCTGCTGCCGGGGTGTGCGTGGTGGACTGCGCCGACCCGACGTGTCCGCCCGACGGCGTGCGCTACCGCGACCCGGTGCTGGCCCGGACCGCTGCCCTTCGCCATGTGCGCGAGCACGTGGGCCGTATCGAGGTCGCCCCCGGAACCGGCTGCCGCTGCCGGAGCGAAGATGTACCCGGCACAAACCCGGTCATGCCCGCACACCGGTGAGCTGTTCGACGACGACGGCTCTGCTCCTCATCCCCGATCTGTCCTCATCCCCGATCTGCTCGGCAGAGTGTGGGTCATCGCCGAAGCATGTACGGCGTGCGCGCCCGGGCCATCCCTCGCTGCAAGATCCTTCACAGCGGAACCCCGGCACGCCCGCCGGTGCGCCTTGAGGATGCCCCCTCCTGGCAGGGGGAGCGGCGCCTGGGAGACGCTCGGCCTCAACGACCGCTGAACCCTCACGTGCCCCGTACGCCAAGGGCCAGCAAAGGTGGGGACGGTGGTCTGCCGGACCGCGTGTGTGTACGCGAGGACGGCGGCCCACTGCGCGGGGAACAGCAGGAGAAGTCCCCGGTTGTCGAAGGCGTGAAGGGCGGCCGCGAGCCGGTGGCCGGGGCTCCGGTGCGGGTCGTGGACGGCGGAGGTCGGGGCAGGCGGCAGCGGGGGAGGATGCCTCTGCCACCGGAAGACCTGCGGGCCGTCCTCGCTCCGGTCGACCTGGTGTGAGCGCGCCCGGAGCGTCCGGCCGCCCGGAAGCTGGTGGAGGCCGCAGCCCGTAGCGAGCCGGCCCGGGTGGTCGGCCTCGTCGGCCGTACGGACGCCCCGCGCGTCCTCGCCGACCGCCTCACCCGGCGCCTGGCCGACCAACTACGGCTGGCCGGGCCGGTCAAGGACCCCGTGGGCTGCCTGATCGGCCTGGCCCTGCCCCAGCGGCAGCGGTGCGGCGACGTCCGGTGCGACGACCGCGTGCTGCTCGACTCCGGGCAGGACTGCCCGCGCTGCGAGGAGAAGCGGGGGCGTGACACTGGTGACCTCGCGTATTTGGCTGTCGCGTATTCCTCTGCGCGTGAGGTCCGTGGTGACCGTCTGCGGTCGTGCCGACAAGTTGGCGGACAAGGGAAGGCTGTCACCGCGGCTGGCCAGGCCCCGGGCAGGCATGGGGTGAGGCGACATTTCCCAGTCCGGGTCTGGGATGTCGCGGTCATACGCTCCAGTTACTTGACGCCGATGTCATGCGGCAGGCGAAGGCGCGATAACTGGTGGGTTGAGGCGAGCGAAGCCTTCCTGACGCTGGTAAGGGAAGTACGGGTAGGGCGCTGTCTTGCCGCTCGCCGCATCGAGCTTCGCTATCTGGTCGGGCGTGAGCGTCCAGCCGATGGCACCGAGGTTCTGGCGAAGCTGGCCCTCGTCGCGGGCGCCGATGATGACGGAGGAGACGGTCGGTCGCTGCAGCAGCCAGTTGATGGCGATCTGCGGAATGCTCTTTCCGGTTTCCTGTGCGATCTCGTCGAGGGCGTCGACCACGCGGTAGAGGTGTTCGTCCTCGACCGGCGGGCCGTAGTCCGCGGTGTGGTGCAGTCGGCTGTTGGCCGGTAGCGGCTGGCCGCGGCGGACTTTGCCGGTGAGCCGTCCCCAGCCGAGCGGGCTCCAGACGAGCGCTCCGAGGCCCTGATCGAGCCCGAGGGGCATCAGCTCCCATTCGTAGTCGCGGCCGATGAGGGAGTAGTAGACCTGATGGGCGATATAGCGCGGGTGGCCGTATCTCTCCGCGATCGAGAGGGACTTCATCGCCTGCCAGCCGGAGAAGTTGGAGATGCCGAGGTAGCGGACCTTCCCTGCTCGTACGAGATCGTCGAGTGTGGACAGGACTTCCTCGATCGGCGTGCCGGCGTCAAAGGCGTGTAGCTGGAACAGATCGATGTAGTCGGTGCCGAGCCGGCGCAGGGCGTCCTCGCATGCGGTGATCAGGCGCGAACGGGAGGAGCCCGCATCGCCTGGGCCGTCGCCCATTGGCAGGCTGGTCTTGGTGGACACGATCACCTGGTCCCTGCGGCCTTTGATCGCTTCGCCCAGTACCTCCTCGGAGGCGCCGCTGGAATAGACGTCGGCGGTGTCGAACATCGTGATCCCCGCGTCGAGGCAGATGTCCACGAGTCGGCGTGCTTCGTGCGCGTCGGTGTTGCCCCAGGCACCGAACAGTGGTCCTTGGCCGCCGAAGGTGCCGGCGCCGAAGCTCAGTGCGGGGACCTTGAGGCCGGATGTGCCCAGCCGCCTGTATTCCATGGCTGTTCCTCTCGTGTCGCCCACCTGGCTAATGGGCTTGTGGTTCCGTTAGTGTGTGCGTCAACGTAGCAGATGTAAGCGATTAACGAAACTGGAGTCCCGTTATGGGGTTTGAGGGTGCGGATCCGGGGACCGTCCGTCCTGGAGGGCGCACGGCGCGGGTGCGTGCGTCGGTGCTGCGAGCGGCTGGGGACGCCTTGGCGGAGCATGGCTTTGCCCGTCTGGACCTCGCTGACATCGCGCGCCGGGCCGAGGTGGGCAAGACCACCGTCTACCGTCGCTGGGGAACGGTGACCAGCCTGGTTGCCGATTTGCTGCTGGACATGGCCGAACAGTCACTGCCGCGTACCGAGACCGGCTCGCTGCTCGGTGACCTCAAGGCCAACGCCCGGCTCGTGCAGCGCACGTTGGCCGACCCGCGGCAAGGAGCGCTGTTCAAGGCGGTGGTCGCCGCCGCCACCTGTGAGGCGAAGACAGCCGAGGCCCTGCACCGCTTCTACGACATCCGCGTCAAGGAGTGGGCGCCCTGCGTCCAGCAAGCCATCGACCGGGGCGAGGTGCCTGAGGGCACCGATGTCCACGAGGTCATCCGTGCCGTCTCCGCCCCCCTCTATTACCGCCTGCTGACCAGCAGCGACCGCCTCGACGAAGCCGCCGCGGACCGGGCCGCCGAGGCCGCCGCGGCCGCAGCGTGTGCGGGAGCGTACCTGCGGGGCGACGAAGGTCGTGCGTGACCGGCTTCCCGCATCCGTTGCCGAGCGCGGGTCACCTTGCGTGATCTCCGGGCGCATAGCGTTTGCAGGTTCTCCTGCCTCTTCGGCGAGACGGGTGGTGTGGTCGTCGTTGTAGCCGAGCATCCCGGCGATCACTGAGGCCGGGGCTTGGGGCACGAGTTGGCGGATCGCCGCTGTGCGTCCTGGCCGGGTCGGGAAGCCCAGTCGGCGGAGCCGGGGTGCCATGGCTTCCGGGGTCATGGGCTGTCCGGCCCTGCGGCCGGGGAAACTCCCGATCGTCGTACCGGCCCAGGCCATGGCGGACCAGTGAGCCCACAGCGGTGAGGACGCGCACGGCCTGGAGGACGGCGTCTGCCGGTAGCCGTTCCGAAGGCGTCGGCCGCCGTGCGGGAGCCGCTGGTCTTGTCCCTTCGGCGCCCGCGTTCGCCGCCGCGCCGGCCGGACCGGGAACCCTGCCGGGTGCGCGAACTGGGCGTATTTTGCGCCGTGTTGGCGAGGCGGGTGTCAGGCAGCTGCTGACGCGGACTTTCGGCCGTCTCGCAGCCGCTGGGCGAACGCCCGGGCGGCGGCCAGGTCTCCGGCGTTCGGCCGCTGCCTGTTGATACCGCCGACGAGCTTGAAGGGCGCCCAGGTGTCGAACGCCCGGCACGAGAAGCTGCCGTCCACCTCGAAGCCCTTGCCTTCAAGGAGCCGGATCATGGGGCGGGTGAAAGGCGCTGGCGGTATCTCGGGGAGCCCGCTGGTGGCGAACACGAACGCCCGGCCCTGTCCGGCGGGAAGTGCCCTGACGAAGTCGGTCAGGCGGGGGTGGAGCCTGTGGTGGAAGACGCCCGAGCCGAATCCCACGAGCCCGGCACGGGACAGCTCCGCCAAGTCGGCCTCCTCGGGGGAGACCACCTTCGCGCCCAGTACCTGGGCCATGCTGTCGGCGACACGACGCGTATTGCCGTGCGACACGGAGACGCACACGATGACGGCCTTCATCTTCACTGTCCCTTCTCTCGCTTCCGTCATGAGGACACCGCAGCGGCGTCACATGTGACACCACCTGGGTGTGACGGCGGCCACACCGGAGAGCGTGACGTCGTCGGCAACGCCAGCTCCGCCCTGGCCCGGCGCCGCCTGAACATCTTGCGGGCACTCATCCGGGACGGCCGGACCTGCCAGGTCAGCCCGCCTCCGAGTGCAGCCACGGTGACCTGGGAACGCCCCAGATCGTGATCAACCAGTTTGGCAACCCCATGGGGAATCAATCCTGGAGCGATACCGGCGGGACCCCGAGGACCGACGTCGATGAACACCGCCGTTTGCCCTGCCGCGGCACCGTCAACGGCGAACGCTGGACGCGTAGGCGGGCAGCCGCTCCAGGGTGAGCCAGTTCTGGTCCGCCGCCCAGGCGCGCATGCCCCGGCAGCGTGGTAGCCCAGCGCGGCGGCCATACCGGCGCGTTTCCCGTTCAGCCGGTGCCGCAGCGTGGGCGTGCGGCCGCGAGGCGCGTACGTGCGGCGCACCTGGGGCGGCAGCGGCACCCCCGATTCGTCGAAGAACACGGTCCAGGCACGTTTCTTCACCGCCCTTTTTGATGCATGGCCACTCCTGGGCGACCCATCGGGCGATCTCCGAGTCGTCCCGCTCGACGGCCTGACACCTGGGGCGCTGCAGGCTCCACCCCAGCCGCCCGGTCAGCAACCGCCACACCGACGCCCGCGCCGGCGCCACCCCCGTTACCTGCTCAACCACCACTCCCACCCGCTCCAGGGTCCACAGGCCAGCCTCGAACCCGTGCGCCTGGGCGATCGACGCGGATTTCTCTGCTCTGCCGACCGGGCCGGGTTGCTATCGCTTGGCGTGGCGGCCGCGCCGGGCCGGTGGGCCGTCATCGGCCTGGGCAGGGACCCGGGCGGCGGCCTTGGATGACGTGCGGGCCCTGAGCGCCTCGATGGCCACCGGGACGACGGAGAGCAACACGAGGCCGACCAGGATGGCTTCGAGGTGTTCTTTGACGAAGGCGATCCGGCCGAGCCAGTAGCCGGCGGTCGTGATTCCGGCGCCCCAGGCCGCGCCGCCGATGATGTTGCAGGTCAGGAAGGTGCGGTAGGTCATCGCGCCGGCGCCCGCGACCATCGGCGCGAACGTCCGGATGATGGGTGTGAAGCGGGCGAGCACGATGGCCTTCGGCCCGTGCTTGGCCATGAACGCGTGGGCGCTGTCGAGGTTCTCGCGTTTGAAGAGGCGGGATCCGGGCCGGTTGAAGAGCTTCGGCCCGAAGAGCTTGCCGATCGTGTAGCCGGCCTGGTCGCCGGCGATCGCGGCGGCCGCGATCAGGACGCACACCAGCCACAGGGGCTGGGTGATGCGGGTACCGTCCGCGACCAGCAGGCCCGCGGTGAACAGGAGCGAGTCGCCGGGCAGGAAGGCGAAGAGCCCGGATTCGGCGAAGACGACCACGAGGATGCCGATCAGACCGAACTGCGTGATGAGGTGGTCCGGGGAGGGCCCGAGGCCGAGTGCGAGCGTGGACAAGACTGGAGGTTCTCCTCATTCGGTGATGGCGTAGGACGCGCGGCCGCGCATGCCCGGGCACGGTCCCGGGTGTCCTGCTGGCGCTCGCCCCTCTGGCCGCCCCGGTCGTGGCGGACCGAGGAGGGCTTTACGCTTGTTTCCGTGTGGGCCGGGGCGAAGGCCGGGCTCAGAGCCCAGTCGGCGACCGTCCACAGCGGGCGAGCGAAACCACCCTCACGGGGGTGGCGGAGGCGGGGAGACTCAGTGCGCGGATGCGGCTTCCCCTCCTCCGAAACATCAGTACGTGCGTCCTGCCGCGGTATCAGGAGCACCTTCGTCGTCCGGTCGCCGATGCGAAGACTAGAGGGGGTGTAGGACACCAACCGTCCTATATCCCCTTCATGCTTTCCGTGCAGCTTTTCTGCATGAAAAGGGGTTATCGCCATGAACGGGACTGGAAGCACCGAGGGTGGGGAGAAGGCGCTGGCCGGGAAGGTGGCGCTGGTCACCGGGGCGAGCCGCGGCGGGGCGCGGGCGGTTGCCGTCGAGCTCGGCCGGGCCGGTGCCACCGTCTACGTGACCGGCCGTACGGGCCGGGGTAAGGCCAGTGAGACGGGCCGGCCGGCGGAGACCGTCGAGCAGACCGCCGAGCTGGTGACCGCTGCCGGCGGCGAGGGGATCGCCGCGGTGGTCGATCACCTTGAGGCCGACCAGGTGCGGGCGCTGGCCGAGCGCATCGACCGGGAGCAGGGGCGGCTGGACATTCTCGTGAACGCCATCTGGGGCGGGGAGCACCTCGTCGAGCGCGGAAGGAAGATGTGGGAATGCGACCTGGACCAGGGCCGGCGCTTGCTGCGGCTCGGTGTCGAGACGTACTACGTCACCAGTCACTGCATGCTGCCCCTGCTGATCCGCCGCCCAGGCGGGCTGGCCGTGGAACTCACGGACGGTACCGAGGAGTTCAACCGTGCCAACTACCGAGCCCCCTTCTTCTTCGACCTCGCCAAGTTCGCGCCTTTCCGGATGACGTGGGCACTGGCCGAGGAACTGAAGGAGTACGGCTGCACAGCGCTGGGCCTCGCCCCGGGCTGGATGCGCACCGAGGCGATGCTCGACGCGTTCCGCATCACCGAGGAGAATTGGCACGAGGGCTGCAAGGCGGACCCCACGTTCGCGATCTCCGAGACCCCCGCTTTCACCGCCCGTGCCGTCACGGCGCTCGCCACCGACCCGGACGTCACCCGCCACAACGGCAACTCCCTGTCCGTCGGCACCCTCGCCAAGGAGTACGGCTTCACCGACGCCGACGGCTCGGCCCCCGACTCCGTCCGCTACTTCCAGGAATTCATGCGCACCGGACAGGCGCCGAACGCCGACGACTACCGCTGAACGCAAGGGAGCCCGGCACTGTCACGACGCGCTCCTACGCGCCGCCGCCCGGGTTCCGGGCGGCGGCGCACACCCCCGCTATGAGCCGCCCCCCCGGCCACCACTTGTACGAAGGACGGAACCATGCCCCTTGAAGAAGTCGCGGTGCTCGCGCTCGCGTTGCCGGAGGCGGTGGAGGAGGAGCCGTACGGCCCTCGTCGGCCGGTGTTCAAAGTCGGCGGCAGTATCTTCGCCATGCTCGCGGCGGCGACCAAGGACCACTCCGAGCAGGTGACCCTCAAGTGCGAACCCGGTCTCGCCCTGCACCTGCGCGAGCAGTACGAGGGGATCCGCTCCTGGTACGAGGGACGCCGCTGGCACTGGATCACCGTCCCCCTCGACGGCACGGTGCCCGCCGAGGAGCTCACCGACATGGTCGCTCACGCCTGGGAGTGCGTGGTGGCCGGGCTGCCATCCGCCACGCGCGACCGGCTGCACCGGAGTTCCGCGGCCCGGTCCCGAAAGGCCGGGTGATCGTCGAGTTTTCTCAGCACCCATGTGACCGGAGGATGCCTGGCCTGTGTCGCCGCGACATCACCGGGGTTCATTCGGTGCTGTCCTTCGTGGCGCGGGAGTGGTGAACGGGCAGGTCGCCGCCGGGATGCGGCCGAGCGCGCCCCCGGGCGAAACCCCCGGACGGGGCCGCCGGACCGCGCCGGAAGGCGCCCGGCCACGGCCGGCATACCGGCAGGCGACCGCGGTGAGGAAGGACCGGGGCCGCAGGGGGCGGCGGCCCCCGGAACCGCTTCTGTACCTCCAGGGGGAGGTCACTGCCCGCCGAGGTAGTCGGTCTGTGAGGCGATCCGGCCCTCGCGCAGCTGAAGGACCGAGCAGAAGCGGGCGGTGACCGGCTCTCCCGCCGGGGGCAGGCCGGGGTGTGCCCCGGAGCTGGTTCCCGCGAAGCCGTATTCGATGGCGATGGTGTCCCCGTCGGCGATGATGCGCCGGATGGTGAACTTGCGGTCGGGAACGGCACCGGCGTACTCCCGCAGGTGGTGCATGAAGGGGTCCCGGCCGGTGAAGGCGAGTCCGAAGGGCCCGCATTCGTAGGTGGTGTCGTCGGTGTACAGCTCACCGAATCGGTGGAAGTCGTGGTCGTTGTAGGCGTTCGCCCACTCGTGGACGAACGTGGCGCTGTTCATGGCTGTTGTCTTTCGTTGTCCGGAGCCCGGGTCAGGCGTATTTGCCGAGGTCGCTGGCCTGGAAGGCGGCTTGGTCGTTGATGCCGACGACGTAGCCGTCCGGGTCGCGGAAGTAGAACATGCGCTGGCCGGTGTGGTCGGTTTCGGTGTCCTTGACGATCTCGGCGTGCTGGGAGATGCGGTCGTGGGCGCCGTCGAAGTCGTCCACGCCGAGGTAGAACATGCCGGCGAAGCCGATGGGGGTGTCGGCCAGGACGGGCAGCCAGTTCTTCAGGTCGGCGTTGCTGTAGAGCATGGCGCAGAATCTGCCCTGGTAGAGCAGCATGTGGATGTCGTCGCCCGGGCGGGCGGTACTGGAATCGACGTCGAAGCCGAGCTGCTTGTAGAACGTGATGCTGGCCGCGGTGTCCTTGACACTCAGGCAGGGGGCGAACGGCATGGGTCCTCCATGGTCGGGGGTGCGGCCTTCACCAGGGTGCGAGCACGAGGAGGGCCGGCATGGGCCGGGAACCCCGCGGTTTCTTTCTCCGCCGGTTGGGGCGGGCGTGCACTCCGGGGACCGCCGTCTTGGTGAAAGCAGCCGCTGCGAGCGGCTGGTGGCTGTGTCAGTGGGTGCCGCTGATGCAGAAGGGCTGGCCGGAGGGGTCGAGCAGGACGGTCCAGTGGTCCCCGCCCGGCTGGTGGGCGGGCTTGGTGGCGCCCAGTTCCAGGAGCTGCTTCTCGGCTGCCTCGACGTCGTCGAACCTGATGTCCATGTGGAAGGGGAGTTCGTCCTGGGGCCAGGTGGGGGCCTTGAACGTCGCGGCGGACCAGAAGACGTACATCATGTCGCCGACCCAGACGGGGAAGGCCGCAGGGTTGCCGTCCTCGTCGCGATACGGCTCGGAAACCTGCGCGCCGAGGGCGGCGGCGTAGAACTCCGCGAGCTCGCCTCCGTCCTCGGCCCAGATCGCGTGCGACAGGACCTTGCCGGTCAGGGCACTGTTGTCGGCGTGTGTGTCGGCCATGGCTCTTCTCCTCAGATGGGGTGGGGGTCGGCTGGGGCGGTTTCCGCCCTCTGAAACCGACCGTAACGGGCATGTAGGGCGAGGAATGTCCTATACGGCTCGTGGTGGGGGTTGCGCGGGCGGGTGTCGTGACGCGTGGGTAGCGTGAGGGCCATGGCGTATGACGAGGTGCTGGCGGAACGGGTCCGGGAGCTGCTGGAGGAGACCGACGCGGTCGTCGCGAAGAAGATGTTCGGCGGGCTCGTCTTCACCGTGCGGGGCAACACGGCGGTCGGCGTGGTCGGCGACGACCTGCTGGTGCGCGTCACCGCGGACGACACCCCACAGGCCCTCACCGAGCCCGGCGCACGCCCCTACGAATTCCGCGGCCGTGTCTCGAAGGGCTGGATCCTGGTGGCGGGAGAGGTCCTCGACGACGACGTCCTGGACGACTGGCTGCACCTGGGCCGCAAGGCCGCCACCGCGCTTCCGCCGAAGTGATATGCAGAAGCTGCGCCATTCGTTTGATCGATGACGGTCTGTAACGGGCAGGCTGGTTCGTCCAACCAGGGCGCGATCTGTCCGTGTGGCTCCGGAATTGGTCAATGGTGGGCGGCTGTTGTTGACGGTGGCCGGTGGTGCGAAGCCTCTCTCGTATGCCCTCACCTGCGTCTGCGCGCCCCTCCCCGGGGACGGATGCGCGCGCTCTCGACCGTTGAACCGCGGCGCCGTGTACGGTTCGCCGCGAGTGCTCGGGGCAGGGTCCGAGGCGGTGGGTGCGGAGGACTTCGTGCCCGTCGACGGTCCCGGTGAAATCGCCTCTGCCCCTGCCCTCGTCGTCGGTGTCGGTGACCGATCCGGCGAGGCGCGCCTTCTTGCCGTCGGGCGTCGTGGCCGTGCATCCGGGCGCGAGCCGGCCCTGGTGGCGCACCTGAGGGGTGGCGGTGCGGGAGCCTGTCCTTGCGCTTCACGCCCGCTTCGCTCAGCGACGCCTCTCCGACGCCTGCACCGGCGAGGCTGGCCGAAGCCGCTGGTTGTGCACCGTTTCGGCGCCGCGCCGCCGCGCGCCGCGGGCGCCGTCGAGCCGCCCGGCTCCGTGGTCACCGGGCCCGGGGGCTCCCCCGGGTGGCGGGCGGAAAGGTCGGATAGGGTCTGTTTGATCCGTTCTGTAATCCTTGGCAGATTCCGTGCAGGCTTGTTCGGACGGTGCACGATGGCGACTCGCTGGCGTGAGCAGCAGATGGGCGGCGTGGCCGAGCTGACGACGCGCTTCGCGGCCTGGCTCCGGCTGCCGATGATGATCCTGCTGGTGCTGACCGGTATCCAGTCGCCGGTCGCCGGTCACCAGTACTACGCCGTGCTCGCGCTCTACGCGGCCTGGGCCGCGGCGCGCCTGGTCAGCGTCCACCGGCACGCGCTCGGCGGGGCGCACGGCGCGATGATGGCCGCGGTCGTCGACGTGGTGGCCGTCGCCGTGCTGTCGGTGTTCTCGGGAGGAGCGGACTCACAGGCCCGCTATGTCTTCTACGTGCTGCCGATGACCAGCATCCTCTGGCAGCTGCCGAAGGTGACCGCGACGCTGGGCGGCCTCTGCGTCATCGCCTACACGGCCAACTCCTTCGGCTACCTTCACGGCGACCTCACCCCCCGGTTCTGGCAGGTCGTGGCCGACGTGGCGTTCCTCCTGTGGGACGTGGGGACCTGCGTCCTGATCGCCGACCTGTTGCGGAGACGCAGCGAGCGGGTCTCCGCCCTGCTGGACAACCGCGAGCTCCTCCTGCGCGACGCCCTGGCCGCCGAGGGCCGGGAGCGGGCGGAGCTCGCCGAAGCCCTGCACGACAGCGCGATCCAGAACCTCCTCGCCGCCCTGCACGACCTGGAGGACGTCGGTGAGGGCACCGCGGGGCCCGCTCTGACCCGGGCCGAGAACGAGGTGCGCAGGACGGTGCGGGAGATCCGGGAGGTCACCTTCGACCTCCACCCCCAGGTGCTCCAGGCGGCGGGGCTCGCGGCCGCGCTGGAGGCCGTCGGCGCGCGCCTCGCCCGCCGGGGCGGCTTCACCGTCCACTACGACCTGCGGCTGACCGGACGCGTGCCCGGTGAGGCGCTGCTCTACTCGACCGCGCGGGAGCTCCTGAACAACGTGGTCAAGCACGCCGGGGCGAAGAACGTCTGGGTGTCCCTGGCGCGTGAGGAGGGCGACACCGTGCTGATCGTGTGCGACGACGGCAAGGGCTTCGACAAGGAGGTCATCCAGCAACGGCTGCGCGCCGGACACATCGGTCTGGCCAGCCACTACGTACGGGTCGAGAGCGCCGGAGGCCGTTTCTCGGTGGACAGCGCGCCGGGCCGCTCGACCACGGTGGAGGTACGGCTGCCGTACGCCCCCGAGCCCCCGTGACAGCGCGCCGTCACGGGGGCGCGGGACCCTCCGGTCGACCCGTGGCTCCCCGCGTACGGCCGCCGCTGAACGCCTGGTCGAACCCGGACGTTTCATAACTGATGCCGGTGAGCCAGGCTTCGAGGTCGGCGACGAGCAGCACGGCGGACGCCGGGGTGTCCGTGGTGAGCCGGGCGGTGGCGCTCAACGGCCCTGATTCCTCGGCTTGGCAGGGTCCGGGATTCCCGGGATCAGGCGCTTCGGCACGGCGGAGGGCCTCGGCGGAACGCCGGTACTGGTCCGCCACGTGCCCGGCCAGGAGGGTCAGTCGGGCCGCGGCCTCAGGGGGCAGGGGAGTGGTGTCGTGGCTGTAGGCGGAGAGCAGGAGTTCGCCGCCGCCGAGCGTGCTGTAGCCCGGTGCCATCGCCAGTTCCCAAGGCGGCTCGGGCGTCCGCGGGGAGGCCTTCTCGGTGCGGTGCTGGGCGTAGGCCGCCTGGGCCAGCCACATCCGGCGCCGGGTCGGGGCGAGCACAGCGGTTCCGCTGTCGCCGCGGTGGCCCAGCCGGTCGGTCACGGCCTTGACGGCCTGCGCGCCGGCGTCCATGAAATCGGCGACCGAGCGCCGCAGTTCGCCCTGGGCACCCCGGGGCCAGGCGAGCAGGCTCGCGGCCGCGCCGAGGGAACCTCCGATCACGACGTCCAGGAACCGCCAGGTGGGGATCTGCAGGTCCGGTGGTTCGATCTGGGCGAAGACCACGACGAGGGTGATGGTGAGCGCGCCCTGCACCCACGGGGGCCCGAGCACGGGGCCCGCGCTGAAGCCGACGACGAAGACCACGGGGGCCACCGCGATGTAGACGGCGGGAACATCGCCGACCGCCATGACCAGCACCGCCGCGACCGCCGCGCCCGCCGCCGTGCCGAGGAAGGCGGGCAGGAGCGCGCCCCGCGTGTCCGAGGCGGAGGTGCGCAGCAGGCTCAGGGTCGCGAGCAGTGCCCAGAAACCGTGCGGCAGGTCGAGGGTGCCGACGATCAGCCGGGCGGCGGCCAGGGCGACGGCGCTGCGCAGGGCGTTCTGCAGGAGCACCGAGCGCGGTGTCAGGTGGAGCCGCAGGCGGCGCCACCAGCGGGCGGGAGGGTTCATCATCGCGTACGCGAATGGTCCGCCGGGGCGGCGCCACCGGTGGTCGAGCGGCGCGCCGAAGGCGATCCGGGTGCCTTCGGTGATCAGTTGGGTGGCTTCGGCCGTGCCGAAGGTGATGGCGTGCTGCCGCAGCTGCCGGGGCGAAGCGCCGGAGGCGAGCCGGGTGCGCTCGGCGGTGAAGCCGTCCAGTGCCCGGGTCAGGGCGTCGGCCGAGGCGGGTGCCGGGTCCTGTGTGCGCAGGGTGTGTGCGGCCTGCCGCAGAGCTGTCGCTGTCCGGTCCAGCAGCCGGGCGGTGGCGGGATCGGGGATGTGGGCCCGGGCGGCCAGTCGGTCCAGCTGGCTGCCGACGTGCCGCAGGGCGGAGTGGGTGTCGAAGAGGGCGCGGTCGCGCAGCGACGCCGCGGTGGGCCGTTCGGGTGGCGCCACATGGGACATCCGGGTCGCGAGCATGGTTCGCGCCACCTGCTCCTGGACGTGCGAGGTGTCGGCGGCTTCTCCGGCGGTGAGGCGTCCCACCGCGGCGCAGTAGTCGGCCATCGCCTCCACCGCGTCGGCGAGGAGGAGCCGGTAGGGGGCCGGTTCCGGGCCCGCCCACAGCAGCCGGTTGACGAGGGCGCTGAGGAGGATTCCGGTGGCCAGTCCGGTCAGCCGGTGGCCGAGCGTCTCGGGGGCGTAGGGCGGGAAGCAGGGGAGCAGGTAGTAGAGCTGGAAGGAGGTGGCCAGGCCGCCCAGGCCCGGGCCGCCGGCACCGAGGTAGGAGGTCGTGAAGGCCACGACGAACATGCCGCAGGCGGCGCTCCAGGAGCGTGCGGCGAGCAGGGTTCCGGCCGTGACGAGGACCAGGCCCACCGGCAGTACCGCGAGGAGCGTGCGGGTGCGCTCCCGGGCGGTGCCCGGGATCTGTGAGAACAAGGACAGAGGGAGGGCGCCGAACAGGGAGTACAGCGCCATGTCCGGCTGTCCGAGTCCGTACCGCAGCGTGTAGAAGGCCCCGAGCCCTGACAGGGCGCCCCAGAGCGCGCGCCGCAGGTATTGCGCGCCGTCGGGCTGCCGCAGCAGCCAGCTCAGCGAGCCGGCGGCCGTCATCACGGGATCCAGGGAGGAGGGCACGCCTCGCAGGGCCGAAAGGTGATCACTGGATCACCCTAAGTGAAGCATGGGTGGTCGCAACCGGACCCAGGCAGCACGAAGCCCCGCGGGGCGTGCCGCGCGGGGCTGGGTGAGCGTCGTTCACACGGGGGCTCACCCGTTGTCGTGCTCGCGGTTACGGCGGGCGGTCACGAGGATCGCGCCTGCCATGGCGGCGGCACCGGCCGCGCCGATACCCGCGAGGGCCACGTCCTCGTTCACGCTGCTCGCGCCGGACTCACCGGTGCGGGGCGCTCCCTTCGGGACCGTGCCCTGGTGGTGGGAGGACGGGGTGGCGGGGGATCCGGTGCCGGCCGAGGAGCCGCCGCGGTGGTGATGGTGCGCCGGCGCGCCGTCCACCTTGAGCGTTGCGGCCGCCTTGCCGTTGCTGCACACCAGGTTCACCTGGTACGTGCCCGCGCCCGCGGTGATGTGCAGTTGACCCCGGATGTGCTGGGGGCTGCGGTCGGTCAGTGTCACCGTGCCCGCCTGCGAGCTGACCGACTGCACGGTCGCCCCCGGGTAGGGTGCGCAGGCGCCGCTGAGCTGCACGGTCTGCCCGGTGCGCGCCTCACTGGGGCTCACGCTGATGCGGGCGGCGCCCACGATGGGTCCCGGGCCGGCGCTGTGTGTGGGGGAGGGGTGGCCGCCCGGGTCGGGCGCGGCGGCGAAAGCGGCGGGTCCCGCGGCCACGGCGCCGCACAGGACGAGCGCGGGGCCGGCGACGAGGAGAGTGTTGCGCATGGGGATCGACATCCTTCGTTCGACTTCGGGGATCTGTCGGGAAGTTGTTGTTCCGCTCCCATCCTGGTCGAGGAGGTGCGGCGGCGATGTCGGGCGGGTGGAGGACGGGCGAGGTGTCGTGCTGTCCCCCGACCGGTGGTCCGCCGTCACCGGGTGGCCCGGTGACCGGTGAGGACCGTGTACACGACGATGTTGTCGCGGTAGCCGTGGTCCGCGTCGCGCGGGCCGCCACACGTGACCAGGCGCAGCTCCGGCGCTCCGGAGCCCTGGTAGACCTTGTCGGCCGGGAAGTCGGCCTTGGCGTATTCGCGCACCTCGCGCACCGTGAACTCCGCCGTGCTGCCATCTGCCCGGGTCACGTCGACGCGGGCGCCGGGCTCCAGGCGGCCGGCGGCGAAGAGCACGCCTTTGCCGAACTGGCCGACGGTGGAATGGCCGAGGATGACCGACGAGCCGGCCTCACCGGGCGTCGGCGACCCGTCGTACCAGCCGGCCGGGGCGTCGCGCTCGATCGGCGGCACCTCGACGGTGCCGTCCGCCTCCAGGCCGAGCGGGACGACCGGCGCCGAGACACCGAGCGAGGGGATGGCCAGCCGCACCGGCTCGGAGCGGCCCATGGGCGCCGCGGCCGGGCCGGGCGAGGAAGGTGCCGAGGCCGAGGATCCGGGGCCGGGGGGAGAGGGGGAGGGGGAGGACGTCACGCACATGCCGAGCAGGACCAGCCCGACCCCGATCAGGAAGAGGGCCAGGCAGCTCCAGCCCCACACGCTCCGCGGCGGCCGCGGACGCCACGTACGCATCACAGATGGTGAACGCTGCGCGGGGCGCGGTCGGACCGGACCTGCTTCAGCCGGGCTGCCGCGTCATCCGGCGCTTCGGCGGCGTCCGCGGTCTGCTCCGGGCCGTGCGCGGCCGGGTCCTCGGGCGGTATGACGAGCACGGGCCCGGGAGCGTGGCGCAGGCAGTAGCGGCTCACCGAGCCCATGAGGAAGCGGTGGACCGCGTGGTGTGAGCTGCTGCCCACCACGAGCAGGTCGCCGTCGCCGGTCGCGGCCTCCACCAGCAGCGGGCCGGCCTGTCCGCGGGCCACCACCGGGTCGCAGGACACGTCGTCCGGGAGGCCGCCCGCGCGCTCGCAGGCGCCCATCAGGTCGTCGTGTGCCTTGTGCGCCAGTTCCCGTGCCGTCTCCGGGTCCGGGGGCCACATCATGTCGATGTAGTCGCCCTGGGGAGAGGAGTAGACGAGGACCGGGCGCAGTTCGGCGTGGTGGCGGCGGGCTTCGCCCGTGGCCTGCCGCAGTGCGGCGATGCTTCCCGCCGAGCCGTCGACCCCGACCACGACACGCCGTACCGAGTTCAGCATTTTTCCTTCTCCTTTCCGAGCCCGTGCCGATCCGCACGGTCCCGCCGCAGCGGGTGAGTTCGACGTCTTCCACGCTAGGCGTGCGGCTGTCCGCGGCTGATCCCTCGGTCGGTCCACCCGGCGGTGGACGCTCCTTCCACCGGTCGGCCGGTGACCCCCTTCACGGCCGGGCGGACCACGTCCGCCTCCTCCGATCGGTGGGCCGCGCGTCGTCCGTCTCTTCGGCCGTCCGGACCCGGGTACTCCCGGAACCCCGGTGCCAGCATGGGGTGAGCGGCGCCGGCGTCATCGGACCCGTCGGCGCCGCCGCGCCCGCCGCCGCCCGGGCTCGAGCGGCACGTCCTCAGTGCCTCGCCCTGGGCCTCACATGTGCTGACGCCACGTCACCATGCCTGCGATTCCTTGGAGTTCTCCGTGCTCGGCTCGTACCACGACCTCTTCGCCACGCCCGGAGCCAAGCCGCTCGCCGCGGCCGGCCTGCTCGCCCGCGCGCCCCGGGCGATGATCGGCCTGGGCATCGTGGGCATGATCTCGCAGCGGACCGGTGACTATGTGCTCGCCGGCGCCGTCTGCGCCGTCTTCTCGGTGTCCATCGCGGTGCTCGGCCCGATGGTGGCCCGGTGCATCGACCGCCATGGCCAGCGCCGCGCCGCGCATCCCGCACTGGCGGTGGCGCTGCTCGGGCTTACCGGGCTCGTGGTGTGCAGCGGTACGGGCAGCACGCCGTGGGCGGACTTCCCGTGTGTGATCGCCGCCGGGGCGATACCCAACGTCGGCGGCATGCTCCGCGCGCGGTGGACCGCGATGTACCGGGGCGGCCCGAGGCTCCACACGGCGTTCTCCGTCGAGTCGGTGGCCGACGAAGTGACCTTCGTGATCGGTCCGATCCTCGCCCTCACCCTGGCCACGGCCGTGCTGCCCGAGGCGGGTGTGCTGTGCGCGATGGCGTTCGCCCTGGTCGGAACGGTCGCCGTCACCGCGCAGCGCCGCACCGAACCGGCCCCGGCCGAGCGGGCCGCCGCTCGCGGGCCGTCGGTGCTCAGGAACCCGGGACTGCGGACCCTGACGCTCGCCTTCGTCGCCCTGGGCTGCGTCTTCGGCGGCTTCGACCTCACCTGCGTGGCCTTCGCCGCCGAACACGGGCACAAGGCCGAGGCGTCCGTCGCCCTCGCCTGCCTCGCCGCCACCAGCTGTCTGGCCGGACTGGTGACCGGAGCCCTGCGGCTCACCTCCCGCCTGCAGGTGCGGATGCTGGCCGGCGTGGGCGCGCTGGCGCTGAGCACGGTGCCGCTGCTGTTCGTCCATGGACTGCTCGAACTCGCCGTCGTGCTGATGACGGTGGGCGTCTTCGTCTCACCCAGCATGATCACCGCGAACAGCCTGGTGGAGCGGCTGGTCCCGGAGGCACGGCTCAACGAGGGCCTGACGTGGCTGCTGTCCGGCCTCAGCGTCGGGATGTCTCTCGGGAGCCTGCTGGCCGGGTGGGCGGTCGACCGGCTCGGAACGCATGCCGGGTTCGTGGTGGCCGTCGGCTGGGCCGGCTGCGCCGTCCTTATCGTGCTGTGCGGTCTGCGCCGGCTGGGGGCGGTCCGCCAGGAGGAGCCCCGCCGGGTCCGGGAGCCCGCGCTGAGCGGGGGCGCGGCGGCCGGACCGTGAGCCGTACGGCCCGCGGCCGCCGATCGGAGGGTGCGGGCCCGGTCCGGCTCCTCCACCGGATGGCTGATCCGGGCGGGAGCCGGGTCTTCCTAGCGTGGGGAGTGCGGGTCCGACCCGGACCCGCGTGAGCGGAAGGAGCCTCCCATGGCCGGATTGACACGCGTCGTCGTCGGAGTGGACGGGGGGCCGGACAGCGCGGAAGTCCTGCTGCGAGGCGCCGGAGAGGCGCTGGACGCGGGAGCCGACCTCTGTCCGGTGATCACCTGGACCCCGCCCGACCGGCAGCCGCCGGACCCCACCCACCCGTCCTCGCTCACGCTGAAGGGCCTCTGGGCGGCGGCGGCCCGCGACCGTCTGCAGAAGATCTGCGAGACCGTTCTCGACGTCAGTCCCGAGGAAATACGCGTCCGCCCGCTGGTGGTGCCCGGTCCCGCCGGAGGAGCCCTGGTCGCACTGCTGGACCGCTCCAAGGACCTGTTGGTGGTCGGCGCGGGCACGCGCGGGCGCGGTCACCGGAACCGGCTGGGCCCGGTCACCCGCTTCTGCCTCGCGCACGCCCCGTGCCCCGTCCTGGTCGTCCCCTCGGACGCCCGGAGCGGGAGCCACGGTGTATGAACGGCCGTCCGCCTCCCGGTCGTCGGCGTCTGAACGTTCGTGAGGTGCCAGGGACCCGGTCCGCCCTCTCCGCGGTCCGCACCGTCGACCGGACACCGTCTGTCCGCGCGGGAGCGGCGGCGTCAGCGCGGCGCGTGACGCGAACGCGCCGCACCGGCAGAGGAGTCGAGGAGGTACCCCATGGGCGTTCACCCCTGCGGGCCCCCGTGCGGGGTCCGCGCCCTGCTCTCCCGCCGCCGCGTCGCCGACACGCGCGGGGGTGACCGCACCGGCGGGGCCGACCAGCAACTCCGGTGCTACGCGGCATGGTTGCGTATCCCGCTGCTGGTGCCCCTGACGATCGCCGGACTGACCGCCGGGCCCCGCGACGACAGCGCCACATTCTTCGTGCTGCTCGCCGGATACGCGGCATGGAGCGCCGTCCTGGCGCTGGAGGCCCACCTCGGCAGCCGGGGCGGGCTCCGGCGGGCGCTCGGTATCCTCCTGGTCGACCTGGCGGTGCTGGGCGGACTCGCGGCGCTCTCCGGCGGTTCCGCCTCCCCGGTGCGCTTCGCGTACTTTCTCCTGCCGATGGCCACCGTCCTGTGGCAACGGCCGGGGATCACCGCCGCCGTCGGGGGTCTGTGCGCGGTCGTCTACGTACTGCTCCTGCTCTCCGATCCGTTGTCCGTGCCCGGTGGGACCGATCTGCACGCCGGGCTCCAAGGGGCCTATCTGCTGTGGCTCGTCGCCGTGTGCACGATGATCGGTCGCCTGCTGGCCCGCCGTGCCGAACGGGTCAGGCAACTCCTCACGACCCGCGACGCGCTCCTCGGTGACGCTCTCGCCGCCGAGGAACGGGAACGGGCCGAGCTGGCCGACGCCCTGCACGACGGCGCTGTGCAGACTCTCCTCACCGCCTGCCAGGACATGGAGGAGGCGGCGGACGCGCCCGAGACGTGGCCGGCGGCCCTGGACCGGGCGGAGGCGTCCGTCCGCGCCACCGTCGCCGAACTGCGGGAGGTCGTCCTCGACCTGCACCCGCAGATCCTCGTCGCCATCGGGCTGGGCGCGGCCCTGCGCCAGGCCGGTGAACGGGCCGCTCAGCGCGGCGGATTCACGGTCGACTACGATCTCTCGGTCCCGGAGCACGTCCCCCGAGAGCAACTGCTGTACTCGGCGGCGCGGGAGGCCCTGACGAACGTCGTCCGGCACGCGCGGGCGCGGCGGGTGCGGATCGGCCTACGGCACGACGGTGACGACACGGTGGTGACCGTGTGCGACGACGGCGTCGGCTTCGACCCCGCCGTGCTCGCCGTGCGCGTCGCCCAGGGCCACATCGGGCTGGCCAGCCACCGCGTACGGGTGGAGAGCGCGGGAGGGACGTTCATCGTGAACGGCTCGAAGGGTGATGGCGTACGGGTGGAGATCCGGCTGCCCCGCACGCGTGAGGGCGGCCGATCGGCGTGAGACGGGACACCGGACCGCCACGGTGCCACATCTGCTGTCGGCGGACGTCGGCTTCGTGGCCGGGCGAGGCACGCGTCAGGGCGTGTCGGGTGCCGGCCGGGTCCCGGCGGCGAGCGCCTCGGCGCAGGCGGCCGCGTCGGCGGGCGGGTGCGGAGCCGTGTACACCGTGATCTCCCGGAGCAGCCGCGGGACGAGCCGGACGGCCGACCGGCGCTGCTCCGCGTCGAGCACGTCCTTCGGTACGAGCGCGAGCCCGACCCCGTGTGCCGCGGGCGCCACGGCGGCCTCCGCCTGTGTCACCTTCACCGTGACCCGCGGCCGGAACCCGTGGTCGCCGCAGACGTCGGCGAGCACGTCCTCCAGGCTCTGGCCGACGCCGCCGTAGCCGATCCACTGCCGGTCGGCCAGGTCTTCCACATGGGCCTCGCCCTCGCGCAGCGGGTCGTCCGCAGCGCACACGAGCACGTACTCCTCGGTGCAGAGGGTGTGGACCTCTCCGGTCCAGCCGACCGGGCGCGGCCCGACCCCGAGGTCCACCGTGCCGGCGGCCACGGACTCCTGGAGTGATCGGCCGCCGGTGAACGGACGCAGGGCCAGTGATGTGCCCGGCCGGGACGCCACCCACTGCCGGAGCCCCGGCAGCACCTCCGCGGGCAGCCCCGCGCGGACCGTACCGACCCGCAGGGCCCGGCTCGCGCCCTCGGCTGCCGCGCGTGCCGCCGAGGCGGCCTCGTGCGCGCACCGCAGCGCCGACCGGGCGTACGGCAGGAACGCCTCACCCGGGCCGGTCGGGCGGATGCCGTCCGGGTGCCGCTCCAAAAGCGGTGTGCCGATGATCCGTTCGAGGGCCCGCAATTGCTGGGAGATGGTGGGCTCGGTCACGTGCAGCCGTTCGGCGGCCCGGGTCAGTCTGCCCTCGCGGGCGACGGTCACCACGTATTCCAGCTGGCGGAGGGAGAGATTTCCCGCTCCGTGATTCGGCTCCATAGAACGCGCCTATCTCTCCTTGGACGAATTCTCCTTGAACTCGTTCTCGTACCGGGGTTGAGTCATCGGGCGAACGCACGGCCATGTGCGGCCGTGGGCCGGATACGGCCTTTCACCGTGAGGGAAATCCATGAAGTTCTCCGCCCGACACCTGCTCGTACCGCTCATCGTCACGGGAATCGCCGCGCCGCTGTCCGCGATACCGGCGGCCGCCGCCGGGTCCGGCCCGGCGGACCGGACCCCGCCGGTCCTGACAGCCACGGGCGGTCCGGCCGACAAGGGCGCCGTGACCGTCGTCCGCGGCGGGGCCGACGGTGCCACCACCGTGGTACCGCTCGGCGACAGCCGCCTGACCGGGTATGACGAGGCGGGCGGCCACGCGGTGCTGTCCGCCGGCAAGGCGGCCAACGGCGGAGCGTCCGCCGCACAGTTGCGTCCCGGGGACGTCATCGCGAGCCCGGCCACCGCGGTGGCACCCCACGGCGCCCTGGTGAAGGTGGTGGCCACCCGGCCGGCCGCCGACGGCTCGGTGACCGTGGACACCGCACCGGCGGACCTGGTCGACGCGCTCGGCGACGCCAAGGCCGACCTCCGTACTCCGCTGACCGCCGCCGACCTCAAGGTCAAGCCGCTCACCAAGGGTGGGAATGCCACCGCCGGGCAAGCCGGTGGCCAGAGCATCCGGCTCGATGTGGACGTGCCCATGCCCGACGGCGTCAAGCCGACGCAGGGCAACTCCTCCGCGCTGTCCGCGTCGATGGAGCTGCGCCCCGAGATGCTGTTCTCCTACGAGCGGGCCCACTGGTACGGCTACGCGCCGTCCAGAGCGGAGATCGGCGTGGCCGCGGACTACGGCGCCGGGGTCAAGGTCCACGCGGAGGGATCGGCTTCGTACGACACCGGCCACAAGCCGCTGCACATCCCGGCCGCCGAGGTCGACGTCGACAAGACCGTCTGGCTGGGCCCGGTGCCGATCGTCCTCAACCTCAAGGTCGACTACTTCTACGACGTCTCGGCCGACGGGAAGATCACGGTCGACGCCGAGCAGCGCACCGACGGGCGACTGGAGGTCGGCGCCCGCTACGACGTCAACAAGGGCTGGTCCGCGCTGACGAGCCCGGAGCCGACCACGCAGGGCACCCCGGCCCGGATCCAGGGCGCGGCCACCGCCAAGGCGGGCATCGGCAGCCACGCCCGGCTGGGCCTGTACGGCTCGGTCGGCGTCGAGGCCGACGCCATGCCCTATCTGAAGGCCACGGCCACCGGGTCCGCCGAGGGCGCGCCCTCGAAGAAGGACGTGAAGACGGACTGGGGGCTCTACGCGGGGCTGGAGCTGAACGGATCGTTCTTCGCCGACCTCCGCGTCTTCGGGGTCAAGGTGATCGACCACAGCTGGGCCTTCCCGGAGGTGAGGTACGAGAGGAAGCTGGCGGGCGGCACCGGGCGGTGAGCGGAGCCCGGCCCGGGCTCTTCCTCCGTCAGCGCTCGGGGTGCGCCGGGGCGGCCGTCGGGGCGAGGCGGGGACGGGAGTGCGGCCCGCCGTCGGGCGCGGCCTCCCCGTCCGTCTCCTCGGGGTGGACGACGAGCACCGGGCAGTGGGCGTGCTTGAGGCAGTGCCGGCTGACCGAGCCGTGGAGGAAGCGGTGGACGGGGCCGTGGCTGCCCGCCCCCATCACGAGCATGTCCTTCTCGTGGCGGGAGAGCGCCACCAGCGCCGGACCGGCCTGGGCGCGGACGACCCGGGGGTAGATCTTCAGGCCGCGGCGCGTGTCCGCGTCGAGCGCGTCGTCGCAGGTCTCCGTCAGCCGGTCGCGGGCCGCGCGCTCCCAGTAGGCGCGGACGTCCAGGGGAGCGGGGTTGACAGCGTCGGCCGCCTCTCCGCCCGGCGGTGCCCAGGCGATCACCGGACACAGGACGGCGTCGTGGCGGGCGGCCTCCCGCGCGGCCTGCTGGAGGGCCGCCACGCTGCCCGCCGAGCCGTTCACGCCGACGATGACGCGCTGCACGATCTCCGACATGTCCTTCGCCTTTCTCGCGGGCGCCCTCGGGCGCCGTGGGTATCCGTGCTTCCGACGCTACGGACCGTGTGTGTCCACGGGGATCCGGCCGGTGGGCGAGGGCCCGGGGGAACCGCGGGAGCCGATCGGTGGAACGGCTTCGACCGCGTCCGCCGGCCCGGATCCGTGTTCAGAGCCGGCTGATGTCCTGGCGCACGGCCGCGCGGGCGATCTCGTCGGCCTGCTTCCTGACCCAGCCGTTCCAGCGGCGCAGCCCCTTGCGGTACTCGCGGGCCAGTTCGGAGGGCGGCACCAGCAGGACCGGGCACCGGGCGTGCCGGACGCAGTCGCGGGTCACCGAACCGCCGAACAGGCGCGGGCGGCCCGCCGTCCCCGTGCCGATCACCAGGATGTCGTCCTGCCGGCCGGCGTAGTCCACCAGCACGGTGCCCGGCCGGCCGAGTGCCACGAACGCGGTGAAGTCGACGCCGCCGAAGGAGTCGCCGAGGGCCGTCACACAGGCCCGGTACAGGGTGCGGGCCGCGGTCTTGCGCTCTTCGTCCCGCGCCCCGGGCCCGCCCATCCAGCAGGGCCCGGCGACCGTGCTCTCCGGCACCGGGCAGGCGATCACGGCGTGCAGCTCCGCGCCGTACCGGCGGGCCTCCTCCAGGGCGCGCCGCAGCACGGGGAGGCTGCCCGGTGCTCCCTTCACTCCGACGATCACTCGGCCTGTGGGATTCGCCATGACGCTGCCGCCTTTCGGGTTCGATGTGCCGTGATGACCGGCTAAAACCCTAGGAACGGCGGCCCCGCGGGGGAGTCCGCCGGCCGGTGGACCCCTCGGTGGAACGGGGTTTCGCCCGCCCACACCGGCGGGCGGCCTCGTGGGCCGGTCGCGGCGGTGCCGCGCCCACCCTTGTCATCACTTGCTGACAACCGCCCCCTGTGTCATCGTCTGATGACATCACTTGATGACTCAGGAGGTACGGCATGGGACCGCAACCGGAACCGCCCCTGCGGCGGCCGCAGGCACTGATGGCCGCCCTCGTCTTCCTCGGCATGGCGGTGGCGGTGATCAGCAGCCTCGGCGCTCCGCTCGTACCGCGGATCGCCGCCGCCGACCACGTCTCGCTCTCCGACGCCCAGTGGTCACTGACCATCACGCTGCTGGTCGGCGCCGTCGCCACGCCCACCATGGGCAGGCTCGGCGACGGCCCCCGGCGGCGGTCGGTCATCCTGGGCGCCGCGGCCGTCATGCTCATCGGCAGCGTGCTGGCCGCCCTGCCGCTCGGCTTCGGATCCCTCATCGCGGGACGGGCGCTGCAAGGCGTGGGGGCCGGCCTCACACCGCTGGCCATCGCCACCGCCCGGGACTGCCTGCCGCCGGACCGTTCCCGGCCGGCGGTCGCCCTGCTGTCGATCACCACCGTGGCCGGGGTCGGCCTCGGCTACCCCCTGACCGGCCTGATAGCCCAGTCCCTCGGCCTCCACGCCGCCTTCTGGTTCGGAGCGGTCATCAGCGCCGCCGCCCTGGCGGGCGCCGCACGCGTGCTGCCCCCGACCCGCCACCTGACGCCGCACCCCCTGGACGTACTCGGCGCCGTGCTGTTCGGCGCCGCCCTCGCCGGACTGCTGCTCGTCCTGAGCGAAGGGGGCACCTGGGGCTGGACCTCACCGCGCCTGCTCGGCCTGATCGCGGCCTCGCTCGCCGCGCTGGCCTGGTGGACGGTCCACGAACTGCGCACCGCGCACCCGCTGGTGGACCTCAGGCTCCTCAAGGACCGGACCGTACTCACCGCCGACGTGACCATCCTGATCGCGGGCACCGGGATCTACCTGCTGATGTCGCTCGTCACACGCTTCGCGCAGACCCCCGCCACGGCCGGCTACGGCTTCGGCGCGTCGGTGGCCGTCACCGGCCTGATCCTCCTGCCCTTCTCGGCCGCCAGCGTCGCCGCCGGCAAGGTGGCGCCGGTGCTCACGCGGCACACCTCCACCCGGCTCGTACTGCCCCTGGGCTGCGCCGTGGCACTCGTCTCGACGCTGAGCTTCGCCCTCGCCCACAGCGCCCTCTGGGAGCTCTTCCTCGCCATGGGCATCACCGGACTCGGCGTCGGCTGCACCTTCGCCGTCATACCCGGGCTCATCGTCGGCTCCGTCCCCGCCCGCGAGACCGGCAGCGCCATCAGCTTCAACCAGGTCCTCCGCGCCGTCGGCTACTCCACCGGCAGCGCCCTGAGCGCGACGGTGCTCCAGGCGCACACCCCCGCCGGGCACACCCTGCCGTCCGGCGACGGATACCTGATCGCCGCCCTGACCGGCTGCGCGATCTGGATGACCGCGATGATGGTGGCCATCGTCCTGCCGCGCCGGCGGGGCGCGGCGACGGACACCCGGACCAGGGACGACGAGGAGCTGACGGTGAAAGACAGCAGCCGCGACACGGCGACAGCCGAAGGCGGGGCGCCCGCGCCCCGGCAGGTGCCGGGCGTCCGGAGCACCCCGTGAAGGCGGAGGGGCCGGTGCGCCCGGAGAAGACCACCGGCGCGCCGCCCGTACGCCGACGGGATGCCGGCCGCAGCCGCGAGCTGCTGCTCGACGCGGCGACGGAGCTCTTCACCGAGCGGGGATTCGAGCGCACCACCACCCGGGACATCGGCGAACGCGCGGGTGTCGACGCCGCATTGATCGCCCGCTACTTCGGCGGCAAGACACAGCTCTACATCGCCGTCATGCGGGCCGACTCCGACGGAAGCGCGCCCGCCGACCTCCTCGACGAGGACAGGCTGCGCGGCCTGCTGAGCAGGACGCCGCACCGGGGCCCCGGCCCGGTGGTCCGCGCCGCGCTGGTGCCCCACGACGACCCCGCGGTCCAGGACGCCTCCCGGGACCAGCTGTACGCGAGGCTGGTCACCCCGCTGCACGAGCGCTTCGCCCGCGACAGCGTGCCGCAGCCGCGGCTGCGGGCCGAACTGGCCGTGGCGGCCCTCACCGGAATCCTCCTCGCCCGCGGCTCCGGGGCGCTCACCGAACTCGCGGCGGCCGACCCGGACGAACTGCTCGACGTCGTACGGCATCTGCTCGACGCCACGGCCGCTCCCGGGTGAGCGCGCCGGCGGGTGCTCACCCGGCGGCGGCCAGCGGCTGCTCCGCCCAGATGGTCTTGCCCTCCGGGGTGAACCGGGTGCCCCACCGCTCGGCGAACTGCGCGACGAGGAGCAGACCGCGGCCTCCCTCGTCCAGGATCCGGGCCCGCCGCATCCGCGGCGAGGTGTGGGCGGTGTCGGAGACCTCGCAGATCAGCGCGCCGGCGCCGCGGATCAGACGCAGCCGGATCGGGGCGTGGCCGTACCGGATCGCGTTGGTCACGAGTTCGCTGACGATCAGCTCGGTGGTGAAGTCCAGCTCCTCCAGCCCCCAGGCGGCCAGTTGCCCGGACGCGCGCTTGCGGGCGTCGGCGACGGCGGCACGGTCGGAGAGCAGTTCCCAGTCGGCGACGTCCGAGGCGCCCAGGACACGGGTACGGGCGAGCAGCAGCGCGACATCGTCCGCGTGCCGCTCCGCCCGGCCGGGCAGCAGCGCGCCGAGCACGGCGTCGCATGTCCGCTCGAGCGGTGCGGCGGGGCCCGAGAGAGCGGCGCTCAGCTTGTCCAGGCCGACGCCGATGTCATGGTCGTCGCCGCCCTCGACCAGTCCGTCCGTGTAGAGGGCGAGGAGGCTGCCTTCCGGCAGCTCCAGCTCCGTGGCCTCGAAGGGCAGGCCGCCCAGGCCGAGCGGCGGCCCGCTGGGCATGTCCAGATACCGGGCCACGCCGTCGGGGGAGACGAGCACGGGGGCCGGATGCCCGGCACGGGCGACGGCGCACATCCGGGACACCGGGTCGTAGACCACGTACAGGCAGGTCGCGCCCGTCTCCCGCACCGCGGCCCGCGTATCGTCGGCGCACTCGGCCGCCTGGTCCTGCGCCAGCTGGATGACGAGGTCGTCGAGGTGGGTGAGGAGCTCGTCCGGCGGCAGTTCGAGGTCGGCGAGGGTGCGGACGGCCGCGCGGAGCCGGCCCATGACGGCGGACGCCTGGAGCCCGTGGCCGACGACGTCGCCGACGACGAGCGCGACCCGGGCACCGGACAGCGGGATGACGTCGAACCAGTCGCCCCCGACACCCGCTTGTGTGCAGGCGGGCAGATACCGGGAAGTGACCTCCACCGCGTCCTGATCGGGCAGCCGGCTGGGGAGCAGGCTGCGCTGGAGGGTGACGGCGACCGCGCGCTCCTGTGTGTACCTCCGCGCGTTGTCGATGCACACCCCGGCTCTCGCCGCGATCTCCTGGGCGGGCAGGAGGTCGTCCGCGTCGAACGGCGGGGAGTCCCCCTGGCGTACGAAAAGGGCCAGGCCCAGCGCGATGCCGCGGGCGTTGAGCGGCACGGCGAGCACGGAGTGGACCCCGCGGGCACGGACCCCGTCGGGGAGAGCCGGGGTGTCCCGCACCCACTCGCTGAAGCCCGGCTCGCCGATGTGGTGCAGCGACGGCTTGCCGGAGGCCAGGGCGAGGGCGGTCGGGGAGTGCGGCAGATAGGAGTGCGTCCCGCTGGTTCCGCGCGGCCGGGGGCTGCCGCCGCGGGCCGCGGCGCGGCGGAGCGGGGCGGTGCCGTCGACCCCGCCGGGCCGCGGCTCCTCACCCCGGACGACGGAGTCCAGCAGGTCGACGCTGACGAAGTCGGCGAACCGCCCGGCCGTGACGTCCACCAGCTCCTCGGCGGTACGCGCGATGTCCAGCGTGGTGCCGATGCGGGCCCCGGCGTCGTTCACCAGGGACAGGCGCTGCTGGGTGCGGTACTGCTCCGTGATGTCGAGAGTGGCGGCGGACACCCCCCGTACGTGCCCGGTCCGGTCCTTGAGCGGATCGAAGAAGCAGGCCCAGGCGCGCTTCCCGGCGTCGCCCGGCGACCGGAAAAAGGCGTCCGCGCGAAGCGGATGCCCAGTGCGCAGTACCTGGTCCAACATGCCTGTGAACGCGTCGAACGGCGGGCCTGGGTGGATTTCCTCGAGGCGCTGTCCCACTATGTCCTCCTCCACGAGATCACCGGAGCGGCGGAGCATTTGCGCGTTAATGCTCATCAGCCGGTTCTCGTGGTCATAGGTGGCGAGGGCGAACGGGGACTGGTCGTACGCCCACTCCTTCAGGGTCGCCCGCATCGCGTTGCGCAGCCCGGTGCCGGCCGTGGGCGCGGCCAAGAGCACCCACCTCACACAGCCGTCCCCGGTCGGCCGGGAGCACGTCTCGACGGTGACGCGCACGATGCTGCCGTCCTGGTGGAGGGCCGGCACGGTGCCCCGCCACGATGTGCCTTCCACCAGCGAGCGCCGGGCCGGTTCCGGCAGAGGCGCCGTGAGGAGGCGGATGGCGGGGGACCCGACGATCTCGCCGGAGGTGTAGCCGAGCAGGTGCCGGGCCGCGGGGCTCCAGAGAGCGACGGCCCCGCGCGCGTCGACGGCGGCGACGGGGACCATCGCCGTCCGGGAGAGCGTGTGGATATGCGCGTCCATGGGCGGTCATCTCATTCCAGGTGGGCGGTGCGGTGAAGGCGCACCGCCTTCGGTCTTTGGGGATGTATCGGTTTTTCCCTGTCGAATTGCCTCATAAGCCTTTGAATCGGGTTCTGTTGGCTCCACCGACCGGCTGAGGAAAGCCGGCCCGGTGCGTCGTCCGGTCGAGGGATCACAGGGCGGCGCGGGTGCCGCCTCCCCCGATCGGTGGACCGGCCGACCGGCCGGTGAACCCCCTCGCCGGAGGATGCCGCCCCAGGGCCCGAGACCGCACCCTGGGACGAACACCCATGTGCGAAAAGCGGATCCGGACCCCCGGGAGGCAGAAATGGCGCAGCACACCGGACAGCACACCGGGCGGCTGTGGACCGTACGGATCACCTCGGACTGGTATCCGCGGCCGGGACCGCTGACGCTCCGGTGCTGCGAACCCGGATGCCGGCCCGAACCGCTCCCGCTGGCGTCGCCCGCGGCCGCCCGGACGGCCGCGGCGGGCCACCTCGCCTCCCACGGACGCGCGGCCGGACCGGTGCCACCGGCGACCAAGTGCCGTTGCGGCGAGGAGAACTGCTCATGGCACGCCTGGTCCGTCCCCGGGTGCCAGGAACGGGCCGTCCACCAAGTGATCACCCACACCTGCGCGGGCCGGGTGTGGCACCTCGCCGAGATGTGCGCGCACTGCGCCAAGGCGATACCCGACGCCCGGGTACTGCGGCCCCTGAACGGCTCCACGGACACCCCGCCTGCCACCGGAGCCGCGGAGCCGGATGCCCTGCCGGGAGTCCTGGTACGGTCCCGCCCGCCGCTGCCCACCGTACGGCTGTCCCTCGGCGGTGCCCCGGCCGACTATCTGCTCCAGGATCCCGAGTCCTCCCTGGCGGCGCCCCCGCCCGGTGCCCGGTACGACGGGCGCGTGCACGCGGCTTGGATCCTCGGCTGCGAGGGGTGCTCCGCGGAGTGGCTGGCCCACGCGCTGGACCTGCCCTACGAGGACGCGGCCCGCATCCACAGCCGGGCGCATCCCCCACACCCGGGGAGCGCGATGACGAAGCGGAACGCCTCCTTCGCCACCGGCACCCCGCACGAGGCGCCGGCCGATGCCTGACGGCAACGACCGCTTGCCTTTTCGGCGTTCGGCCCCGATGCGATGTATCGCCAGGCCGGTGCGCCTTCCCGGGACGATCCCGGGGCCTTGGCGCGGAGCCGCCGCACCAGCTGCCTAACGGCCGCGCTGATCTCCCGTCTCCTCCGGCTGACGGGAGGTCTTGACCGTTGAGCAGAGACAACCGTCCGCGGACCCTGCGGACCGCGAAGACGCCACGACGGTCACGGCGGTGGACGACCACCGGACCAATGACCGGGGGCTGCGGATCGTTCCGAGCCGCAGCCCCCAACCCGAACCCCAACGCCCCGAACAACCGCTACCGGGCCCGCCCGTTGCTCGGTCTGCGGTTCGGGAACACCTGGTAGTGGAAGCGGCCCGGCCTGCGCTCGGGCAGCGAGCCGAAGCTGAAGGAGCCCCTGTCGCGCTACGTGACCACCGCGTTCGTCTACGGTTCCGGGCTCGGCCCCGCCCAGGCGGTGCGCCACATGCGGGGCAGCGTGGCCGCGCACGAGTTCGGCGCGATCGCTCAGCGCCACTGCACCATCCCGGTCCTCAACCGATGCGGGGCCGACGTCGTCAACGCCCACATCGTCCTGGACCTGACGGCGGCGCGGGGTGAGGGGTCGGTGGCGGCGGTGGACGGCACCATGATGGACACCGTCATCGACAACCTCCTCGCCGAGACCTCGATCCGCCACTGCGGCTACGGCGGGATCGCCCACCACCCCGTCTCCGACACCTACGTCGCGCTCCTCTCCCGGTTCATCCCCTGCGGGGTGTGGGAAGCCGTCTACCTCATCGGCTCGCTCCTCGCGAACGAGTCGGAGGCCAATCCCGCAAGAACCAGATCTACCGGGTCTTCCGCGAGGTCGGCCACGCCGTCCGGACGATCGTCCTGTTCCGCTACCTGTCGGACCCACAGCTGCGGGAGCAGATCACCAGGGCCACGAACAAGGCCGAGGCATACAACGGGTACACGAAATGGCTGCACTTCGGCGGGGACGGCTACCTGCGCTCCCCGCGACCCCCGAACTTCAGGAGAAGGCCATCAAGTTCCTCGACCTGATGGCCAACAGCATCTTCTCCACCATCGTCGACATGACCGACACACTGCGCCAGACGGCCGCCCAGGGCTGGGAGCTGAGCCCCGACGACATCGCCGCGCTCAGCCCGCACCGCAGGGACAACGTGCTGCGCTTCGGCGATGACGACACTGTCACCCTCCACATCCCGCCCGGCCCGTATGACAGCGCGCTTCACCTTCCTCAGGATGGCCTCTGACAGTGCTCCTCAGGGCCATGGGAGTCTGTGAAGAACGCGCAGGTAGCACGAGTGCGAGGCTCATGGCGGATCGGCTGTGACCGGGCGCCGAGCAGGGCAGGGGGCCAGCACTGGAGTACGACTGAAACATGCCGTTCGAGCTCCGCTTGAGACCCAGATGCTGGCTGGTGAAGGGGCCCCACTCGGTGCAGGCGGGGGGCGGCTACGCCAGGGTGCCGCCCGCGTTTCGGATCATCTGCTGGAGCACTTTCAGTGTGGTGACGTAGTCGGCGTCATCGATGCCCTGGTGGATACGGGCCCGGATGGCCGGGGCGTGCTGCTTGAGACCGACACGAGCCTCCTCGCCCGACTCGGTGATCCACAGTCGTCCCCCGGCATCGTGGGTGAGCCAACCGCGCTCCAGCAGGACTTCCGCCTCTGCCTTCAGGTCGTCTTCGGGCCTGATGTAAGAGCTCATGGCCTGCTGAAGTTCAGGGATGGTCATGCCGCGGCCGTCGGGTGAGATGTCGTTCTTCGACAGATTGCGCAGCAGCCAGAACTGGGGCTGGGTGAAGCCCAGTTCGGCCTGCTGGGATCGGGTGAACGAGATGATGGCCTCGTAGGCCACTCCGGTCCAGTACGCAGCCGGCTGAGCGGCGAGTTCGGCGTCGGGTGTGTGCTGAGTCGTCATGTGCGGTACCCCCTAGGAATGATCGCTGGTGCAAGCACCGTAGAACCTCAAGCAAAGTTGAGGTCAAGATCGATCTCCGCGTTGCCCTGTTGGCAGTTTCGTGGGGCGACCCGTAACTACCCACGGTGACAGACCATGAGTATCTCCTCCAACCGCCCGGGGAGCTGTTTTGCAGGGCCGGGAATCCCGTCAAGAGATCGACCGCTGGCAGGTGCGGTTCGGGTATTGGGCCGACGGCAGTGTCAGTGCTGCACCGTAGGCTGCCGGGGGTGGTCTGTTACTGGAAGTGAAGGGGGCAGGGATGCGTAGGCCGGTCGACGGCGAGGTCCATGTTCACTACGGTCAGATCTATGTCGAAAGCGCCCCAGACAGCTTCGGCCTGGACCTCGCGGAGGCGTTCGCCGGGCAGAACAGTGGGCTCTGCGGGGCGGCGATGCCCGGTGCGCTGTGGCTGACGACGGGGCTGCATACCGGCAGCGTCGGCTTCACCGTCGAAGTGCATGACCGGGCCCCGTCGCTGGATGCGGTGTGGGAGGACGTGGTGGAGGTGTCCTTCCGGCCCGTCTCGGGCAACAGCATGCTCCTGCAATGGGCGGGTGAGGCATGCTGGGAGCTGGGCCTGGAAGAGACCGACTACCGGGTGCGCTACTGCGCAAGAGGCATGGACGAGGCGCGCGAGCGGGACACCCGGCTGGACGCTGAGCCCCAAATTGATTGCTACCTCCTGCAGTTCTGGCCTGCTCAGCCTGCCACGGACCGCATTCTGAAGCAGTCCTCGGAGATCGCCGCCTACTGGCACGACTACGCCCGCCGGCAGCCGCCGCCTCCCACGCCCGCAGAACGCGCCGAGGCCGAACGCCTTGCCCGCCTCGCACAGGAACAGGCAGAAGCAGAACGCCAGCTCGCCTACGAACGATGGGACTGGGGCGGACAACTGCCCACCCAGACCCTGCGCAACGTCAGGGGCAACGTACGCGGCCTGCTCGAGTTCGACCCGGCCCTCGTTCACGCTATCGACGCCGCCGGTCCCGAGGCTCAGCGAGCGGTGGCCCTGCTGGCGGCACGACGCGCGTGCGAGGCGGCCGGTCTGGCAGATCTCGACTGGGTCGCCGAGGGACTTGTCGCCCTGGCCCAAGGGCGCCCGCTGGCGCCTCCCTTCGATGACCCGGCCCCCGTCTGGCAGATCCTGGAATCCGACCCGCGCGTCCCCGACAGGACCGTCGGCAGGGCCATCCCGCCCGAACGGCCTCCCTTCCAGCCGCCCGCTCACGAAGGGGCGCACACGCCGATGACATGGCCCGAGCACACCTCACTGGTCGTGGGCCCCGCGGCTGCCATGGTGAAGCGGTCGAGCCCGACTGGACCGCCGACGTCCCGCATGGCGATGCTCACGATCGGCGCGCCGGACCCGAACCTACGCATGTCCCAGCCGCACATGGCCATCCCCGCGCTGCTCGGCGCCGCTGAAGCCGATCCGCTCCAGGCAGCACTTGATGCGGTGTACGCGGCTGTGGCCACCTACGGCGAGGACCACAGAGCCCTTCTGCGGGAGGTTTGGTCCGTGTGCCAGGACTGCCCGTAAGCATGTGGTCCCGCACCTCAAAAACCTGATCGGCGGACAGTTCTCCGTCGGTGCCCCCTTCGTAAGGGGACCGTGCTGGCCCAGGCGGGGATCTGCTGGTCCTGGAGTGCGGGAACGCTGAGGGAATCGTCCATGCGCTCATCACGGCGACCGGGTATGACAACCAGCCGTTCCGTGCGCTGAGTTGCTGGTGAGAGGGCCAGGTACGGGCTTTGATGGCGGACAATGCGGGTCGCGCCTTTTCGTCTGCGGTGAGGAGGCGCGCGACCCGCGGTTTTATGGCCGCCGAAGACGTTACCGGCTGAGGCGGAGGTCCCAGCCCGGAACGTCGGCGTCCATGTCCGGCACGAGGGTGGGCACGTAGGCGTCGAGGCCGGGGCGTCCGGCGTCCTCCCACGCGGCGAGCCAGCCGCGCAGGACGGTCAGGGAGCCGGAGCCGGCACAGTCGGCGAGTATCGTGCCGTCCTCCTGGATCACGGCGACTGAGTGACGGGTGGAGTGCCCCAGCCCGGGGACGTCTTCGGCCAGTTCGGCCATGGTCAGCCGGACCCCAGTGGCGGCCAGCCACAGGCGCAGGCTGGACCAGTCGATGGCCCTGCCCTGGTACTGCTCGGTGTGACCGGGGTCCAAGAGCTTGTCGAGGGTGGCGTGGGCGGCGGAGTTCTTCCAGTCGTCCTGATCACGCCAGGCGAGGGAGATCCACGAGGTGGCCGGGACGCGGTTCTCCCAGTCCACCCACCGGGGCGGGACGGCGAAGGTGTTGCGGGGGCGTTCGGCAGGGTGGCGACGATCAGGTCGCCGTCATTGACCTGCTCGACCCACGCCTTCGGCAGCCGGGGCGGGGTGCACCAGGCGCCCAGGCGGTGGAATGGCGCCTTCCCGGGGGAAGCCTTCGGTTCCGTTGACTGCGTGGCAGCGGATGTTGCCGATCCCGCGGGCGTCGTGGATGTGGTTCGCCCAGCGGGTCAGGAACGGGTCGATGTCGAGGGAGACGACGTGCCCGGTCCGGCCGACCAGTTCGGCGAGCAGGCCGCCGGTCAGGCCGGATCGGGTGCCGATCTCCAGGACGTTCTTGCCCGCTTCGACGCCGAGGAAGGACAGATCCCGGCGGACGAACGTCGGGTTGGTGCGGTGGATGGTCTCGCCCTGGGCCTCGTTGTGCGTGTAGTGCCGCTCGGGGACTCTCGCGGCGGCCTGTGCGACGGCGGGGGAGACGGCGGTGGTCATGGGGGTTGGCTCCTTGGGGAGTTGGGGACGGGACGCGTTCCTCAACGGGCGCTCGCATTTGGGGGACACATGAATCGCCACATTGACGCGCAAGGTTGACGGGGTTCTGATCGTCAGGGCCACGTAGTGGTGCCATCCGGCCTCGGTGCACTCGCCGACCGGGCCGTCCTCGGGTAGGGATGCCCAGGCGCGGTACTCGGTGGGCGGCGGGCAGAACCGCACCCCCAGGCACCAGTCCAGGCGGCGGCCGAGGAGGGCTGCGGCGAGCACGGCGCCGAGGCTGGTCTCCATGCAGGCGGCCCGGACAGGCCACAGGCGGCCGGTATGCCGCACGGCGGCGATCAGGTCCTCGGCCCGCTGCCGGTCGAGGGGACGGCGCCCGGCGCGTCGGGCCCAGCGGGCGGCCCGGACGGTATGCCGGAACGGCAGGGCCAGCAGGACCAGGGCCAGGGCGAGACCCGCGGCGGCGGCGAGCCGGCCGCGAAAGGGATCGGTGCGGGCGGTGGAGAACGGCTCCAGGGTGGTCACCGTCGCCACCCCCGTCGGCGGCGACCAACTGTTCCCGCGAGGCCCTGGGCGACGAGCGCGTCACTGACCGCACGGACGTCGGCAGCGGCCTTCTGCCGGGGCAGGCCGTAGGCGGCGGCGTACTGCCCGGCGGCCTGGCCCTCGTCGTTGCCGGCGAGCAGGAACAGCACCACGGAGGACGCGGTGGGCGTCAGGTAGGTCGGCCCGGCTTCCAGGCCGGCGGCCGTATGCCGCCACTCGTCGGCGAGCGTGCTGCGGGCGGCTGGCCGGTGCTGGGCGAGGACGGCCCACACGGAGGTGTTCCGCAGCCGCGCGTGTCCCTGGACATGTTGCCAGGCCCGGCGGTGCCGGCGGCGCCGCAGCAGATCGTGGATGTAGACCGGCGGCGCGGACAGCAGCCCGTCCCCGGCCGAGCCGGTGAAATGCACCCCAGTCCCTGCTGTTCCGCGACGGCGGCGAGGACGGCTCGCTTGATGGCGGCGGTGACCGCGTAGGCGTTCGGTGCGTCCGTCACCGGCAGGCCCGGGATGTCGTCTATGGCTGCGTAGTAGACCGTCTTCTTCCCTCCTGGCACGGCGTGGTGGTCGATGCCGGGGACGGCGGCGGCTGTGCGGGCCGCGTAGGCGAGGTCGTCGTCTTTGAGGCGGGCGTCGGCGAACGTCACGGCCGTCACGCGCTCGCGCCGGGCGGCCAGGCAGGCGAGCGTGGTGGAGTCCAGGCCCGCCAGCGGCCGCCAGGTGTACTCCCGTACCGTCCAGTTATCGCCGACCTGGTCGGGGATGTCATAGTCCCGGACATGCTGTGCGCTGCTGGGTACTTCACCCGCCTCCTGGACGGCAACGATGTCGTGCCGCCTGGCGAGCTGCGCGACGTACGCCGTCCACTTGTTCTCGGTGGCGGAGGACGAATCCCGCATGATCTAGGTCGCCGCTGTGTAGAGGTGAGAGAGGCTGCGGCACCGGTTCTCGCTCCGAGTGCGAGGACGGCGGCGGCCGCCAGACCGGCAGGCGGCGCACGATGGGCACGGCTCCGGCCGTCCTGGTTTGTTTCTCCGGTTTGGAATGGGACAACCCGAGGCCGAGTTATCTGCGCGGATAGAAGAATTCTATTCTTTCTTAGAAAATCCCGATCGCCTGCACAGGCTGGTGAACCAGGTCGCTCCGTTATGTCTTTGCCAGGTTTTGGTGTTCCTTTCCTCGGTGTGCGCAGCACTGTGAGTCGTGCGGAATGAGGAACCGCATATTCCGAACCGATTGAAAGGTCAGAGGTGACGATATGGCGAACTTCCGGACGGGAAAGAGAAGGCGTGTTCTGCTCGTGGCCGCCGCGGCGGCCACGGCGATGGGTGCCGCCACCCTCCCCGCTGCTGCCGACGACCGCCCCACCGTGGCTGATGTCATGGCCGACTGCGCCAGCGGTGCCGACGTCAGCACCTGCAAATTCACCAACCCGGAGATCCAGAAGGCGTACCTGGGCAATTACCACCAGGTGTCGGACACGCTCTACAACTGCACCACCTCGCCTGCTACCCAGGGCCTGACCTGGTCCGACAAGGTGGGGACGACCGATTCGGCCGAGGTCTCCATCACCGCCGGCGGAAAGATCGCCGGACTCATCGACCTCAGTGTCACCGCGAAGTACGGGCACTCATGGACCACGGAACATTCGGACGGTGGCAGCATGGGCATGACTGTCAAGCCCGGTGAGGTCGGCTGGATTTCCCGGGCCCAGGTCATGCAGCAGGTCAAGGGGAAGTGGGATCTCTGGTACAAGCACACGCACTGGGGCCACTACAACTGGTATTGGTACGACACCGTCACCAGCCCGGCGCCCAATGACACGGACGGTGTCAAGAGCGCCGTGGTCATGAAGACCCGGCCGATGACCGCTGATGAAAAGGCGTCGTGCGGTGCGCAGAACGGCAAGGTGTTCCTCTCCAAGACCAAGGTCGAAGTCCCGAAGCAGGACAAGGCGCCCAACCCTCCGGGCAAGCCCACTCCGGGCACGAACGACACCCCGCCCGCGCAGGAGGGGAACAGCGAGAAGCGGTGAGGTGAACCGCGGCCCGGGCGGACGCCTCCGGCGTCTAGGCAGTGTCTGTTGGCTCTTGCCCGGGTGGTGGATCTGCTGCTGTTCCGGGCAGGAGCTGGGCATGGTGCGCCGACATGAACTGACCAATGC